>CAIZJW010000116.1 GCA_903933385.1 uncultured Silvanigrella sp. | reverse complement strand
TTTTTTGGAATCAGTGCAGGCGGCTCCGTCGGTTTTTACATTCGAAGGATCTGCGGTTTGAGACGTTCCTACGTTTTCGTAAAGCGAGAATACCTTCTGACTTGGCGTGAGGTTGCCAACTGAATCTTTGAAGGTGAGGCCCAAATTTGAAAATAAGTACTCGCAGTCGCCGTCGCCGCCAAAGGCCATGCACCCCCAAGAGCTAGGGCTGGAAACAACACCCATCTGTTTGGTTGTTGTGAGGTTCTGCGTGAGTTCCTCCTGCACTTTTTCGCCTTCAAAGTACTTCGCAATATCGAACTTCACTCCCGACTGCAGAGGATTTCCCGCGAGTGTTATGAGTGCATTGTTTTCGTGGGTGCATGTGTATGTTTCAGGGCTTGAACCTGAGCAGCTCGTTGCACCGTGGTGAATTAAATAGTCTTTGTCTTTTGCATTGCCGTTGGAAAGAATCGTCAGTTCAAGGCGGAGTTCTTTGTAACCACCCTTCCAGGACCACCACATACCCGGATTGTTGAGTGGGGGCTCGGCAGTTGCAGAATCAAGGTGATTGGTTTTGTCGTCGAGTCCGAGGGCAAATTCCATTCCTGTGTATTCACCCTTTTTAATGACACCGCGAACCACCTTGCGAGTTGATGCATCAGGAGAGGATGATTTGGCACAGTTTAAATCAGTTGTTGCAAAGTCGAGGAGTGCAACATTTCCCGTTTGCCATTTGCCATCTTGCTCAAGCTTGAGATTCTCTTTTGTTCCGTCAGCTTTTACAAATTTAATGTCACTGACAAAATATCGAAAGTCTTTGGGCTGAACCTGGGTGCTGTCGGTTCCCAGAGTGTAGGTTTTATTACAGTCGAAATCTTCATCACCCACCGCCGCGCGAAACGGAATCTCGACAACCTGCTCATCGGAACTAATCCCTGAGTTGGAGTCTTTCCCCTTCCCGCAAGCGACGGCAATGCCAAGGACAAGAAAGGCGTATCCGGCGAGTGTCATGGAATTTATTTTTTGCGAAATCACGATTGTCTCCTTCACCTATTGAGGCAAACCCTTTTTTATCTTTCTCTGCAAACTCTGCCTATGCAGCCCAAGGCGATTTGCGGCGTGAGTAATATTCCCATTGCATTGCGAGAGCACAAATTCAATCAGTTCATATTCATAACGAGCCAGGGTAACAGACTGTGTATCAGAGAATTCGAAATTGAACTCAGTGTTCACATCGTTAAGCCAGAGCGCCTGTTCAATTAACTCCACCGAAGAAGGCTTCAAAAGATAATTGACCGCTCCATTCTTTATAGCCTGTACCGTGGTGGCTGTGGAGGGATAGCCTGTCAAGACAACCGCCCTGCAGCAACGGTTTGTTGCAGTGAGTTCACGCAGAAATTCAAGGCTCAGTTCTGATTTGACCCTGAGATCGAGAATAGCGAAATCAAAGTTCATGCCACCGTCCAGAACTGCGCGCGCCCGGCTAATACTTTCTACTGTCAAAACAGAATAACCACGATCGATAAACTCAAGCTCCAATGTGCTTCGGAATGCTGCGTCGTCGTCGAGGATTAAGAGTCTCTTTTGCATGATGGGTTCGATCTTTCAAACGTGATCTGGTTGTATAAGGGGAATTTGCAGAGTGATTTTTGCACCCCCTTCTAAACGATCAGATATTTGCAAGATTCCGCCCATGGCTTTGGCGAAGGTGACTGCATTAAATAGTCCAAGACCGTTGCCGCCATCTCGGGTTGTAAAGAAGGGCTCACCGAGATGGTTGCGAATCATTTGTGGAACACCTGGTCCTTCATCTTCTATGTGTAGCTCCATTAGCCCGGTTCGCTCGTCGCTCCTTGCGCTGATTCGAATGATTCCCGTTGGACATGCCTGTTTGGCGTTGTCGAGCAGGTCGGAGATCACTTGCTTGAGTGAGGTGCGCGGTGTTCGAACTTCAATGGGATTGAGTGGAACATCTACGATGAGTTGAGCTGTTGATGAACTCCAAGCACATTTCACACTCTGAATCTGCTCAACAATATCAACTTTTTCAAACGTGCAGTGATCGAGGTTGTCTCTGCGTTTCAGGAGATTTCTCAGCTTTGTCTCGCATTGCTGTGAAGCCTCGAGCGCAACCTGAAGATCTTCGTTTGCTTCCAATTCCGAGTTTTTACGTTGGAGTCTCTTGAGACGCATTTGTAGGGTAGAGAGAGGAGTTGCAAACTCGTGCGAGAAACCGGTTGCAATCACTCCGAAGGCGCGCAGGTGGTCGAGCTTTTGGAGCTCATCTTTCGCAGACTCCAATTCCCTGCGTTTGCTTTCGAGGCGAATTGACACCCATGCGATCAATGCAACGAGGCTCAACATGACAATCATATGAACTGGGTAAAGCACTACGCTTGGGAGTGTTTGGCCGAGGGCCGGGGGTGGGATGATTGGGTTTGAATAGAGTGCTGTGGATGCCCATAACAGCAGCATGACAAAGAGCACCACATAAAGCCCCTGAAGCAAAAGCGCGCCCAGCGCGGCATGAAAAAAAACAAGCACAATGAAAGGATTCCAGGCACCCCCGGTGAGCCAAAGCAGGCCGCAGAGAGCGCACAGATCAAGTCCAAGCTGTGCAAAGAGATATCCCTGGGTTGGCCGAAAGAATTTCGTTTTTTGCGCAAAGACACTTGCCGTGTTGAGGGCTGCAAGGGCGGCAATGATTAGCAAGGCGGGCAGACGGGTTTGCGGCTGCAGCCAACCCAGTTTCAGGGCTGGAAAAACAACAATCATTTGGCACGCGAGTGCAATCCATCGGAGAGATAAAACTAAGTTTAAGCTGCGTTCGTTGATTGACATGAATTCCTCACTGAGGAGCGGGGCAACTGATCTGCCGCTAGGCTACATCAACGTCTGGAATTTGAGAACGCAACAAATTGTTGCGGTATTAGCGTGCAGAGAATTCGATTTATTTTATTTTGTCCAGCGACTCCAATGTCACGGTGCGATCGGCTGGAACCGACGTGACGTGAAGTATTTTGCCTATCCCAGCGTCCGTATAGCATGGATTGGTTATATTCATTTTTCCAATAATCTTTTCAATTCTAGGCCTCGTATCAAAGGTTCCTACGAGAATAATCTCGTTCGATTTGATTTTCTTGAGGTGAAGTGCACAATCGCTGCACCAGCCCGAGAAAAAAACCAAATCGGCCTTCTTTGAGGTTGACGCTTCAATGATGCTCTTTAATTTATCGAGATTGATAGGTGGGCAATTCACAACAACGGAGTTCTGCTGTGAAAGTGCATTTTGCTCTGCAATCGCACCCAAAAACATTAGACCAAGCAAAAGAATGAGCAACCGAGATCTCGCTGGTCGATTTTGATTGGGTGTTATTCCCATGTGGACAACCATGCTAAGCTCAACGACGAGGCTGCGATCATGTTGCGATTTTCAAAGACTCTTCCTTTGTCGCTGATGCTCAATCGAATCATGTTTCGTGGCAATGGCATCCAATCGCACGTAACGAAGATAGAGTGAGCAAGAACTTCGCTCTGCGAGACACGAAGTCCATCATTGCGGCGCTCTTCTCGGGCTTCTCGCACAACTCCCGCGAGCAGCTTATTGTCGGCTCCGAGGGAAACCCCAAGTGTCGATGTCGCCCTCAATCCATTGCCGGGAAAAACAGCGGAGCGGCCGAGTCTTCTTTCATCTGGGAAGAGTCCTGCGAGTGCAAAGCCCCCTTTCAGTACTCCTTGTCCCCAAAAGGCATCGACACCCAATTTAAGCTCAGGGACTCCAGTACCAAAGGTATCGAGGAGGTCGACTCGCTTCGTCTCTTGAAGCGCTTTAGCATGAGCGAGTTTGTAGGAAGCCATGAGTTGAATCTGCGGCCTGGAAGGTTCAGTGAACTCGGGCATCAACCACGACCACCTTGCCGCCAGAACAGGATCGCCCAGGGAGCGAAGTGAATTCCCGTTGAGCCGATTTTGCTGCATGGGAAGAGTCAGCGTGAAGAAGAGATCGTTACGCAGCGCCTTTCCTGCAGCAAAAGTGATGGCCTCGCGCGCAGTAGGCCCAGACTCTCGGCCAATTTTTCCATTTGGATCGACCGTTTCGAAGCGCGAGCTACTCGATATTCCGAGGTATGTTTTGAGTTGCTCATTGGGCCAAAGAATCAGAGGGTCATCGCTCCCACTCCCGCAAGAGGCGCACGCGTAGCCCTCCGAGGAAACCAGGAGAGTTGAAATAAACAATGCAGCAGAAATAAGAAACCATGAGATTGAATTTAGGAATTTCATTCACGGCACCACAACTGGAATTTCAAGTTCTTCGCTCTGACCATTGGTTGTGGCTTTGACATGGAGTTCCCATGGCCCGCTCATTGTGAAGGCAATTTTCGAAATCTTGATTCGATTTCCTTCAACAGTGAACGTGATTTGTTCATCGGGAGCACCGTGTCCATGGACCTTCATATAAGGAAAAATATCCTGCACGGTGAGACTGTCTGGAATGCCACCCGTTGGAGTTGTAATTTCAACGATGCATGCGTTGTTGATGTCAGCAAGTGAATCGCCACTCACTTCAGGGCCTACGCTCCAACTCACAATTTTTGCGGAAAAATACTGCCCCTTTGCTTCACTCGCTTGTGTGCTTGCTTGAGATGAATGATCCCCATTTTTGCCAGATTTGTTGCTGCATCCAGTGAATGAGAAAAGCGCTATTAAAGAGAGTAAAATCAGATTTCTGCTATGCATCCTAGTATTTCTCCATTCAGCCAAATCTATTCTTAATGCATGCACTTTAAAATTATAAGAATCAAAATTCACACACTTTATTTGTTAGAGTCAAAGAGCCTAGGGAGATTTTTGCCTAGGTTCAAAGCGGCCTAGAAGTTCTGTGTCATAAGAGGCTTCTGAGAGTGCGAAAATTAAATTTCGGCAGGAACAGAACGAAAGGTGTCAGTTCTAAGATAAGAATCTGTGAATTGATTCCGCTGCTTTGCGGCCCTCTGCAATGGCCCAGACAACCAATGATTGGCCACGGCGCACGTCACCTGCCGAAAATACACCAGCAACGTTTGTTTGATAGGTGTCCCCGTGCGTCGCAATGCAGCCCTGCGCGTTGATTGCAACTCCGGCTTCTGCAAGTGTCTCTGTTGCGTCTGCTCCTGAAAAGCCAATGGCAATGAGCACGAGTTGGCACGGCCAGCGCTTCTCTGAGCTTTCAATAACCCTGAAATCTTTTCGTCCTGAGGGCTGAGTAAACCACTCGACCTCTTGAGTGATGAGGGATTCGAGTTGGCCCTGAGTGTTGCGTTCGAATTTCACCGATTGCAGCGACCACTCTCTGGCACATCCTTCCTCGTGAGAAGATGTTGTGCGCAGCATGCTTGGCCAATGTGGCCATGGGGTTTCTGATGGTCGTTGGTTTTGTCGTGGATGCTTTGGAAGTCGCGGTGGTTGATTCATAATTTCGAATTGCGTAACGCTTTTTGCACCCTGCCTGTTTGCCGTGCCAATGCAATCTGAGCCGGTGTCACCTCCACCGATCACAATAACGTCTTTGTGAGTGGCAAGAATTTCTGACTCAAGAGCTAGAGAATCACCCAAAACTCGGCGCGTTGATTGACTCAGAAATTCCTCTGCAAAGTGAACACCACGGCCAATGCGACCCTGTATTTCGAGGTCACGTTTTTTTCCAGCACCGGATGCCAAGAGAACGGCATCAAAGTCTGTTCTCAGCGCGCTAATACTTACATCTATTCCCACATTGATTCCGCACTTGAATATGACTCCCTCCTCTTTAAGGAGTTCTATTCGACGTTCCACTTTGTCTTTTTCAAGTTTGAAATCCGGAATTCCGTACATGAGAAGCCCGCCTGGTCTATCTGCCTTCTCAAAAATCGTGACTAGGTGACCAGCCCTATTCAGCTGCTGCGCTGCTGCAAGGCCCGCCGGACCACTTCCAACGACTGCGACTTTCTTTCCAGTTCTAGACTCTGGGACTTCGGCTTGAATCCAGCCGTGAGCAAATCCCATGTCAGACAGAGCCATTTCAATCGACTCAATAGCAACTGGGTCTTCATTGATGCCCAAAACGCAAGCCGTTTCGCAGGGAGCAGGACACACTCGGCCTGTAAATTCAGGAAAGTTATTTGTTGAGAGAAGGGAGTCGAGTGCGGCTTTGAATTCCTCTTGAGAGCTCAAATGATTCCACTCGGGAATGTTGTTGCCCAGTGGGCATCCGCTATGACAAAAGGGCACACCACAATCCATGCACCGTGAGCCCTGTCGCCGCAATTCTGTGTCGGGCAGCGGTGCGACAAATTCACGAAAGTGCTGGCGTCGTTCCTTGGGTGTTTCCGGCTGTGGGATAACCCGTGGGTAGGTCATGAATCCTCGGATTTCTCCCATTGTCTTCTCCTTGCGTCGGAATTACTTGTGCCAATGCTGAGGCAACACCATTCGGCGCTAAATGCGTTGAGTTGCGTGCACGCAGCGATTGAAGATGTTCACGAAATCCATTTGGCATCACCACAATAAAATTTTCTTTTTCTCTCTCCCAGTTCCTGAGTACGAACTGAGCAAGCTGGCTTTGCGTGTGTGCGAAATGTCTTTGAATTTGGGTTTGAAGGTCTGCAAGATCATCGTCTCGAGTGAGGGAAGTTATCTCAGCGAGTTGACGGTTCACTCTCGTGCGGGAGCAGGATGTAGGATCATAGATGTAAGCAATTCCGCCGCTCATTCCAGCTGCAAAATTTCTTCCAATGCCACCGAGTACAACCACACTACCGCCCGTCATATATTCACAACCATGGTCGCCAATGCCTTCAACAACGGCATGAGCGCCGCTGTTTCTGACGGCAAATCGTTCGCCCGCACTTCCTCGGATGAAAATGTTGCCAGACGTTGCGCCGTAAAGGGCTGTGTTTCCACAAGCGAGATTTTCATTGGCATCAAGCAAGTTTGGGTGTGTGGGTGCTACGATCACCGTTGCGCCTGAAAGGCCTTTTCCAAGATAATCGTTGACCTCGCCATTGATGGTTGCAGTGATGCCCTGAATCGCGAAGGCCATGAAACTTTGTCCGGCGGTGCCTGTAAAGTTAAGAATAAGGCTGTTTTCTGGGAGTTGCTTTGGGAAAATGCGGCGGGTGATCTCGGAGGATATGAGAGTTCCGACGCTGCGATTCAGATTGTTAATTGGGAGATTGAGTGAAATTCTTCCGCCCGAAATCACTTGCTCCAAACTTACAGGAATGATTTCCCGAGAGTCCAATGTATGCTCAATGCAATGATTTTGCACTTCGCTGTTATGAAGAACATTCGAATCAACTGCATTTGGCATTTGAAGCAGTGCGCCCAAATCAATTTTGCAGAGACGTTCATTCTTCAGTGTTTCAATTTTTTCGAGACATTCGGATCTTCCAACCATTTCATCCACGGTTCTGAAGCCAAGTTCAGACATAATCTCGCGGAGCCCTTCAGCGAGAAGGAAAATATAATTAATGAGGTGTTCTGGTTGACCTGCGAATTTCTTGCGAAGTTCGGGATCGTGTGTAGCAATTCCCACGGGGCAGGTATTGAGATGGCATTTTCGCATCATAATACACCCGAGCGAGATGAGTGCACCTGTTGCTAATCCCCACTCCTCAGCACCTAGCAACGTTGCAATGGCCACGTCACGTGGTGTGCGCAATTGTCCATCGACTTGGAGCACAATTCGCGAACGAAGGTTGTTCTCAACAAGTGCCCGTTGAGCCTCTGCTAATCCAAGCTCCCAAGGGAGTCCTGCATGCGAAATGGAAGACAGCGAACTGGAACCAGTTCCGCCTTCATGTCCGCTGATAAGGATTGCATCGGCCTTCGCTTTGGCAACCCCCGTGGCAACTGTTCCAACGCCTGCCTCAGAAACGAGTTTAACGCTTATTCTTGCCTTTTGATTTGCGTTTTTGAGGTCAAAGATAAGCTGAGCGAGGTCTTCAATAGAGTAGATGTCATGATGTGGCGGAGGTGAAATAAGGGTGATGCCAGGAACGCTGTGCCGCACCCTTGCTATTGACTCGTTCACCTTATGACCAGGCAGTTGTCCGCCCTCACCTGGCTTGGCTCCCTGAGCAATTTTTATTTGCAGCTCTTCGGCATGCACAAGATAGCTGTTTGTGACTCCGAATCGTGCACTGGCGACCTGCTTAATATGACTCTTTTTGTTCTCTGAAGGATTCTTTGAGAAGAAACGATTCTCGTCTTCCCCACCCTCACCAGAGTTGCTTCTCGCCCCAATACGATTCATTGCAACTGCAATTGTTTCGTGAGCCTCTTTGCTGATGGAACCGAAGCTCATGGCTCCAGTTGCGAAACGTTTGACAATGTTTGTGACAGGCTCAACTTCTGGGAGAGGAACTGGGGTGCGCGTCTTTTTCAATTTTAAGAGTGCTCTAAGATTCAATGGATTCTCAGAGGATTCGTCTAATTCTTTGCAGAATTTGCTGAACTCTTCGCGGCTATTGATGCGTACCGAGTTTTGCAGTCGAGAGATCATCTCAGGACTGTGCAAATGCTTTTCCTCTGTGCGCTTCCATTGATAAATTCCACCTTTCGGAAGAATTTGTTTGCCCTGCCACGAACGCGGAGTGAATGCGTTGGTGTGTCTGTGTCGCGTGTCGGCCTCTATATCTTCAAGCGTGATCCCCTGAATGCGGTTGGGAGTCCACGAAAAGTGCTGGTCAATCACTCGTTGATCCAGGCCGAGTGATTCGAAAATTTGCGCACCGCGATAGGATTGAAGTGTGGAAATGCCCATCTTAGACATTATTTTGAGCAGTCCGTCGCAAATAGCCTTTATATAGTTCTTTTGGCGAGTGTCAGATGCAATTTCCGATTTAAATCCGGAGAGAGGGTCTGATTTTTTGACAATTGTGAACGTTAAGTATGGGCAGATAGCATCGGCACCAAATCCAAGGAGTGCAGCAAAATGGTGAACCTCTCGCGGTTCGCCACTTTCAACAATCAAACTTGTTTGCTTGCGCTGGCCGCTGCGGATGAGTGCGTGGTGAACCGACGAGAGCGCGAGAAGAGATGGCAAGGGGATGTTTTTTGCATCAACGCCTTGGTCGGAAAGAATGACGGTGCGCGCTCCAAGTGCAACAGCTCTGCTCACTTCGCTCGACAGGTTTTCGAGCGCTTCGGAGAGCGTAACGGATTCTTTCTTGAAGTTTGTGCTGATCTTAATGATTTTAAAATTTGGTTGGC
>CAIZJW010000115.1 GCA_903933385.1 uncultured Silvanigrella sp. | reverse complement strand
GCCCTTAGCCAGTGCTGGACTCTTTGCAATCAGTGGTCCTACCGGGGCCGGTAAAAGCACTCTTCTCGATTCAATTTGCCTTGCACTTTATCACACGACTCCAAGGCTCATATCCGCTCCCACAAGAGATGTGAGTGTTCCTGATGGCGAAGAAAAAACCATCAGTGTCAGCGATCCGCGCAATCTTCTCCGCCGTGGTGCGGTGCATGGTTGGGCGGAAGTTGATTTTGTAGGTACAGATCGCCAATTGTACCGTGCTCGATGGAGCGTGAAGCGCGCAAACGGCTCTCCCAAAGGGAGAATCCAAAATGTTCAAACTGAATTGAGACATCTTCCAGAGAAAACACTCATCGCCGATAGCGTTCGCGATGTGAGTTCTGCAATTATTCGCTCTGTTGGACTCACGTTTGTTGAATTCACGCGCTCAGTGATGTTAGCCCAAAATGAATTTACAAGTTTCCTGAAGGCATCCGACAACGATCGCGCAGCGATTCTTGAGAAGCTCACTGGAATTGATATTTTCACGAAAATTGGCATTCACGTTTTTCGTGCGCGCGGTAAATACGAAGAGGAGCTGTCTGCCAGAAAACGCGGACTTGAGCATTTACAGCTGCTGAGTGATGAACAAAAAAACGAGTTGCATCAGCGGCTCCAGGAAGTGAGCGTTGCTATCCGTGCGCAGAGAGTCCTTCGAGATGATCTTCGCTCTATGAGCCAATTATCTGCATCCGTGACCTCATTATCTGAAGTCGCGGAGAAGTTAAATTCAGACTTAAAGGCCGGGCAAGAAAAAGAAGAGCTCTTGAGCCGAGAACTCTCGAGCGTGGTTGCATCGTTAAATGAGGCCGAGCGCAAAAAAGTGGATGCGGAGCCTTTATTGGCGGAGGCGCGCCATCTAGAGGCGCAGCAAAAATCACTTGCTCAGCAGATTTCAAACATCGAAAATCCACTGCGTGAGCAGGAAGGAGTTTTGAAATCGCTTCAATTGGCTCTGGATACTGATGTTAATCAGCTTAATGCTACCGAGAAAACGGT
Organism: uncultured Silvanigrella sp.; assembly: GCA_903933385.1. GTDB lineage: Bacteria > Bdellovibrionota_B > Oligoflexia > Silvanigrellales > Silvanigrellaceae > RFOM01. The sequence continues at coordinate 2,461 of CAIZJW010000115.1, read as the reverse complement.
TTTCGAGCTTGAAGCCTGGACCATGGAACACCTTCGCATCAAGCCCTGGGCTGAAGAGTGGTCTGCGCTCGATGATTGTTTTGCTCGGGGTGAGCAACTTTTAGTCGAGGAGAAGAAAGCCTCAGAAGCGAGTGCTCTTTCTTCGAAAACGCTTGCAGAGCTTGCGCAAACGATTCGCCAAACCATTGAGTCTCTGCAGCGGGCGCAGAGTGACAGAGATTTTAAAGCTCATCGAATGGATGAGATATCTCTTCGCGTTGATTCCGAAAACGTTGGAAAGCATATTGATGGGCTTTCTGAGCTAGAAATGCGCAAGCTTCGAGGTGAAAAGTGGCTTGAAATTCATGCGCTGGCAAATGATGCAAAGGTTTCTATCAGAGAAGTATCTGAGAATACAATTCGTGTTCAGGATTCAATAAAGCTTTTGCAAGTGCGCGTGAATGAATTTGAGTCGCAAGAGAAAACAATTCGAATTGAATTGGATGTCACCGAGCGCAACAAAGAAAAAGTGGAGAGAAGCGTTTCGGAAAGTGTTGCTGCCTTAAGAGAATGCCTCGTCCCTGGTGAAGCTTGTCCGGTTTGTGGTTCATCAGAACATCCATTTGCTGTTGAATCGGCAAGCGAACCTCTGCAACGGTTGCTCTTAGAGTGCCAGGCAGAAAGTGAGCAATTAAATGAGCGTTTGCGGCATGTCTTCGAGCAATTAAAACACGGTTCTGCGCAATTGGCTGTTCAGCAAGCACATGTCGAAAATTTCAATCAGCGTCTTGCTGAATTAAAGGAACGCGAATCAAAACTCAGTGCCTCTTGTGCAGAGTTTGGTTTCAGCTGGCCTCTTGATGGGGCACGGGCTGATAAGGTTCGCGAAGAAACGGATGCACTCAGTCAGCAAATTAAGGCGTCTCAAGAAAAAATAAAGACGAGTCAAAATGCGCAAACGGAATTGCAAAAGTTGCAGAAGGAAACTGCCGAGCAAGATGTTCTGTTGCAAAAAATTAAGTTTGAACTTGGTCAGTTCGAGAGCCGCTTTGCTGTGATTGAGGAGAGAATTCAGAACGAAAAGGTACAAATTCGCAGATGCCAAGAAGATCTTGAGATTGTTTGCTGCAGGCTCGACACAGCATCGGGCCACGGCAATTGGCGCGATGCATGGCGACAGGCCCCACAGAGGGTCAGGGAAATTATGCAACGTGAAGTTTCTTCATGGTTGAGTCAGATCAGAGAGCTTGAGTCTTCCCGGAGTTTGATTCTGGCCCTGCAACCCCAGCTGCGGGCGAGCGAAAAGATAATCGCAGCAAAGAAAGATGAATTGGCTGCACAGCTGCTTCAAAAGCAGAATTTAGAATCGGAACTGACATCTGTGTCGGAACGATGTCTGACTTTGCTCAATGGCCTTACAGTGACGCAATTTATGAACACATTGGATGAAGAAATTTCTGTGCGAAATAGAAGCCAGCGGGAAGCGCTGCAGAGAGTGCAGAAAAATGCTCTTGATCTGGTTGCCGTTGCTGCCCGTTTGGAAGGTGTGACTCAGCAATTCAATGGCAATAAAAGTGAACTTGAAAAACTGCACGTTTCGGTGTCTCAGCAAATGATAGCGTTGGAGCCTGGCTGGAAAACAGCACCCGCGCATGAGTGGCTTTCGGCCGTGAGTTCGGCGCTCGAAGGCGATCTTGCGCGGGAGCTTTCTATTCAAGGACAATTGCAGGCTGATATGCACAACCGTGACAAATGTGCAGCCCTGATGCATGAGATTGCTGAGTACGAGGCACTTTTTCAACGTTGGAATCGGCTCTCTGAGCTTGTGGGTTGTGCCACCGGTGCGAAGTTTCGCAAGGAGGCACACCGACTCACCCTTGAAGTGCTTCTGGCTCATGCGAATCATCATCTTGAATCGTTTGCACGCCGGTATCAACTTCGTGTTCCGGCGGAGGGGCAGGGGATTCTTCTCGAGGATCTTGATACCGGCGGTGAGTTGCGCTCTGTTTATTCTCTCTCAGGTGGTGAATCTTTTTTGGTTTCGCTCGCTTTGGCAATGGGCTTGGCTTCTCTCTCCTCGGAGCAGGTTCCGGTTGAGTCGCTTTTTATTGATGAGGGCTTTGGCAGTCTCGATAGCGATTCGCTGAAAGTTGCAATTGAAGCTCTCGATGCGCTTCAGTCGCAAGGGCGAAAAGTAGGGGTCATTTCGCATGTGCCCGACATGGCTGAGCGAATTGGTATTCAAATTCAAGTGAAGCCTGAGGGACTAGGGCGCAGTCGTGTTTTGCCGCCCGAAGTTCTTCTCGGTTGATGTATCTTTAAGCAATTAATCAGTCGGTTTGTGCTTTCCTCCCGATGATCTTAGTGTCTGCCCATTGTGCTTTTGAAATCAATTCCAGGGAGAATCTCAGCAGGTGGACAAAACTCTACACAGCATAGCTCAGGGTTATCTGCGCTTTCGTGCCGAGTTTTTGGCCGAGTC
>CAIZJW010000114.1 GCA_903933385.1 uncultured Silvanigrella sp. | reverse complement strand
GTGATTCTCCCCAATCCATTCAACCGAACAAACCGAAACAAAGGACACGCGCCGAGCGACGTCAGGCACAATTGGAGTTGGCTCGAAAACTGTCAGAGTCCATTCCACCGCTGAACCCTGGCGAAGGTCCAGCAGAATATATAGTTCAACCTGGTGATACATTGTGGGACATCAGCGACCAGCTCCTCGATGACTCAATGTGGTGGCCGCGCTTGTGGGTGTTGAATCCCGAAGTACAGGATCCTGACAAAATCGAACCTGGAATGAAGCTGATGTTTTATCCGAGTGCCTCAGGAGAGGCTCCTGAACTTGCAATCCGCGATTCCGTAGACCCCTTCGGCGCACCTAAGGTTGAGTTAACGACCCTTCAAACCTTCACCATGAACGCTGACCGCTGGACTGGGAAAAACGGTGAACTCATCGACCCAACTGCTTTGCCAGGCGACCAGAATCTCCTCACCGCCGGCGACGTTGGGATGAATGCAACCTACATCTTCGATTTGCCTGGTTTTATGAGCAATTCAGAGATTGATTCGGCCGGCGAAGTGGTTTCCAGTCCCAACTCCCCCCTGCTCGGCGGCAAAGGCCAAAGTGTGATTGCCCAGTTTAACGGTCGCCAACCCAACCCGGGCGAACGCTTTGTTGCCCTCAAACACACTCCAGTTCTCAGTGGCATGGATGCAACCAAGACTGATTCAGAACTTTACAATTATGTCGGCGTCTTAGGGGTTGTTCGAACTTCACCCGATGGCTACACATTGATGGTAGCCGAAGAAGGAAATTCTCACGTTTCACCCACTGATCTTTTAGTTCCATTCTCGAAAAGCTTAATTGTCGCAATCGACCCAGAATCGACGGGCCGGCCAAACTCAGCACCTGCATTTGTCATGGCAACCGAAAATGGCACGTACACACACGCGGGTCCTGGGATGGCAATATTTCTCCAAGGTATTAATGGAAATAACCCTTTTAGCATCGGTGACGACGTGGAGTTATTCATGCCTCCAGGAGGAAACTACGCCTACTCCGATGAGCTTGGAATTCGAGAGCGCGTTGCAGTCGCAAGAATTGTGGAAACCAACGCGGATTCTGCTGTTGGGGTCATCTTGAAAGCAGCCAGGGAAGTCTCCACGGGTGCAAGTACTCGCTCCGACCTCTCGCCATGATTGTACGTCGGACAACTGATCTTTTTTTTGGCTGACCAGTTAAAAAACCCTATAAATTCATAGAGAAAATCTCTTGCAGGCTAAAATCCTGCATGCTACAGCCGCAAATAGGAATATCCCAAATAAACGGATTCCCCGGATTCAGCATCGTTCGGATGCCGTATTCGCCTTCCCAAAAGCTTCGTTCCTTCCCATTGAACTCCAGCCTCAAAGAATATCCTCACAATAAAATATCCATTCACTTTCCCTCCTCCGAGGGACGACCGAACCGGCGGCTACCGAACAGACCGCCGGCTCATTTTTTTTATCTTAATTTCTGAAGAGATTTGCCGAGTGTTCGTGTTGAAATTCAATCAATAAGTGTTTCGCTGCGACGCACTGGGCGCTCGACGCCAGTTTCTCTGAACACTTCTTCTTTAGCGTATTTTCGCAATTTCTGAACACTGCGATCAAGTCTATCAACGCTTCTGACAACCGTTTCTATCATTTCGCAAAAATTGTCGTGATCGAATTGGGGTTTGAGATAGGCCTGTGATTTTGCATCGGACTCAATCTCTTCGAGAAACCCTTTTGTTATGAACAGGGCATTGTTCACTTCGTGAATCCATTCACGAAGTCGAATGCTGATTTGCCCAACGGCCTCTTTTGGTTCCTGACTCATCTTTTGCTCCGAAAAATGAGGGCACTCGAAAGCGCCTCAGCTCATTCTTCTTTGAAGATTCATCCCTGGTTAGACCAAAGTCCAATAGCATGCGTCAGCAACCGGACACATTTTGCAGTGGCGCCCGCTTCCTGTGTGAGATCTGTGGGCTTATCTGCCCACATATAGGTGTCGATGTGTGTCCAGTTACTTTGCTCAACGAACTTCTTGAGGAAGGCCGCGGCAGTGATAGCCCCGCCGTGCCCTGAGCTCGCTGAATTGACGATATCTGCCACATTGGAATCGAGCCAACTTTCATATTCATCGACGAATGGCAATGGCCAAACCCAATCGCCCAGCAGCAACCCTGTATCCACGAGTAAACGTTCCAAGGCAGGATCAGTACAAAACAAAGAATCAACACTTGGTCCGAGAGCAACCCGCGCTGCACCCGTGAGAGTTGCAAGATCAATCAGCCAATCGGGCTTTTCAGCTGCTGCATAGCAAAGTGCGTCAGCCAGAACGAGCCGTCCCTCGGCATCCGTGTTGTCTATCTCAACGGTGAGTCCATTTTTTGCTTTATAAACATCACCGGGACGCATACTTCGACCAGAGATCATGTTCTCAGCGAGGACAAGGTAACAACTCATGCGAACCGGAAGTCCCAGCCGAGCGACAGCCATGAAAATTCCCAAAGCTGCCGCCGATCCACCCATGTCTTTTTTCATGTTGCGCATGAAGGAAGAACCCTTGATGTCAAGGCCTCCGGAGTCGAAG
>CAIZJW010000113.1 GCA_903933385.1 uncultured Silvanigrella sp. | reverse complement strand
CTCAAGCATTTGACCGCACGACAATCAAGCCCGCGTGAATAGACGCGGTCGAGCGGTAAAAGTGGAAATGTACTGGGAAACGACCGAGCATAGCGACCATGAATGAACTTATGCGCCTCAGCGACTCCGCAGCCCTGTTCAAGGTGAGATGAAATGATGCCACGCCAATCATTAAAATCTCCCGCAATGACGAGCGGAGTATGATGCGGAACGGTTTGTTCAATTCGTTCTACGAGACGATTGACTTGAGCAAGCCGACCTTTTTCATGCAGATCGAAATGCAAACAAATAAAGTGCACGGGCGGGCGCTCTGGTGAAACAAGCACCACAACATGAAGTAATGATCGCTTCTGAAAAAAAACATTCGAAATATCAATGTTGTTAGAATAAATGATTGGAAATCGACTGAGCACGGCATTGCCATGGTGTCCGTCGAAGCCATCCCACGTCCTGCCATAAACTTTGTAATCGAAATGGCCATCTGCCAAGAAAACATGCTGCTCTGCAGAGGGCCAACGCTCCACAGTTCTGGCTTTGCGCCTATGCTCTCCCTGCACTTCCTGCAACAAAACAACATCAGCATTTAAATTATGAAGTGCTTGCCGCATTTCAGACAAAATGAATTGTCTGTTGGCAATCGAAAAACCTTTATGAATGTTGTAAGTCACAACCCTCATTGTTTTCCTTCCTAAAGAACGTGCCGAAAATAGAGCAGGAACTTCACCAATAATCCCTTCCACAAAGGTGCAGATTCTAAAGAATGATTCTCGATTTCCTTTGACATGAGAAAATCTTCCTCAAACATCCGTTTCACTCGTGCTATCGTTGTTTCATCAGAAACAATAACATCAAGCTCAAAATCATGCAGCAAGCTACGATGATTCAGGTTGGACGAACCAACGGTAACCACATTGTCAACATACATAAGCTTGGCATGCAGAATGCCCGGCTGATACTCAAAAAGACGAACCCCTCGTTTTACAAGCGCTGAATAGAACGCTCTCGCAACCCAAGGCATGAAATTTACATCTGATGAAGAAGGAAGAAGCAAACGTACGTCTACTCCCCGGGCCGCCGCGGCAACGAGCGCTCTCAACAACGGACCACTTGGAACAAAATAGGCATTTGCAATCCAAACCCTTTCACGTGCCTGACGAATCATGCGCAATCTTTGGGAAAGCGCCCGATGGCGAAGAATGCGCCCATCATTGCGCACAACAAGCGGATGCGATTTTTTCTCTCTACGCCCCCTGAGCTGGAGAGAGGGTCTCAAAATGCCCTTTTCACCCACTCGCCAAGAGCGAAACCAGGCACTGAGATAGGCATCAAGCAAAACTTCACAAGCATCACCTTCAACACGCACACCCACGTCGTGCCATGCATTCTTGCCAGCGATTTTTTGCAAATGCACATCACTGATGTTTAAACTGCCTACAAATGCAACTCGCTCATCTACAATTGCTATTTTTCTGTGATTCCTGCTGTTGACGTAACCGAACAACTGGAAGATCCAAGCCACTCCTGGGCCGCGCGGCGTCCCCAGGCCAGGCAACAGTTGCCATGGAAGTGGGTGGTAGACTCTTGTCTCAAAATCAAGTTTTGTATCGGAGTCAAAGGCGCTTGAAATCCAACTCGACGAGCCCACGCCATCAACAAGCAAATGAACCGTCACGCCTCTCTCGCACGCCGAATTGAGTAAACGAATCAACTCTTTGCCAATTTTTTCATGCTCAAAAATATATGCTTCAAGGTAGATAGACTTCTTGGCCATAGATATTTCATGTAGCAGAGCGGGAAAGTATTCATCGCCATCAATGAGCAACATTTCACTGAGCCACCCAGACGAGCGACTTCTATAACTTTGATATTCCTGAGTCTGGGCGGAGATCATATACCCCCCGGATTCATACCTCTTGCTCGGGATCCAGGTCGACTTTTTTCAACCAACGAATTTTCTCGCTGCATGCATCGAACAGTTCAGCATCGGAACTTAACACGACACGCAAAGCCGTGAGCGATGCGACAATATCTGCAATAAAGAACAACATTGCAAAGATCAAAGAACACAAACTCAGCAGAAAAAACAAGCGAGCGAGATAGTCGAGTTCGTTTCCGTAAACCAGCTTCAGAAAAAGGCAAAAGATTGTGATAGAAACACAAAAGATACTCACGGCCACAGAAACTATTTCAGTTCTTATCATCCGTGCACGGCGGTAAAGAATCGTAATTTCGGAGACGATGGCATTCACCGAGCGTTTGTCGTGGCGACGGGCGCGGAAGTCATGCATCAAGGTTCGAATTCGGTCGGACGTGCGTCCGTATCGGTTTGTCATTGCGCCGAGGAGAAGACCAGCACCAGTGATAACAGTGACAGGTGCAAGCGAGGCTTGCAGAATGCCGATAAGAGTTGGCTGATCTGTCATTTCAATACGGCCCTCAAATATTTTTCAAAACAAATTTTTCATGAGCTCGGAGAGATGTCCAAGACCCTCAATCGAGAATAAATGCCTTACACCTTCACTCATCACGATTCGAATTCCAAGATAGACAAGAGCACCAAAAAAGAAAACATTTGCAACGAGGAATGCATATGAAAAAACAACAAAGAATCCGTTATTCTCGATCATCGCCAAGCACGAAAAAACAATACCCCAAGCCGGAATGCTATTGCTAAAGGGAATAGGAAGCGGCAATGCGAGCATCAATGCCATGAAAACAATGTGCCAGCCAAGAACTCTCGGGTGCGCTAAAATCCTTTCACGGGAACCTAAGTTCCAATGCGGTATTTTCTCGAGAGAGAGAAGAATCTTTTCGCAATACATGAGTATTTTTTTGATCGTTGCAGTTTCAATTGGACGGTTGCGAATGCGCTTGGGAAGCGCAGCTTGACCAAGACCAAGCACCTGAAGAAGCCCAAGTGCAGCAAGGACTCCTCCAAAGGGAGTACTTAACCCGAGTAAAGGCACTGGTTGAAGGAAAGGCGTCGAGAAGAGAAGTCCTGCCAGTGCGAATTCAATGGGCTCGAGAAAAACCAAAAGCTCACCGAGTGTGTGATGCGGCTTCTCTTGCTCTGACTCTTTCGACAAGAGTGCCTGGAGAGCGCGGATTCTTTGAAGTGACGCATTCATTTTTTGCATCCTGGCAACAAATGACTAAACTCAACAGCACAGAGAAAGACTGTGTCAGATTTTTCGCGTTAAAGGAATCCCTTCATGAACATCATTGCGAACATTTTTAGCCACTTTTTAGCGCGCAAAAAAATCTATCTTCCTGCCTGCACGTTGCTGATATGCATGTCAGACAAAAATATTTCTGCTTCGCCGGAAAACGTCGCAACACCACACAGCCCTGTTCTCTCCTATAGGGTGAACACGTCGAGCACGCGCACTCTTTTATTTATGAACAACCCGGAATTTCTGTGGGCCTCGAAAGAGACATGCGACCTTGCAGATGAATCGTTCGGGCTTTCAAAGATTCCCTGTGCCAGCAGCTTATTTCGCATCGATACCCTCGCCAAAGGGCGATTTAGAGCCTGGTGGGAACACCGAAACATGATGCCTTTTGCGATTCGATCATCACTTATGGTCAGCAACTCAGGCCAGAATTCCACCATCATAGAAATTGAAGGTGACGCACTCGAGAATAATAGCAGGCGCAGGGGCGGAATGGAGTTTGTTGAGCTTCTCAATACAGCCCAACCTGTCAGAACAATTCAGCTTGCCCCAGGTGAGCGCATTTTACTCGGAAATACTGGGAAAAAATCAATTCATCCTGGCAACTTCTTTGCCGGAGTCGTTGATTTTAATATCCTCCAGGGCCAGGTGTCGCTCGATGAAGTTGTCTTTCGCACTGAGCCCGCAAAAAAACTCAAACCTTCTGAATACAGCAGTCGGACTGTTTGGGGAGTTCACGAAAGCCTCGTTTACAAAGGAATTTCCCCAGTGTCCTCGGTTATTCTCACAGGCGCTGAGTTTCAGGTGAACGACGATACCCCCAAAGGACCACTGCCTGTTTCCTACAACCTGACAGACATCGTAGGTCCTGATCACTCCGCAGGATTCTGTTCCAACGAGGGCCTTCCCCCGTGCCAGGGAAAAGCCCTCAGCAAGAGATCAGAACTCGCCCCGCAAACATCTTGGGTCACACACATTGCTCCCGATCCGCTTGATTCTAACCCAAAGAGAAAGCGCGCAATCCTCGACGACCTCATTGAGCTCACCTTGCCAGGAAGCGCATCACAATGCCCTTCTGCATGGCCCATGAAAGCAATCCAACCTGAAAACGCATGCATTCGAATGTCCGCATTTTTCAATTGGTTTTTGCATGACTTTCAGCACTGGCGCCTTCCTAATTGGGGCAACTGGGGAGTTCATTACTCTCACCCTGTGCGCATTGTGAATTCCGGGGAGCGCGAAAGAGTTGCCATTTTACGCGTTACCGCTGATGGTCCGTCACCCATCGCCTACCGCGGATCTGGAGTCGATGTTTCTTGGCGCCAAGCATTCCTCGACCCACGCAGCAAAAGAACTGAAAAAAGTAGTCACATCATTGCCAAGAGAGCCGTGCCTGCCGGTGCAACAGTCGACCTCCTAGGCGAACTTATTCTCGGTGGGCCAGGTGCAGGAACCCTCGAACATCACGTTGAAATAATAGATTGAAGCCTCACACAATTGTACTTGCGAAGCTATGGAGTTGATCCTACGCCTCTTGTGAACGCGGGTTTTGTGGGCTGCGCGTGTGCATTAAAGCACAACGCAATAACCTCCCCTTCGTTACAGATGGAGATCAACTCATGAAGCGTCGGGATTTTTTGAAGTCTTTCGGTGTCGGTTCGCTGGGATATTCGGTTTTGAATGTACAAAGCGCGCAGGCCTTTCCGCAACCTCCGAGAGTCATTGCCCCTCGCAACCCGCGTGCCCAACGCCTCCTTCGGAATCCTGGCTCAAAATCTGTTCTCATCGTCGGTGCCGGACTTGCTGGACTTTCCGCTGCGCTCGAACTTTCGGAACGTGGATATAAGGTTGTCGTTCGTGATGCGATGGACATAGTCGGCGGTAAACTCGCGGTGCGCCGCGAAACGAATGCTGCTGGAACATTCTGGGTTGAACACGGACTGCACATGTGGTTCGATAATTATCACGTCTTCAAAAACATACGCGACCGCCTCGGAGTGAACGGAAATTTCCGCCCCTTCAATGAAGTACAGTTTAAGTTCAAAGACTACGAAGATGAGACAATTAAGAGCGAGCCTCCAATCTATCCGGTAAACCTTCTCAACATTCTCAAGAATTCACCGAACATGAACTTTCTTGACGCAGCCGGAACACTGAACACAATCAGAGAAGTTCTTTTCTTCAATTATAAAAATAATTACGAGCGCCTTGATAACATCACCTTCGCGGAGCTTGCGAAGCAAAGAAAGGTGAATAAAAAATTCTATGACATCGTCATGGAACCTGCTGCGTCGGTTACCCTCAATGACCCCAACACAATCAGCGCCGCTGAAATGTGCCTGTACATGCACCTTTATTTCCTGAGCCATCCAAAAGCCTTCAACCGCGAAGTCACAACAAAAGACCATTACACAGGTTTGTTGAAGCCATGGGTTGAGAAACTTCAAAAATTCGGAACCCGCATTGTTTTGTCGAGCCCTGTGGAAGGACTCGAGATTGTCGACGGCCAGGTGCGTGGTGTTGTGGGAGAATCGGCCAAATACGACTCTGTCATTCTTGCAACAGATGTCGGCGCCACAAAGAGAATTCTTGCTCGTTCAGTTGCGCAAGATTCTGAATCAGAGCTCCTTCTTACGAAACTACAATCGTGCGTCAATCCACTCAAGGTAGCACCTCCCTACAAAGTGCTTCGAGTTTGGTTCGACAAAAAACCCAACGACACTATTCCTGATTGCCTTGAAACACCCCAACACAGGCCAATCAATTTGCTTGCACGATTCGAACTCCTTGAAGACGAATCGCGCGCTTGGGCAAACAAAACGGGTGGCTCTGTGATCGAATTCCACCTTTATGCAACTCCCGAACTTGTTGGACTCTCAGATTCAGAAGTTTGGCCAACCATTCGCAACACAGTGCTCGACATCATGCCAGAGATGGCCGATGCGAATGTCATTGCCAGCAGTGTTGGAAGTTATGAAAACTTTACATCCTTCGAGTGTGGCCAAGGGCTTCTTCGCCCCACTTCTACAGAACCCCAAAAGCTGGGCGTCTCAAATCTTACTTTCGCTGGTGATTGGCTGAAAACAGACTATCCATCGGCACTTATGGAGCGAGCTGTTTGCACCGGCCGCGAGGCTGCCAACAGCATCTGCTTTGCCGACGGAGTGAGAGAAGAAGGTCTTGTGGTCACCGCTGATTTTGGCCCCGGTCTCATTTGAGTTGAGCGACCACAAGTAAACGCGCCAGTTGTGCTAATTCACAACTGGCGCGTTTACTATTTATGAACAGAATATAATATTTCAGAGAGTTTGCAGAAACTGGATCAGGGATGACTTTTGCTCGGGCGAGAACTTTTCCCGACCATTGTCTGTAATAATTCCTTCATCGTGCCCCTGATTACCCAATCCAACACGCCGAGTGTCGAAGTGCCCCCAGCGGTTTAGCTTCCATGTCTTGGGAGCTTTTTCACCCAAGGGATACCCGTTGCATTTTGAATCGAAGTCACTTTGTGTTGCACGAGCCTCTCCCACATCCCATTGAACTGGACGCTGCGCTGAGGGAGTCAAAACAGCGCACAAACTCGGGATTGAGTTGTTGTGCATATAAGGCCAACGAGCCCAAATCCCCACGAGTGGAGGAGGCACGTAGCCGTTTTGAACCTTCACAACAATACCGCTCCGTTTGGAAATATCGAGCCGATTCAAAGGCTCTGCGAGCGATTTCATTCCTTGAGCTCGCAGGGGATCAGTCCCGACATTCACAACAGGAGTATTGCTGTGATACTCCACTCGCACTGTTCTGAGTAGTTCACGCTTGCTGAGCTCACTTCTGTCAGAACGCTGAAATCCCTTCACATAATTACCGTGGCAAAAGGCGCAGTTTTCAGAAAAAAGCCTTTGCCCTTGTTCGACTTTTTCAACTTGAAAATGGTCTTCTGTAAAAAAATCGAGAAACTCTGGAGCCTGCGCCGAGAAAACAGCTGCCGTGAGTGCGCGAATCGTATCATCGTTTTTGGACATCCATTCAGAGAGCTGAGAGAGATCGGTACCTCGTCCAATTTCATTCCAAAGAATATTTGTGAAAATTGGATTCCCAGCGACGACTGAGCCATCGAGCAACCATTTATTCTTAAATTTGACGTTCCACCAAACGGCAGGTTTGCTGTCGGCTGGTTGGTGATGAAGTAGCGTATCGCGAGGTTTTCTGTAATTCGCCGGATCTTTGCTCGCAACACCATCGGCGGCCCTCCGCGCCAAACTCAATGCAACGTGGGCCAGTGATGTATCGAGCCCGCGCACCAATGGCATTCGTCCGTCAATGTACTGAGCATTGTCGCGCAATCGGCTGTACATTTCGGTTTCGCTCGAATCGCTACTCGTTGCTCTCTTGAAAATTTCGGGTGAAATAAACCGAGTTGCAGCTCGGCCACTGAGAAAGAACTCATTAGCTCGTGGAAACCGATTCGTGAGCCCAATGACGCGTTTTCCGAACAACTCACCAGCATGGCAGGTAGCACAGCTAAAAGTCAGTGCTTGACCTCCGGGAGCAGCAATAAAGCTCGTTCCCATTCGATACCATGGTTTTGTCGCTTCCGGCATTGGGACACGATAAACTCCCTGCCCTTCACTCTCGGGATAATCAATCAAACCAACCAAACGCTCGAAATCGGAAAATGATTCGAGTCGAATCGCACGTTTAAAAAAATTCTGGAGGAGGTCGATGATTGTTTTCGCGCCGCCGTCGGGCTTGAAAAAGCGAAGGGCCGCATTGAGCGGAAGTGCTTCACCTGTGATTGTTACGGGGTAAACGAGTGCATGACGGAGACCTTGCTCTGTAGCGCTGGCAAGTTGCACTTCAGAAAGCTGCAATGGATTCGAGCGTCCTTGTGGGTCAATGGTTTCATTTTCGAGCCACGTTGACTCGGCTCGTGCAGCGGAGCCAAAATAAACCAAGAGACCGCCAGCAAGAATAACAGTCAACGCACGATTTCTCATTGTTCTGTTTTGAAACATCAACTGCCTCCACCGCATGAATCTCTGAATTAACAGAAAAAAAGAGAGCCGTGAAGAACGGCTCTCGGGAGTGAAAATAAATCTTAAACAATTTGCTTAAATCAACGATGCCAGTTCACATGATAATGGTTATCGTGACCACCTGCGTACGATACAAATCCAGGAAATTGCGACTGTACCGCAGAGTCGTTGAAGAGAATTCCCGTTGAGCCACCCATGTTCAAAATTTCTTTGACGAGAACAAGAGAGGCACTGCGAAGATAGCAACCTTCCCAAATAGTGTAACAATTCGAAGTGGGTGTGTTGCCCATCACTGCGATATCGACTTCGACACCATCATAGTGGCCTGCATGCCGGCCCCCGTTGGTTCCGCTGCTGCTCGAAAGATCGCCTACAAAAATCTTCTTGCCTGTCTTGTTGTAAACTCGAATTGCAAGTTCTTTGATGCGAGCAATCGTCTTGGGCTTACCATAGCGCATCCAATCGACATCAAACGTCTGGTATCCGTAGCCTTCGGCAGGAAGCCTCACGAGGCCATTTCCTGCGGGTGGTGTAAACGGACCACTCTGAACGGACGCACCGCAATGCTTTTTGTAGCAACCGTTTCCGCCCTTGGCATCGAGACAGTTGTCCAAAGTTTCCATGTTGCAGAATTTGTCGCTCGGCTGAAAGCCGCAGCGGCTAAAACAAGTTAATCCTCCCGCTGCAGTTGTGCAGTCGGAAATATCTTTCACGGTACACTTCGCAGGGGCATCAACTGGAATTGCAAGTGTCGATGATGTTGAGGTTTTTTCATTGTTGGTACAAGCTACAAGCGCAGCGAGTCCCAAACTCAAAAGCAAGAAAAACCTTTTCATAACTCCACCTCATTCGTTCTAGCGAGAGCAATAGATTCACTCCGCCATGGAGAACGTTCAGCAGGAGTTATGCCAATCGGAAACAACATTAATTCAGGGACTTTTGTGGTGTATTGGGTGTCCAAGAAATCGACAGCACATGACAAACCGCCACAGAAAAGCAACTTAGGTCAATGAGCTCGCCGTATTGAACTCACTGCTTAAACCTCATTCTTTGAACCGCCGATAAGAATGATTGTTTGCCGTAAAATGGAGATGATATGAAGAGAACGCTTTCAACAGCTTTGAGCAGCCTTGCTGTTATGAGTATTTCTTTGATTGCGTCCTGTTCCAATGGCAATTTTACATCTTCTGAAAAAGAGACAAAACCAGACCAAACCAGTCGGGCAGGGCAAGAATCTACGCAAGCCGGCAAAGCCGTGAGCCCAGGTTCAGAATTTGCGCAGGCAGGCAAGTCATTAGACTTGTACATAGTGATGGATAAATCAGGTTCCCTCTGGGTTGATCCTTCCTCTGACTCGAAGACAATAGGGAGTGGAAGCGACCCGAGTTGTAAGCGGATGGACGCCCTCCTCGACTTGCTCGCCGCTCTGCGAACAAAACTCAAATCAGGCGAACAGGTCAGGATAAACGTCGTGACTTTTGGAGACAATGGTGAAAGCTTGGGCAGTTTTGATAACGTTGTGAGCAAATTAAACAGTGAGATTGAGGCAAAGTTTCGGCCCGGAATTTGCGATTATCCTGGACGCCAGAGCACGAAATACGCCCAAGGAATCAAAATTGCACTGAATGATTATGCGAAGAACAAAGGTGCCGGTAAATTTGATCTTGAAACAACCCTCTTCTTCTCTGACGGCGCAGCCAAAGACTCTCCCCAGGAGCTCACGGACGCAATTAATAAATTGAATTCAACCTTTCCCAAGAGGGTTTATGGAATACTTTTGGGCAAAACATCGGATATTTGCACGCTTGAAGACAATTCGGGAAAAAATCTGAGCACGGAAGAATGTCTGCGCGAAGTTGTTGGAAAAGATCCCAATAAGGTTATTCAAGCAACCGACGCAGCCGGTTTGTCTGCGGCAATGACCTCCTTGCTCCAGAAATGAACTTCAACAAGAATGAATCAATCAAATTTCTCTTCATGACTAGGTTCGAATTCTTCCTTCCAGAATCTTTCCGGGGTAGTCTTTAATCTCACCCGGAGAGATTTTGTGTGAAGGCTCAAACAAACATACAAGTTGGGCTCATTCCGGCATTTCTGCTGCTTGCGGAAGTGCTTAACACTTCGCGTTACCTTTCTAATGAAAAGGTAACGATAGCTCCGATCAAAGAACTAAATTTCTGCGGCTTCAATTGAAACATACCGAGGAAAACCGATTATGATTCAGGTCAAGTCGTTGCAGAATTTGGGGCCAATGCTTGAAAAAGGTCGCATCTGGCCTGGAATAGAAAACATTTTCTTTGAATCGTCGGTGAAAAAGAAATTTGAAAGCCCCGAGGAACGAGCTGCCTTCAAGTTTAAATATCTCGACTGGTACGCAAAGAATCATTCAGGCTGTTTCTTTGTCGCACTCGACCAAGATCAAAAAGTCCAGGGATACATTTGTGGCACACCCAACACATCGTTGCACCCTGAATTGTTTGAAATGCATCCCTGGTTTCAGAAGATATCTCACTTATTCGCAACCTTTCCAGCTCACTTACACATCAACTGCGCAGAAAAGGCCCGCGGCTTAGGGCTTGGTTCAACTCTGTTGAACGTTTTTGAAAACACGATTCACTCACAGGGAATCATCGGTGCCCATCTGGTGACCTCACCAGACTCCCGCAATGTTGGCTTTTATGAAAAAAATGGCTATAAATTCTCCCAAACTGTCGAATGGAAAACGGCTTCATTACTTTTTATGGGTAAAACACTCTAAACCCTGGAATGCGAGATCAAGTCATGAACTTTTACAAAATTGGCGCTGTCTTCGTGTCATTGGCAGTTTCTGCAGCCTGCACAACAACCGCAGGAGCGAGTGAATTCTTTTCTGGAAAATACAAAGCCAACTGCACCAATAGCCCTGAAGGCTGCGCTTGCGTTGCGGAACCAAAGTCGCAGGTGAGCGTTGCTACTTTATTGCATGCCCAGCCAGTTGAGGGAATCCTTGAGACTGACGGCACAAAAAACGGTTCTACCTGGATTGAGCTGAAGGCCGGAGCAAAAACTTGCTTCTACCCAGCTCAGAATCTGCGCCCAATATATTGGGAAACTGATTTGTGCCCTCAAGCACAAAACGACTCAAAAATTCCAATGCGTGATCTCGGCGCAATGCTGGAATCAGGGAGCGCTGAAGGTGGAGAACGCGTTCCACTCGGGAATTTATTCCCAACTTTTTATAACATCGCCGATGAAAGTTTCCATCCTGGCCCCAAAACTGTTCCACTCTATGAAGTCGGCTCAGGAGCGCTCATTGCCAGAGTCAGCAAATCGTTTCATGAAGACCTCGACATGGAGGGAACCGGAACACTTTTGGATGGTCGGGTGCTGAATGTTGCAACACGCGTTAACGGTGTTTGGGATTACAAAATTCTTCCCAATGGGGCTTTTGGAATTGGAATCCTCAATCACAGCCTACATCCATACCGTTCGGTTGCAGTGGACTTCGTCCACCTCTGCAAACAAGCTAACCTCGGATTCTGCCAGCTTCCGGAAAGTGAAATTAAAAAACGCATGATTGGTGCTTTGCTCTTCATGCCGCGGTTACGTGGCATTCCCCTTCCAAATGGCAAAACGCACGACGGCTATGTCTGCGCGCAGGATGTTGGCGGTGCCATTGAATTCGATCGCGTCGACATCTTTGTTGGACCGCTCGGTGGAGGCAATCCGTATCTCAAAGAATGCCGCCAAAAGAATCCGTATAACGCAGCTGGAGTGCTAGGACTGGTTCCCTTTGATTGGCGAACTTACGAGAACAACGGCGTCGACGCGACCGGAACTCCCAAATTTCGTCGCACGAAGGAGTTTGAATATCGAATCTATGCTGCTCACAAGGCTCTCGATACTTATCTCGTGAAAGGGGCTTTCTGTAAGCCATGAAATTCAAAACGAAAGCAAATGCATGGATTGTACATTCTGACTCGCGGGTTTTTGAATTATCGCAATACCTCGGACTCTGCTGCGCAGTTTTGGGCTTTTCGTTCACCAGCGCTGCAAAGGCCGATTCGTGCCTGACTCCGGCACAACTCAATAAGGCGCTCGCACAGTCGGTGGCCACAGTTGACTTCGAGAACGTCGTTGATCTCGGTCCCACTTTTACTGAAGATTCCTGCCCAATCACCGAACCAGCCTGTCAACACGGACGAGCGGCGATTGGCAAAAAAAAATTTCCACAAATTGACCTCGCGGTTATCGCTTTCCAACCCAACTGCAAGAAAAATGTTGTCGGGAGTAACGTCTTTTTCTCACGCGATTTCCCCAACGGCATCGCTGCAACCTTTGATCCCTCAACCGCAGCGGTGAACAACGTCAAAATGTATCGTTGGACTCAAGAACGATTCGACGAGGGACGGGTGGTCAAAACCTCTCCTTGGTTCGAAAAAGTGCCTGAGGCCTGGAAAACGCCACACACACCAACTGACCTCCTCAATCCAGAGGCAAGTCGGAGCAGTGTGTCCTTTATGTCCCCCTACCCTGCATCTGTTTTTAAAATTTTAGTTGCCATCAGAGTTCTTCAGAAACTTGAAGAACAGGGTCCATTGGCGCAGCAACTCGACAACAAATTTACATACGATTTTGGCACTGCCGACCTCACTGATGACGTGACTCTTACATTTCGACAGTTTCTCGATGCCACGATTCAGTGGAGCGGTAACAAAGCGACTGCTGCAATGATCCAATACCTTCACAAGAAGGGCGATATTGTTGAATCTGATCTCAAAGACCAATCGGGCTATCCTGCTGCCACACCCAAGCTGAATAAACTCAATGAACTGTTCGCCAACATGGGACTTCCTTCTCTCCAAATGAATCGTACCCGGCTCCTAGATGGCCTCTGGGGCAACCGCGACACCATGTATTTGAAAGACAGCTCTAGCGTCAGCCATATCTCT
>CAIZJW010000112.1 GCA_903933385.1 uncultured Silvanigrella sp. | reverse complement strand
GTTAGGTTACGGGCTTTACATCCGATTCAAGCAGATTCCCGATGCCGAAAAACAGTTTGTCATAGACAGGACAACTGAAGAAACAAACAAAGCGAGCAAAGCTGATGTGGATTTAGCCGAAGCGAGTCGTGCGAAATACATCAAAGAAACAGGAAACATTGCAATGTATTGTTTCATCGGCACAGGAGTGATCTATGGCATAGGCGTCATCGATGCATTTTTAAACCTAGACAATGGTTCCTCACGACGCCGCGCTGACACAACTCCTGCATCACCACCCAAAAATTTTAAACTTGCATTAATCCCAACGCCTCAAGGCGGATTGAATTTGAATTTGTCTATCATGCTCGAATGAGCTTTAAAATTTAACAAACAGGACATCGAAAATTTTAGCCCGTGAAAGACCAAGCATGAGCTCACTTCATCATCCCATTTGGCAACAAACTATGGACTGGAAAAACAAGCCTTTCACTTACCACTACTCACAACCGAAGGAGCATCGTTACTCATTGGATTCCATCGAGCTTTGTTGGAAACTGGGAATGGCTCTCAACCAACGAAAACAAAAAAAGCCTTTGCGCGTCTTGGATATCTGCGCAGGCTGCGGCGTTATGGGATTCGAGATTGCACATTGGTGTAAAGAAGTCGAAGAAGTTGATTTCGTCGAAATACAACCAGAGTATAAAGAGCATTTTGAAGAAAATTTGAGCCGTGCTTTGCGAGCTTCAGAGAGATTTAATCTTCATCTAATGAATTACTCAGAACTGCTGCTGCGCGATGATTTCCAATCAAAGTACGAGCTCATTCTATGCAATCCTCCGTATTTTCGACTCCCAAGCGGGATACCTGGAAAATCACCCTTTAAAAACCGTTGTCATTATCTCATTGACTCGGAATTTGCAGAGTTATGTAAGGCTATTATTTGGTGTCTCGCTCCAGGCGGCGAAGGTTATATGCTTTTGCGGGATCTTACTGCACAGGGTGTGGACCAATGGGGCGAACTCAAGGCGCACCTTGGCGAGACCGCGACCCCAGAGATCTTAGGGGTTGTGCGCGGCACAATGGTTGTTGGAATCAAAAAAAACTAGAGTGCTGAAAGTTCTTTGTTGATCTCTCGCAGCTCGTCAAAAAACTTTTGTGAACCAAAGCCCCCCCACCCCTGTGAAGCTTTCGCATTTACATTCCGATTGAACTCAAAGGCAAAAATGGGATTGTAAATACCCGCTGCAGTGCGCAGGTCTCCGCGCTGCAATGCCGATGCGAATTCAGCAAAAAACTGGCTTTGTCGAACACGCTGAGCGGTGCGCCTGTCGGCTTCAGCCAGTGCTTGAAAAAAGACTTTTCTCGTGTCCTTGGAATTAGCAACACCCAGCAATTCCCAAATTGACTTATTAAATGTGGCGCAAGGAAGAACAGCTTGTCCAACAATCAACTTTTCAATGGATGCAACCTGCGAGGGATCTTTGCCTTGAAGAGCCTCGTTTGGTTTCAGGGCGTAAACGGGATGTTCGTTCGCATAAAGTGCCGGAACCAAATTGTTATCGCCAAAATAGTTCAGCAACTTGCGAGCGAAATCGATGCTCTCTTTGTCAGTATTGATTGCCCCCTTCACTACGGCCTTCTGCAAATAAAACGCCTGCCCCAATGCCAAGCTCAAACCGCACGCATTGGTTGCCGTTGCAGCGCTCAAGGCAGCTGTTGCATATGGTCCGCTGACAAATTCCTGGGGTTTTTCCTGCACACGCTTCACCAAATCAGCAGGGCCGATGAGTAAAACGCACTCTCCTGCTTTCGGATTTGCAGGATTCGCTGCCATTGGAAAATCTTGAAGGCGAATTCTTTCATTGAGTGGAATTTTTGCACGCTTTGTATTGCAACTTTGTTCATTCACTGAAGTCAGTTCAGAAGGCTCCTTTGCTTCACCGAAACAACCAACGCCCACAAGCACATCTTGGCCCACCCTCACTGTTCGGCTGGCCTGATGCAAAACCGAACTCGGAACCGTCGCTAGATAAAAGCGATCTACGCCATTGCGAAACCAATCATCGGAACTAATCGACTTGAGTTTCGATTTTTCTGTGCATCCTCCCAAAGCCATCAGCACAGTGGAAAAAATCAATGCACTCAGCGAGGAACAAAAGCGGATTTTGGTGATCATAATTTGCTCTCCTCACAGGAGAGAGTTTGTCCGAGGAGCTCGGAATAGATGTCTTGTTTTCGAGCGGAACTTTCCTGTCCCTCGGTCTGGGGAGAGGGCGGTACGACAAGAACTTCAGGCCTGCCACCATCAAAGGGGATGTCAGGTTCAGCCTCCGATCGAGGACCCCGCTCCAGCTCGCTTCCCTGCAATGGTGCTTGCGTTGATGTAGGCGAAGCAACTGGAGCAACAGGAATCTCAACTCGAGTCGCAGTGGGCGTGCAGGCCGCCATATGCATCCCAACTGCCACCATTGCCCACAGCATGGGAGCAAATACGCCGTCTTTGCCAAACATCTGTTCGTCTCCCTGAATTGTTGCAGTCCGATTCAGTCCACCACACAATGGATGCTCGGGGCGAACCAACAGTCACCCCATTGACAGCCTATGAACCTTTGGCGAAGACCTCTCGCAACACAACAATTCACTCGCCGGAGGCCTCCTATGCAGCACGGTACCCACCTCTTGGATTCGCTCTCACTTGGCAAAATTGTTCAAATCCGTGAACGCATTCTAAAAGCGCAGGCGAACGGAAAAAAAGTATTTCGTTTTGAATCTGGCGATCCAAACTTTAGCCTTGCTCCGCATGTGACATCTGCACTCAAAAAGGCTGCAGACGAAGGCAAAACACACTACATCCCAAACGCCGGAATACCCGAACTTCGCAAAGCGTTGCGCACTAAATTGGCTGAGAAAAATGGCATTGACCTCCCATCGGTGGAAAATGTGTTTGTCACAAACGGTGCAATGCACGCGCTCTTTTGCGCATTTCAATGCTTACTGCAGCCTGGCGATGAGGTCATTGTTCCTGATCCCATGTGGACTGAGGTTGTCGAGAACATTAAAGTTGCTCGCGGAGTCCCCGTTGCAGTTCCTTTACGCGAAGAGAGCGGATTTCAATATTTGCCCGCAGAAATTGAAAAAAGAATCACCGACAAAACGCGAGCTATATTTCTAAACACTCCCCACAATCCAACAGGAGCGGTTCTTCCTGTCGCAACACTGCGCGAAATTATTCGCATGGCAAAAGCTCGTGGCCTGTGGATTGTGTCTGATGAAGCCTATGAAGACGTGATTTTTCCGCCGCAGAAGCACGTATCCATTGCTTCGCTCGCACCCGAGTACCTTCACCGCATTGTCTCTGTTTTTAGTTTTTCTAAGAGCCATGCAATGAGCGGAATGCGCACGGGCTACCTGACTGCAACTGATGAAACCCTCATGGAGCGTCTGCATAAGGTCATGCGCTGCAGCATCAACGGCGTGAACAGCGTCGCACAGTGGACAGCAATTGCCGCTTTGCAAGGCGATCAAACCTACGTCACACACATGCTTAATCAGTATCAAACTCGTCGCGAGATCATGATTGAAGCTCTCACTGGCATTCCGGGCCTCAAACCATTTGTGCCTGAGGGCAGTTTCTTTGTTTGGGCGACACTCGATAAATCCATTTATTCCCGCTTGGGTGTGAAAGATGCCGACGATCTTTCCGGAGTGCTCGCAGAACTGGGCATGGGCAGTTCCCCCGGCGATGCATTCGGTCAAACATGTGCTGACGCGATTCGGTTCTCCTTCAGTTGCAGCACTGAAATGGTGAAAGAAGGCTCGCTCGTCTTGCGTGAGCTTCTCACAGGCGGCTCACTGCGCAAATAAAAGCTTTCGATGATTCAAAGAAATGCCGTGCTGGTCTCCACCATCACGGCATTTCTGCGTTTAATGAATTTAGGTTCAATACGTATAAGGGACCGTATTTCGCGCACCGGGCGCTGCCGCACCTGTATTCTTGTTGATGTATTTGTTTTTGCGGTTGTCGACCAAGGCTTTCAAATCAACTCGTCCCACTCCAAAATTCGTGGTATAATCATCGCTTTTGTATGATGCTTCTTGCAGATATATTTTTAACGTTTTCTGATTGACAGGATAGTCGGCAGTTTCTGTGAGTTTCAAAATCGCGGCAATTCCTGAAACGTAGGGAGTGGCCATGCTCGTTCCATCGAGAACAGCGACTCCCTCATAATCTGCAAATTTGGAAATTATTGGATAGGTTGAAAGTATTCTGCTCCCTGGAGCAGTGATATCTGGAGTAACTCGATAAGCATCAGCTCCATCGGTCGCACTTTTAAAGTTACTGAACTTTGATGCTTTTTCCTCAAAGTCATTTGAAGCAACACACAGAACATTCTCGGCAGCGCAGGGCAGAACAGTATAGTTTTTGAATTTCGAGCCGCCTGTCTCGCATTCACCACCCAACGGACACGATTCATTTCCAGCCGC
>CAIZJW010000111.1 GCA_903933385.1 uncultured Silvanigrella sp. | reverse complement strand
ATAAAAATATTGAAAATCTTTCTCCCGAAGGCGAGCCTTCTACTTCTGAGGGTGTGGCGCCCCAGCCGGGAATCGTTGTTGTGAGGCGTGGCGAGAAAAAGGTTGGCGTCGATCGCAACGGTCAAAGCCTCTGGGTGCGTAAAGAGGAACAGATTCCTCGCGCACCATTTTGGGGAGTCAAGCGCGTTGAGCATCCACTCCGCGAGATCTTTGATTATCTCGATGAATTTGCGCTGTTAAGAAGTCGTTGGGGATTCGCTCAGGGACAGCTTTCAGATCAGGAATTCGAGCGCGTGTTGGCTGAGAAGGCCTACCCAACTTTGAGCAGGATCAAAGAAAAAGCCTTGCGCGAAAATCTTTTTCATCCGGCTGCAATGTATGGCTACTTTCCCGCATGCAGCAGCGGCTTGAATGAGATCGTTGTGTACAATCCTGAAACATTGGCAACTCCTGTTGCCGAGCGAGAGGTGATTGCCAGATTTGAGTTCCCGCGCCAGCCCAATGGCCGTCAGTTGTGCATCTCAGATTTTCTTGCGCACGAGAGCAGTGGGCAAGTCGATGTCTTGGGAATGCAGATTGTAACAATGGGACACATCGCCAGCGAGAAAGCACATTCCGCTTATGCAGAGAACCAATTCAGCGAATATTTCTTTCTCCATGGTCTTTCTACCGAGCTAACCGAAGCCTATGCAGAGAAAATGCATGCTGAAATTCGCCGTGATCTGGGAATTCATACTCGTGATGCACAATCGAAGCGTGCGTTGTTCAGCCAGGGCTATCAGGGTTCGCGATACTCTTTTGGCTATCCTGCGTGTCCGGACATGGAACTCAACGAGCCTTTGCTGAAACTTCTTCAAGCCGAACGCATTGGTGTGAGCCTTTCGGAGAGTCATCAAATGGTCCCTGAGCAAACCACCTCAGCCATCGTTATTCACCATCCTCAGGCACGTTATTTTGCAACGTGATCAGGAAGCTGTGGACACAAATCTGAGGGAGAATCTTTTTTTCCGTAAATGACGTTGAGGGCGCGTGCGAGTGCAACTGCTTCGCATGCGTCGAACTTTAGATAAATGTCGGGTCGATATCCCTTTTCACTCCAAGCAAGTTCTTTTTGGCATCTGCTTTCTAAGAATAATTGAGCAGGTTTTTGTCGGCAGATTTCGAGAACGTCTTCAAGTAGTGGTTCGGGAACGACCCGAATCATCAGTGTTCCACCCTCGTTCGTTTTTTCAACGCTAAATTGCAGCGCAGAATTGAGCGCGGTGGCCATTTTTTCAGCCTGCTCGCGGGGTAGATTGTTCATTGCTTCGGGATTTGGAAACTGTGTTGTGAGTTCCGGCCGTGGAATCAAATAGAAGGTGTTGTCAGATTTCGGATAAACCCGCCAATAGAGACGGCCAGCCGTTTTGGCTTGAGACATAATTTCAGGATGACTTGTTGTGGTGCAAGCTGTTGTCGCGAAAATTGTTGCCAGCAGAGCTAGTTTCGCTACCGAGGGTATTGCAGTGGGGAATGTGATCATGGGCAAACCTCCTTTTAAGATGCCAGACGCCGGCATTGGGTTGGCTGCCTGCAGCTGGGTGCTCACGTTGGAACATGCGGGAGCAACCAGTCAGCACTCCATGGCGCAAAAAGAACTTAGCATAACCGTGTTTTTTTCATTTTCCCAAAAGAATTCGACTTTCTGACACCCCGGGAAGCAGTGCGGCTACAGCTCTTGGCCATTTTGGGCGAAAAGGAGACGAGGCGGACACAGACAGAGCGCGGCAATGCAACTTGGGGGTGGCAGCAATGGCCAGCACAAATGATATCACCTCGCGGAAAATCGAAAGCGAATCTGCGACAGGGGAAAACAAGCTTCTGGAGCAGCAAGTTCATGCGTGGATGAGCTCTCTCGACAAATTAATGCAGGCGGTTGAGAAGTCGCCGATGGATGAGGTCCGCAAAAGCGAAATACTCATGCACATGGCGGTGATTCGTGACGAGCTGGAAGGCGGGCAGTGGCCAGCACTTGGAGAAAAGGCTGCTGTCACTCAACTTGCGCAGGAAGCCGGAGAGCTTGAACGCGTGGCACAAGACTGGCAGGCCTTATCTATTCGCCTTGCCAATTGGGTGAAGGCAATTTCAGATTCTCTTGGTGTGCGATAAGCTCAGAGCCCATGGGTTGCAGTGAAGCTGAGTATATATTTGTCTTCACGCACGGGTTTGGGAATCTGCTGATTAGCTATTTTCAGTGCTTCACCGAGTCCGTACTGATACACGACGCCACCTGAGAATTGCGTGTCCGACGTTTGCGTCCCCAAAAAAATGCTCGTGCCGTAGAAATCAATGCGCTCTGGGTTTGATTGGCGAAGTTCTTTCGGACGCGCATCGAAGTTGCTGAAAATTCCCTGTCGAATAAAAAAAGTCGGTGAGAAGAAATACTCGGTTCCCAAATGGGCATTCAAGACATCTTCAGTTGTTAACTCTCGGTTTGCAATCCATTCATTCACACTTCGGTGCCATACAACATCCCCAGCCACGACAAGCCGTGAACTTGGAAACGATGCAAAACCAAGGCGAATTCTCGATCTACCAATTCCGGTGCCAGAAGACTCATTGATATACGAAGGTGCGAACGAACCTTTGAGAACACGAGGAGCATTATTTGAGGAAACCCGATAAATTTTTTTGTTGGTATACCGGTCAATACTTTTTTGACTCTCTTCTCCAGAGACTCCATCCTTAGATTCGAAATCAGATGCCACAGGAATTGAATAGTCGTTATAGTGGAAGAGAGAGAGAGAATCCGTTTCTTTATTCAATTCTTGCTTGAGCAGCACATCCACATGTCCAGACAAGCCAATGCTGAAACTTGGCCACGGAGCCCAGAGAGCTCCTGCTCCAAGTTCTGCTGCTAACACCGACGCAGTTGATCTGTCGTTGGTGGTCAGTGTGGAGAAAAGAGATTTGTCAGCTGCGATGGAATCTTTGAGTTTGACATTTGTGGTTGTGATAATCTGTGACACATCCTGATACGTTTGCTGATCTTGAATCGATTGTCTGCCACCAAGACTGAAGCCAAGAGCGAAGTTTGGCAAAAATCTCTTGCCTATACCCGTACCAAAAAGAATTTCAGAGGTTTGAGATTTAGCGCTGCGATGGAAGTATTCCACAGCGATATCTGGACGTCTCAAAATGTCGTTTTGGTTGCTTGATTGCTGTGTCAGAGATTGCAGATTAAATGCACCGTGGAGCGAATCTGCATAGCGAGTCAGATCGAGCACGCCTCCTGTAAAGGTGGGAACGATATCCTGGCTATTTTCATAGAAGGAATCTTTATCGTTAAAGAGCTTCTGGTAATCACGGCGTGTCATTTGCAGTGCATTGACCGACGCAGAAATATTGCTCGAGGAAGCGAAGGCAAGTCCGGCAGGATTGTAATAAAGAGCAGATGAGTCGTCGGCAACCGCTCCGAATGCTCCCGCCATTCCCATCCCTCGATCTCCCGGAAGGATATCAGAGAAATTATAGGGGCCTGCATTAGAATAGCTTGATTGGGCAAATCCGATGAGACATAAAACGAAAGGTAAAAAAGATGATCTCATCATGGGTTCTGCCATTCCTTTTGCATTTCCGAATATAAACTCGTGCTATCTAAACCTGTTGATTGTTTGGGTGATGATGAACTCACAAGCCCAACCAATTTTTCAATGCGCAGGGAATAGGCGGGATGGGTGGTTGAAGTTCTATCCGCACTCGCTTCTTTTCTTGATTGCATTTTAGCAAGGAGTTCCACAAATCTGTTGGCATTGTATCCGGAGGCTGAGGTTATCTGCGAACCCAGAGCGTCTGCTTCAAGCTCAAATTCTTGTTCAAGTCCCTTGCTGAGCAGCGTTTCAATTGCCTCAGATGAAGCTTGCAGAAGTGTGAGCCCGACTCCCTTTGGGCCCAAAATCTGTGCCCATTGTGCGCTCTTAGCTTTATCGTCGGGCTTTATGCGAAGCCTATTTTTTTGATGAATATTTTCTTGTGTTTTTTGAGGTGTTTTTTTTGCAACTTTGTTTTTCAGCGAGGAGAGAAGATGCCTTTTACTCACGTGCACAATCTCATGACCAAGTATTGCAGCAAGTTGTGCTTCTGACTGAGTGGCGCGGAGGGCTCCTTGAGTAATGAAGATATATCCTCCAGGGCATGCGAATGCGTTGATTTGTTCTGAATTGAGAACCGAAACGCGAAACGGCCGCTCCGTTTTAAGCCCCAGTTGTGCAAGTGCCCCTGTGAGAGCGTTGAGGTAACCTTGAATTTTTTCATTTGAAATTGGTTCGTTAAAACCAAGAATCTGCGCAGCCATTTTCCTGCCAAGCTCAATTTCACCCCTGAGCTCTTCTGTAGTGAAGGAATCAACATCCATTGTGTTGTTTGCTGGGTTAGAGTCTGTCGCAACGCCTTGCTTTTTGAGTTGTCCTTTGATTCGGTCAATCAAATCAGCGTCTGGCGTTCTGTCTTCCATTTCATAAACAGCACGCATATTGGCATTCGACAAAGATTTTTCCTGTGCTTCTGAGTCAGAGCCAAGGCCGCGGATGCCCATGACCGAAGTGTTCGATCGGCTGCGCTTTTGCTGAGCATCGCTTTTTCTCTGGCCCGAAAAGAGGGATTCATAAATTTTCTCGGTTGCTGATTGTGCTGCTTTTTCGGCGGCCAGTGCATGACTAGTGATTGCGATACAGATGAAATTGACGCCCACGAGTATGAAATACTTCGAAGAGAATTTATGTCGACCCACAGGGAACCCCCTTTTTAGCTCATATTCACGACTGATTTTCACTGATTTCTTGTCTCGAGCAAAGAATCGTCTCAAGTATTTGCTCTTGAAAAGAGATCTTGTCAGCAGTGGATCACGAAATAGGGAGTTTATATGAACCCACGGACTGATGTAGATCTCAAGGGTGTCAATGTTCTCGTTGTTGACGATGCCCCTGATAACCGATTGTTGGTGTCTCGTTTTTTATCGATCGCGGGAGCAACGGTTGCAACGGCCACAAATGCTTCAGAAGGAATTAGTATTGCTTTGGGTGGCGATTTTGACCTGGTTCTTATGGATATTCAGATGCCTGGCATGGACGGCTATGAAGCCATGCGCCGCCTCCGCAATCTTCGTTACACGGTTCCTGTTGTCGCCCTGACAGCTCACGCCATGGGCTCTGAGAGAAGCCGATGTTTGGCGGCAGGCTTTGAAGAGTATCTGACAAAACCTATTGCTCGGGCGCACCTCATTGAGACAGTGAAACGTCTGGCGCTCATTCATAAAGAAGCAATTGCTCAGTCTATTCAGCCCGCAGACACTCAGCCGGATCAAGCGCAGCAGCCCGCGAGGCGGGAAGAGAGCCAAAACCAAGGCCACACATAAGACTCACGATAAGACCAGCGCTGAGTCCGAGTGGTGCAAAAACCCAGCGAAAATCCTTGAGCATGGGTACAAACGAGCTCACTGCGAACGAGAATAAGTTATTGGCCACAAATCCGATGACCACCGCGATTACTCCAGCAATCACGCAAAGCAATGTGGCTTCTGTGAGGATATACGCGCGAATGTGCCCCTGCTTTGCACCGAGGCTTTTCATGAGGCCTATTTCCCGGGTTCGCTCGGCAACCGTCACGAGCATCATGTTCATGATTCCTACGCCCCCGACAAAGAGACACAAAAGGCCAATGAATCCCACAATGGTTTGAACGATTCTTAGGAATCCACGGACTCTGTCTAGGATGTCGGCTGGAATTGAGCTGCCAAACGTGAGCCGACCTCCAGACTTCATCGTCAGATAACTCGTGACCTCTTTTGCGAGATTTCGGGTGTCGATGCCAGAATGTGGAAGGATGCTGAACCATGTATAGAAAGTAGGACCCATGCGAGTCAGAAGCGATTGTGTTGGCAGGTAGAGCAAATCATTTGCGTCACGATTGCCAAATGAGGTGTCGCGTTTTCCAAGAACGCCAATGACCGTGAAAGTGCCTAGTGTGTTACAGTTGTCAACCATAACTCGCTGGCCAACGGGAAAGTTGTCTTCCCTGCGTCGCGGGTCTGCCTTGTCGAACAATTGATCAATGGTGTCTGAGCCAAGCACAGTGACCGCTGAGCCCTGTGAAAATTCACTGCTGTTAGGAAAACGGCCCAGAGTGAGAGGCGTGTCCATCTCCGAGAACTCCGCCCCATCAGACACACCCACCATGCGTGTTCTAAAGCCGCCTGTTTCTGTTTTAATTTGGCAAGTAGATGTGCGCAAAAATGGACGAATAATACCCTTTTTTTCAAACATCTTTGCCAATTTTGGGAACTCTTCCTCTGCGTGTAGTCCTCGCCACGTGGAATGACCGCGACCATGGAAACCTGCTCTATCTTCATCATAATAGATGTAAGCCTTCCGCACGGAGCTCGTATAGAATAGTTTATTGAAGGAACTCTGTACGATTTCGCCGAGTCCGTCGATGACAATGAGACTTAAGATTCCAACGAAAAGTCCTAAGCCCGTGAGCACGCTGCGCATGCGATGAGTGAGCAGACTCCTTCTGGCAAGGAGCAAACTTTGCCTGAGCAAATTCAGGTTGTTCCTGAGGGAATTGCTTGGCACGTCTTTGGCTGGAATTCGGCGCTGCGCAGCCAATTTGCTTTGCTTTTCGCGGTCGCGTTTTTGCTCCAACTCACAAATAACTTTCCCATCGCGAACAGAGATGATCCTTTCAGCCTGTGCTGCAACATCAGCATCATGGGTGATAACAACGACTGTGTGTCCATCGTTGTGGAGCTGTTTTAGAGTTCTCATCACTTCAATGGCACTTTGTGAATCAAGAGCACCCGTGGGTTCATCTGCGAGCAACAGGCGAGGATTCATGATGAGCGCGCGACAGATTGCAACACGTTGTTTCTGGCCACCAGAGAGTTCGCTGGGGAGGCGTTCTGCGAGTTGCTCGAGGCCAAAGCGAGTCAATAGATGCATCGCTTTGCTTCTCAATGCATCTTCCGACTCTCTGTTTTCCTTGTCTGAAAACGAGGTCGGAAATAAAATATTTTCGATAACATTCAGGCGGCTCACGAGAGAAAAGCTTTGAAAAACGAATCCAATTTCTCTGTTGCGCAATCCGGCCATCTGCTCATCAGTCAGTTCTCGAATTGAGCTTTCAAAGATGCTTTGCTCACCAGAAGTCGGACGCGAGAGAAGACCGAGGATGTTCAGAAGTGTCGATTTTCCCGAGCCTGAAGGCCCCATGATTGCGACAAATTCGCCCTCGTTGATGTTGAACGAGACATCTCGAAGTGCAGTAAAAATCTGTCCTTCGGAAACGTAATTGAAGCTCACGTCGCTTAGGTTGAGCGCGGAAAGTTTCATGGGAGTGCCGCAGTTGAATTGTTGCTGGGAGGTATCTGCCAAAGGGCACTTAAGGCAAGTTCGAGGCGGAGCAGATTCTCTTCACTCACCGCAGAGACAAGTGATTTTCTATCGCGGTCGAGATCTTGTTGTGACAAAATAAGTCGGTCTAATGAAATTTCTCCGGCCTCAAAAAGTCGGCGATTCTGTTCGCGAACATTGCCTGTCGCAGTCACTAGGCGCTCTGCCACCTGACGCAAGTCAGAGGTTTGCTTAAGCCGAATCGTCGCAGATGATATTCCAATCAGGATATCTCTTTGAACGCGGGACTCGTTTTGCTTTGCGGTGATGAGCCTTGCTGCGCTTTCCTCAATTGCGCCAAAAGTTGTGGGTGCATTCAAGGAAACCTCGCCTGTGACAGCAAGATTCCAACCCTGTGTTCTATTTGCAAGCGCACCCTCAGCATCCGACATCTTTCGCGCAATGAGGGATCGGTTTTCGTTGAATCCTGCGGTGGCATCAATGCGCGGTGAAAAACGGGAACCGGTTGTGATAGATCCTTCCTGCGCCGCTATATTTTTTTGTAATCCCGCGGAGAGCCAGGGCAGGCTTTCAGCAAGTTGCTTTTGCGCCACCTGATCGGGAGGCGCAGACAAATAGAGATCTGAATGTTTCAAAAGTGAATCAACTGCTCCGCGTTTGATGATGTCTTTGTTTGAAATTCCGAATTTTTGCAGGTGCAGTGATTCCATTTCTGAAAGTTTATTGCTGTTGCTTTGTAGCTCTTGGAGGGTTCTTAGAACTTCGCGCTCTGAGTCGAGCAACTCTCGCTTTCCGAGAAAGCCACTCGCCTCCTTTCGCCGTGCTAATTGATTTAACTGAATCGCTTGTTGTTGTGCCTCACCGCCAAATTTAACGAGGTCTTCGTAAAATTTGATTTGAATGAGTTCACGAAGCCATTGTTTTAATGTTTTTCTTTGTGTTTCTATGTGCTGCAAAAGTGCAGCTGTGCTCTTTAATCGAGTCAGTGTTTGCCTTTTCCAGTCGGAGCCCCCGGAAAAAATATTTTGCCGCAAATTAAACCCAAACTGCAGGTTGGTCTGGGGATCTGAGTTGGATATTTCGTCGTCATCTTTTAGATATCTTGTTCGTGATCTTGAGAGACCGCTTTGGGCTGAGACAACGGGAAACCACTTTTGTGTTTGTGTTTCTTGAGCAGCAAGAGCTTCCAACCATTGTCCCTCAGAGGGATCGGCCTTTCCCGTGTGCGCTAGCACGCTGGAAATTTCCTCTTTGAGCGAAGTGAGTTCCGCTGGTAGATATCCCCGATCGAAGGCGGGTGGCGCTGATTCGGCGAGCGCAATGGAGCTTGCTTGGGCCGACGAAAACGCCGTTGCCAAGGCGAGGGAAATTGACTCAAGGTGAGTTCTTCTAAGGTGCATAGGTCGTCACTCCTGTCTCAGCGCGTCCACAATTTCGAGTTCTGCAGCTCGTCGGGCAGGCCAGGTGCCAAAAACTAAACCAGCACCTAGGCTCACGGTTAATGCGGCAATCAAGGCAACAATATCGAGGCCGAAGGTCAAAGATATCACTTTGGGGAGTGCCGACTTTGCGATGTGCAAAGCAGCCGCGCTGACTCCGATTCCAATCAAAATGCCAAGAATGCCGCTCATGAGACAGAGGCCAATCGATTCAAGCAAGAATTGTCCGCGGATATCGCGCTCACGAGCACCCACCGCTTTCCTGATTCCTATTTCTTGGATCCGTTCATGAACGTTGACCAGCATGATGTTCATAACTCCGATGCCTCCAATCAGCGTGCAGAGCCCTCCAATAACCAAGGTCAGTCCAGTGAGGATTCCCATCATGAGATTGAATTTTTCAAGTTCCTGCTCTGCTGCAAAGTACCGGAATGGGAAGCGATCGCTTGTCATTATTTTGAGTTTATTGACAACATATTGCGCAAACCACGTGGGACTCACATCAGCCTTCGGCACAGTCACAACACGTCGGTTGTAGGGTGAAACTCCACCGGCAAGCAGAGTTCTGGAAGGGAGGTAAACGGAGCTGTTGATGTCGCGGTCGAAGAGTGAATCTTGACTTGCGAGGACTCCCACAATTTTGAGTATTCCCTCAAATGTGCAACCTCTGATGACAATTGTCTCGCCAAGAATTGAATCGCTGCCAGTCGTGGATGGAAATAGTTTGCTTGCGGCATCACTCCCAAGGAGAGCAACGCGCAGTGGTGGTGAGCCTGTGAATTCATTTGGCATCGGCATCCGCCCTGCTGACACACGCAGGCCGTTTTCTTCGGCCTCCAAGAGAGAGTTGATACCAGTCAGGGTGCCCTGAAAATGGCCACGTGCAGAGACAATATTACAGCCACCAGCATCAAGAGCTGCATCAATTCGTCCGAATTTAGAGATCTGCTCATTGAGTTTGGGGAGATCTTGGATCGCATGGAGACCTCTCCACTGGGGCGCACCCGTGCGCTCTGCCTGTCGCCAGTCAAAGCTCACAAAGGCCT
>CAIZJW010000110.1 GCA_903933385.1 uncultured Silvanigrella sp. | reverse complement strand
TCTTTTTTTTCGTTGTGACCAGGTTTGCCCTCAGCATTGCTCCATTCATAAAACGCACTTGTGCTAACATCGAGAACCTCACAGAGAACAATCACGGGACAAGAGGCCTTTTTCGCTTGGATGAATGCAAATTTTAAGTGCTGTTCCTAGCAAAAAGGTGAGCAGCCCGTCGGAACTTCCCCGACAGGCTCTCGCAGAACCGAACGTGAGCCTCTCGACTCATTCGGCTCCCACTATTCAACTCAAGTCACACCTCTAAACTGCCAATGAACGAATAATCTTGGTTCTCGTCGAGCGATCTTGCCAAGCCAATTTCTCGCTTCAGTTTCACTGCGAATACTTTTATATTTTCGCAAAGCCCATCGAGTTAGTATCTTGTCGAAGTGGTTCAGCACACACTTGGTTTCAGACTTTGTAAATCTACCGTAGTAGTTCCACCATCCTCGCAGTTCAGCATTTACCTTTAATGAGATCATTTCCAATGTGGCATCTGTCCACCGACTAATTTTCCATGTCCTCATCTTTCGGCGAATACTAATTGCTGCATCTCTTGAGATAGCCGGCGAAAAGCTCGAGAAATACTTTCCCTCTTTACTTTTCGATAGCCTCTCACGAAATGTAAATCCAAGAAATGTGAAATGCGTCTTCTCTGAATCAGACCGTCGGTTTTGATCACGACAATATACAATTTGAGTTTTCGCATCCTGTAATTCGACCCCACATTCCCGAAGGCGTTCTTGAATTGCGACAAGAAGCATTTGAGCTTGTGCTTTCGATTTGCAGTGTACAAGGCCATCATCCGCGTACCGCACAAATGGGTTATTCGGAAATGTCTTCTGCATCCACACGTCAAAAGCATAATGAAAGAATAAATTGAAGAGTAACGGACTGACAACGCCACCTTGTGGAGTTCCGCAGTTTCGTTCTCTTGCTTTTTCTTCTCCAGAGACAACAATCGGCGACTTCAACCATCGCTCGATGTACATGGTAATCCATGGCTCACTCGAGTGCTTTCTCACCGCTCTGAGCATCAGTGCATGGTCGATATTATCGAAGGCCTGTTTAATATCGAACTCCAGAACCCAATCAAATTTCCAGCATCGCTTCCGAATAACATCGATAGCATCATGAGCAGATTTTCCTCTTCGATACGCATATGAGTCCGAGTGAAAAATAGGCTCGAGGTGTCTCTCGAGTCGCGAACGAACAACTGTTTGTGCAACTCTATCTGCTATGGTTGGAATTCCAAGCAATCGCATCTTGCCATTGGGTTTTGGAATTTCAACACCACGCACTGGAGGAGGAAAGTAACATCCTGAGCTCATCCTGTTCCAGATTTTGTAGAGGTTGTTTTTAAGATTGGCTTCAAAAGATTCAATGGTTTCACCGTCGACTCCACCGGCACCAGAATTTGCCTTAACAAGTTTCCAAGCTTCGTAGACCTCCAGTTTCGAAATGTTGTATGGTTTTGCTGAGCTCAATGATTCCTCCCAAAAATAACTTGGTTGATCACCAAGCCTCGCTGAATAGCACCCTCCCTTTGCTCCAGTTCAATTACTGAACTCTCATCACTACTACGGAGGGTTCCGTCCCTGTGGGCAGCTTCGCAATTTCAACGTTGCCGGGTCCACCGACTTCATCGCCTGCTTATCATCCGCCCGACAGGTTCTCACGTTCCATGCACTCGCCTAAATTGAGTTCACGCCACCTTAATGCCGACTGTCGTTGCAGCAGTAAACAGATCTCTCTGCAACTCATCCCGGTGCACAGCCTGAACTCCGGTTTTGACAGTGTCTGGTAAAAGCTATCGACACCTCATCGAATGGTTCGCTTTCGCTCGTCTCCTCAATTCATACTTGATGTCTTTTCAGACACCTTTTCACTGCCGCTCACCACCAACTCTCTTAAAGCCAGCAGCGCAGTGTAGTTTGGTACCTCTCTCTGCATGAGTCGATACCGAGGGGCCATCCCTCATCAAGCGCATAGTTCTCGTGACACACAGGCCGCGGCTTTTTTTAGGATATCGTTATCCCTCCGCAGCCTTTCAACTTCCTTCTTGTAGGCTTGCAGCTCAGCTTCAAGGCCTCTTGCGGCAACCTTTCCAACTCGTCCTTCGACTGAGCCGAATTGTCTGCACCAGTATTGC
>CAIZJW010000109.1 GCA_903933385.1 uncultured Silvanigrella sp. | reverse complement strand
TCCACTTTTTCATGCCACTCAGGGCTTTGCAGGCGCTGCTCCACGTGCTCCATCACAGCATTGAGAACCGTTTGCTCGCGCAGAATCGACTGACAACTTAAAAGAATATCGCAGCCAGCCTCAAGAGCATCACAAGATGCGCTCTTTAAAAATGAATCATCCGAAACGTCGTCGGGGTTTTGCCCTGTATCAACAATTGCCGCCGTTACAGCCTTGCTCACACCGTAGTAATCGGAAATCGCATTCATGCGCAGGTCATCTGAGAGAATAAGTCCAGAGAAACCCAAAGTTCCCCGCAAATGTTCTGTTAAAATGCGAGGGCTCAATGTTGCGGGGCGATCCTTGTCCAAGGCAGTGCAGACAACATGAGCTGTCATGATGAGAGGTATATTTACATCTTCGATTAGTTTCGCAAACGGCAACCATTCGCGTTCTTTCAGAACCGCAAGGTCAACATCCGTCGTGGCAAATCCTTTGTGTGAGTCGGTTGCAGTGTGCCCATGACCTGGAAAATGTTTTGCACAGCTGAGCAATCCGGCTGCATGAATTTCTTCAACCACTGCCTGGGCGCACTTTGCGACAACCTCGGGTTGCGATGAAAAAGCTCGGTCGGCAATGGCAGGGTTATCTGGCCGCGTAAGAATGTCGGCAATAGGTGAGAGAAGGCAGTCAATGCCAATTGCGGCAGCGACCCCGGCTTGAAGAATAACCTGCGAGCGCAAAGCATCTTCTCTCTCAGGTGCAGCAAAGGAGGCGGCCGGTTCATTGCGGGGAAAAGGAGGCGGCAGGCGATAAACCCGACCACCCTCTTCATCGATGGCTATCACTGCGCCATCGGGCTGGTGTTTAGCTTTTGTCAGTTGATGAATTTCAGCGCACAGATCTCTCGCCTGTGCGAGTGAATGCAAATTTCTTCGAAAAAGCACAACGCCACTGGGTTTGAACAATTCAAGGAGACGCCTCTCTTCGCTGGAAATGACTGCTCCAGATAAAGAAGGCCAGACAAATAAGCCAGCTCTTTGCTCACGTGTGAGTCCGACGAGAGTCGCTGCGCCCGAGGCGCTATCTTGCAGAGTCATTTGCATCACCTTATTGTAACAAACTGAACATCACGCATAGAGGTTAACATGGCGAATTTGATTCTGGCTATTGATCAAGGCACGACAGGCTCCAGCGCTGCTTTCTTCCATGCCGAAACACTCGACATGATCGCGCAGCGAAAAATTGAATTTCCCCAAATTTATCCGACCCCCGGTTGGGTTGAACACAATCCTGTTGATATTTGGAGCAGTGTTGTTCAGGCCGTGGAAAGCAGTTGGCAAATTGTGCTTCAGAAAAATCCAACCGCTCGAAAAAATGAAATTATTGCAATTGGTGTTACAAACCAACGGGAAACCTGTTTAGCCTGGAACAAAAACAGCGGCGAAACAGCGGGAAATGCTCTTGTTTGGCAAGATCGCCGTACAGCCGATCGCTGCCTTGAACTGAGGAACAGCTCCTCTCAGGAAACGATCCGACAAAAAACCGGACTTGTGTGCGATCCTTATTTTAGCGGCACGAAGATGGAATGGCTATTGCGCAACCAAAGTAAAACATCTCAATGGGCCAAAGAGGGGCGACTGTGTCTCGGCACAATCGACAGCTATCTCGTATATCAGTTGAGTGGAAAAAAATCGTTCGCCACCGATCCAACGAATGCATCAAGGACAATGCTTTACAATCTCCGCAGCTGCACTTGGGACCAAGAACTCATGGGGCTCTTCGGGATCAGCGAACAAATGCTCCCCAGAATTCTCCCAAGCAGCGGAAATTTCGGTTCGACGCAGGATTTGGGTTTCCTACCCGACGGAATTCCCATCACCGGCATTCTCGGCGACCAACAATCTGCACTCTTCGGGCAAGGCTGCATGAATCCAGGTGAGGCAAAAATAACCTATGGAACGGGTGCTTTTTTGCTGATGCATACAGGCCAAACAGCAGTTCCTAGCCACTCAGGCCTGCTCACGACGGTGGCATTCGGACACCCTAACGGCACAGTGAGCTATGCCCTCGAGGGTTCCGCTTTCATTGCTGGTGCCGCTGTTCAATTCCTGCGCGACCAATTTCAATGGATATCTTCTGCGGCAGAAATTGAATCACTTGCACTCAAAGATGAGCGTGATCCGAACGTTTTATTTGTACCTGCCCTCACCGGATTGGGAGCTCCCTATTGGAACCCTCATGCCAAGGGTGCCTTGTTTGGATTGTCGCGTGGAACGAGCAAATCTCAAATTTCCAGGGCGGTTCTCGAAAGTATTGCTTTGCAAAACGCTCAACTCCTTCGGCTCATGCAAAAAGATTCGGGCCAACAAATCGCCCGCGTGGGCGTCGATGGTGGTGCAGCACAAAACAACACCCTCATGCAATTCCAGGCCGATTCTTTGCAAACAACTTTGGTGCGCCCGCGTAACTTTGAAACAACAGCACGTGGAGCTGCTGCGGCGGCGCTGCTCGGTCTCAGCCCCAAAATAATACTTCCTGCACCCGAGTCGGATCGAACCTTTAGGGCGGTGATGCCACCTCAGGAAGCGGAGAAAATGAACAAGCATTGGCAGGCTGCTGCAGAGTGCGTCAATTCATTTCATCGTGAAGGATGATCTTACAAAACAAAAAGACCGCAGCACTGAAGCAGCGGTCTTTTTGTTTGAGTCCTTGCAAGCAAGCATGCTCTTATTCGTCGATGATGTGCAAAATGTAGCGCTTGTTGAGCTTAGCTGCCCCGCAATTCAAAATCGTGCGAATTGCATCAGCTGTTCGCCCATTACGTCCAATCACTTTACCAACGTCTTCTTTTGCGACCTTGAGTTCAATGACATTGGTTTGGGTTCCGGCAATTTCATGAATCTCAACCCGTTCTGAGTTGTCGACTAGTGATTTCGCTATATAATCAATCAATTCTTTCATAGTGCCCGAACTTTCGTCCATTCAGTGCCACCTCATGCGCGAGAAAATCCAACAGGAGCAGATACTACGGGGCGGACTGCTTTCCCCTCGACGCCACACTAGGGCTTTGAAATCAGGAGAGCAAGGAAACTTGGGAAAAAGGTCGGAATATCCATCATCTTGAAAGGTAAAAAAAACTGGGGCTTAGGCTTCGCGTCAAGTTTATGACTCAATCAACTCAATGGCTCAAAAACTCTGGCGATACGCAGAGTGACGAACAAGCCGCAAGGAGTCGACCGTGGGCGAGCATTTTGCACTGAAGAACAGCCAGATCTTCGTTCTCGCAGAAGCTGCTGGGGGCGTTTACAACAGCGACCAGCTCCGCGTTCTGTGCGAAGTTGCTGACAACGAGTCGGCCTTTTTAAAAATCACAGAAGACCAACGAATTGGTTTCATGATTGACCCGGGCAAACTTCCAGATGTGCAAGCACAAGTGCGAAAGAGTGGCTTGCTCCTTAAGTCATACAAAGCTGCAGGTGTCCCCTCACCACGCGCATGCCTCGGTGAACTTTGCACCTTCGCTCATCAACCTTCCCTTGGCGATGCTCTGGAACTCACAACCCATTTATTAAAGTCATTCCCGGCTCCCAAAAGGTATTCAAGCATCGGCGTAAATGGCTGCGGCCGCGCTTGCTTGGGTTCATCGACTGAAGATATTCATGTTGTTGCTGAAGAAACAGGATACAAAGTTTCAATTGGTGGCAAGGGCTCAGATATCCCTCAACAAGCGCAACTCTTGCTTGAAAATGTTTCTCGCACGGATTTGCCAATAGTCATTGAGAAAATCCTCGCAGTTTTCTATCAAGAAAGTCTGGAAGGTGAGCGAATTTTTGATGTGATAGATCGCGTTGGTCTGACACCATTTTTCAATTCTCTGCCTGAGCATCTCATTCCCACGGTTCCAGATGTCGAAATCATGGAACACGTTGATCCACAAATCACCAATGAGTTGATTGCTGGCTCTGAACTTTCCGCTGTCGCTGACGATTTAATCCTCGACTCAAACAATACACAGACGGGTCTGATTGACACAGAAAATACTGATTCCCTGATTGATGACCTTCTTGAAAGCAGCTCAGCAGAATTCAACGCAGACAACTCCGTTGGTCTTCTGCCAACCTCTGTCGATGGCCTTGAAAAATCTTCTCTTGGCGACGATGAACCTCTGGTAGATCTTTCAGTGGATCTCGAAAACATTGCCGCAAATGACCTAAACTCCGATGACATCGGTGAGGCTGATGTCGAACGTGGTTTGCTCGAAGAAGCCGAATTTGAAGATGGAACAACTGAGGATGTCGAACGGGTTCGCGATGCCATCAGAACGGAACTCTCGATGAGTACACCGGGTGAAATGAGTTCGGCACGTGAGCATCCAGATCTTCTTGACGAACTAGAACTGCAAAGTGAAGTCTTTGAAAACAGTGAATTGACTGCTGAGCAGAGCTTTCAAGATGAAGATTTTGAAGCTGAACTACCTCTCGAAGAAAGCCGCAGCGAAGAATCTTATAAAGACATCGAAGCCAACACTGCAGCTTCAGTGGAGCATCAATCGCCAAGCAAACCGAAGCGCCACAATTCCAAAGTTTCATCACCAGCAAGCGTTCGCAGTGAGAAAATGGTAAACGAACTCGCGCCACCGGTGAGCGGTCGTTTAGCCATTAAGTTTCTCGGAGAACATTTGGCCGTTGAACTTCCCTCGGGCATGTGCTTCGAGTTACCTTTCGACGCAGTTCCCGAAGGCTCAGAGTTTTCGATGGTGCTTCCAGATGGCGAACTCCGCATGGAGAGAGATGGCTCAATGCTTGCCGTCAGCCTGGGAATGCTCAACATGAGGCTTCCCATTCCAAGCGCATCGCACAGGCGAGTTGCCTAATTCAAGCCAGAAAAAATAAAATGCAAAGCCTCAGCAGTTAAACGTTGGGAGGCAGCTGAATTTGAGCGTCGACGAATTTGGAAATGACTCTTTGGTTCAATTCCCTTTCCAAATTCCATTGCTGTCCGGGCCGCGTTTTAACTCTCGCTCTCAAAACAACCGATGAGTTCTTTACATTTTCAACCCCAAGCAGCTCGGGAGAAGATATGATCTCAAAGGGAAAATCTCTTGCCAAACGTGAGAGTTCAGCCGAAAGCAAAGAACATGCTGCTTCAATTTGAGTTCCAATGACAACCGAAATTCGATAATCAATTTGTGAAAAACCGCTCGTTGAGTTTTCAATTCTTTTGATTTCCCCATTGGGAATCATCAATAAACTCCCATCTCCCAATCTGATTTTTGTGAGACGAAGCGAGAGGCTCTCTACTGTTCCAGAGCGCCCTTCAATCGTGATAACATCGCCGACTGCGAACTGATCTTCAAAAAGAATGAAAAAACCTGCGAGCACATCACGCACCAAAGACTGTGCCCCGAAACCGATGGCAACCGACGCAACGCCCGCAGTAGCTAAGAGTGGTGCAACGCTCACACCTAGCATCTGCAATGCCATTAAGGCACACACCACAAAAACTGCAACATTGATAACGTAACCAGAAGTTGTCAGCAGTGTTTCACTGCGAGCTTTGCTACGCGGGTGTGATTCAAATTTAGTTCCGGCCAAACTGCCATTCAAAAGCCCACGCATCGCGCCGTGAAAGAAACGCGCAACCCACACTCCAACAACGGCAAGGATCACAATCCGCAAAATGATATCTGCGCCTTGCTTAATGAAGAAGGAAAGTTTCTCGAGATCATCGGCCATCCGAGCCGTCACTGTCCCATCGCGGTGCTTTGCAAATCGCTCGGCAAGCTCAACAAGTGCATAGGAAACAAGATTTAAAACACCCAAGCCAACCATGGTCCAGGCCAATGACTGTATAGAGCGCTTGACCGGCTCACCATAACGCAACCAGAAAGGCTCACCATGCCTCACTCCAGGTGAGGTGCTTTCAAGAGATTCGTGCTCCCGACGCGCCAGTTCGATTCTGCGGTCAACAAGTGCCCTAAGAAAAAAAGCCACAACAAGAGATATTATCCCAAGCGCTATGAGGGTGAGAAACGGAACAGCCGCAGCATCAAGTACCATCGAAACTCCAGATAAGCACAGAGTGATTTCAGTTCGATTCTTCTACGGCTGTGCTGGCTGAAGCTCCGCGCACTTTGAGCCATTTAAAGACAATTGGCAGAACCGAAAGTACGACGATTCCAACAACGATCACATGGATGTAGTCTTTGATGCCCGGGACAGTGCGGCCCAATAAATAACCTGCAAATAACAACGACCAAATCCAGAGAAAAGCACCAACAACGTTGAAGATAGCAAAACTGCGATAAGACATTCCAGCAACGCCCGCGACAGTTGGTGCAAATGTGCGAACGATTGGAATATAGCGCGCAAGAATGATTGTTTTGCCTCCATGCTTTTCATAAAACTCTCGAGTTTGATCGAGATGTTTTCGCTTGAAAAGCATAGAATCAGGGCGATCGTAGAGTGTTGAACCAAGTTTGCGACCTATCCAATAGCCAGTGGCATCGCCCAAAATAGCGGCGACGGTGAGAATCCAAGCCAACGACCAGATATCGAGATGGCCACCCGCGGCAAACAAACCGGCGGAAAACAACAACGAATCACCTGGCAGAAAAAAACCGATCAGAAGACCGGTTTCGGCAAAAATGATGATTGTCAAACCTACCAAACCCACGCTGGCAATGAGCGTTTCTGGATTTTGCAGCCAAAGCAAAAGAGTCTGAATAATTGCGTTGAGAGTTTCCATTTGTGTCGCAACCTCCGGTTGCAGAGCACTCTAGCGAGCGTTGCCAATCAGAGCAAGAAAGCTAAGTTAAATCCATAGCTCAAATACGACTCGCCCATGCTTCCAATGGACTGACCATCGGGAAAAAATGCCTCACCGGCATAATTCTCTAGAGATAGTTCGAGCCCGAGCTGAAGCTTATTAAAGACGTAGCCCAGATTCGACTCAACGATAAAAACAGCTGGCTTCTGAACCGCAGCATTGGCAAGCTTTGAGCCCTTTGCTGCATCTGCCAGCCGATTATCTATTTGATAGTTAGGAGCGAGCACGGTGCCTACATTAATTCGCGCACGAAATGAGTTGACCGGCTGGAATTGCAATCCCGCGAGTGCGTAGCCGCCTGAAAGGCCAAGATCGCGCAGAGGAGAAATTTCAAAAGGAAGAGGTTGACCTGCGGGAAGATTTTCAAATTTGCTCACTGTGCTGGTGAGCCGAGACAGATAATAGCCCCCTCGAACATCTCCGAAAAGTCTTCCTTTCCACAGAGGCATTCTCAGCAACACACCGCCGCGTCCGCTCACACGGTTCACTGCAAGGCCCAATTTCAATTCGTCCCCCGTTCCCGGAGCAGGAACGGTCACCTGAACATCAGAACTCGATTTCACATAACGAAACAAACCCTCGATTCCAAGCCAAGTTGGAAACCCTGATGTCGCTCCCCCAAAAGACAACGGATAAACATCGCCCGAAATATTCAATGAAGTTAGAACAAGAGGATAATTTTCAACAACAACCTCTCTTGAAACACCTTTAAGCGTCGAATTCGACAATCCAGGCCCTGCACCAATCACTAAACGCACGAGCGGAGGTGCTCCCGAGCGAACACGCCTTGATGTATTTGTGATTGGACGGCCTTGCGCTAACGAAGGCGAAGAAGAACTCTGCTGCGAAACAAAAGCTGAGAGAAATCTGCGACAATCCCCTCGCGCATCGACAA
This sequence comes from uncultured Silvanigrella sp., assembly GCA_903933385.1. Taxonomy (GTDB): domain Bacteria; phylum Bdellovibrionota_B; class Oligoflexia; order Silvanigrellales; family Silvanigrellaceae; genus RFOM01. Next base: position 2,719 of record CAIZJW010000109.1, on the reverse strand, counting down.
CCGATGCCGTGACTCTTGTGTCGGTTTTCTTGAGTATTTTAACCTGGCCAAGAACGGCGCCCTGCCCGTTCGGGCGACGGGAGATGTTCAACACTTCACCCACCGTCACATCCATAGGTCCGCGGATCAAAACCTTACAACGGGCCTCGCGCATAATTTGCGAGGGCAATGCAGAATCTTCTGATGCTGCGGCGTATCCAGGACTAAAAACAAAAAATCCCAAACCGAACAAAAACAGTTCATGCGCCGACTTGATAATAAAAAAACGCATGATTCCCAAAATTTTTATCACTCAACAACACCCAGTTTCCACGTGACTCCGAGCGACCACTCTGTCCAGCGATCACCATCATCAAGAATTCTCCACTGTACACCCAATCCTTTGGGTGACATTCCCGGATGAACATCAAGACCAAATTCATATCCAATTGCGCCAGCGAGCAAACCCGTAATTGAGGGTTTCACTTCTCCCTCAAGAGTCCAGCCTCCTTCGAAGCTGCGATTTGTGGAGGCGACAGCAAAAAGTTCAAAAGCATCGAGAGTCTTTTTGCTTTTAGAGGTTGTCACAGTGCCGCTGCTCAATTGCCCTTCAGCACCCCAACGCAACGGAAGTTCAGGCATCGCGAGCACAGCGCCTGAAGCCATCATTCCAACCCGACCAGTGATTCGACTGCCTTGTGCATCTCCATTAAAAGAAACGTACTCCGCCCCATAGTTGACATCCCATTCTGGGCTGTAGCGAAAACCATCGCGCACCCAAACCTGATTAATGAGGGTTGAGGGCAAAGATGAGCTGACAGGGCCTTTGCTGAGCTCCAGAGTGCCTTCCGCGATGCCAACGCCAATTTTAATAGAGGCACCAGGGGCCGAAGAATCGCGCTGCGAAAACGCAGGAGAAGAGAATGGATTTGCACCACCCGCCAGGGCAACCTGAGCTCCCGAAGATGCTGACTCATTCAACTTTTCATCTGAAACGGCTGCTCCAGCCCGAGTTGAAACTGGCGGGGGAACCATTCGTCCTGACGCCGTTTCAGCCACAGTTTCTCTCGCTCCAAAACCAGCGGAGCTACTCTCAACACGGCCACTCGGTCGAGAAGCCTGCCAAGCAGGCTCGGCTCTTCGAGAGTCATCGCGCCAAACCAAAAGTGGTACTTTTCTCTCTGTACCGATTCCATAATGCATCTCGGCCTGCTTCATAAGCTCAGGATCAATGGCCACCTTGCGGCACAGAGCAGCACCCTGCTTGGCATCAACAACTTCAATTTCCATGAGTGCTGTTCTTTGATAGCGAAGCACTTCTCCGGTTTGTGGGTGCGATGCACTTTGCAACACTAAGCCGGCCTTGAGACGCTGACCGTTGGCAACCCCACGCTCAGTCCCAAAATCAATCCCGAGCAGATCATTGTTTTCGAAAACAACTCGCCCATCGTGGCCAATGGTGTCGCCCATGCGCCCGAGTGTTTGGGCAAAAGAGTTAGCAATGGCATCCCAATCAGCCCCAAAGGGGAGCAAAATATCTTCCCTGGCAATCACAAGTGTTCCTTGCGCGCCAAGAATAGCCAACCTCACCGCCGTGTGATCGGCTGTAAAATAGATCTCGGTTTTCAACCAACCATCCAGATCATATTCTTTCACCAGCTGAGCTTTTTGAAATGACGATAGCTCAGCACTTGCAGCATTGCGTCCAGAGACCGTTTCACCTGTGATGGCATCCATCGTCCAAAAACGACCCGATGCATCGGCAACCGCCTTGAGCTGAGTGTTAAGCTTGAGAGCAAAATCCTCCTGACTCAGCGGTTGCGAGAGGAGACCTTTGAGTGTCGTTTGGTCAGAAAGAGTTTTACGAGCCTCAATGATGTTTTGCGAGACAGGAAGCAATCCGAGACGACGCAAAGGCGACATCATAGGGCGTTTGTCGATGCGTCCGCCGGCTTGTCCTAAAACGGTCGCAAATGACTCTTTCGCAACGAAAACGTTGGCTGCGGCCACAAGTGAAAGCAGTGAAAGCGCACAGAGGCGCGAGTTGCCCGACAAGGATTTGTGCTGCCTGCAACCTGCAACAAAGTTTCTCATAAGGAGTGCCTCCACAAAGTCTGACTCTTGGGAAAATAGCATTGAATCGAATAAATCTGCCAATTTTGACGACCCGACGCAAAATTGGCAGGATGTCGTAAAAGAACGAGGAAACACACTTGACCCTTAAAATCCCGACAAAAGCACTGGGTTTTTTTCCCTTGGCTTTGGGGATGTGTGCCATTGCGCTCACTAACTTACTCGTTGTTGTCGGCATTCCGCTCTACAGCCACCCTACTTCCCCAACCACTCCACCTTCGATTTCGAAGAACCAGGACACGACCCTTATCGTCCTCGGAGCAGGAGTCCATCGAAAGGAACTTTCGGGGATGCTAAAGTGCAGAATGCACAAAGCAATCGATCTCTTTGCTCGTGAGCGGGGAATTCGGATTCTTCTCTCTGGCGACGGCACTGACCCGCACTATAACGAAACATCAGCCATGAAAAACTATGCCCTCCAAAACGGATTACCCCGGGAACGACTGCTGAGCGATCCGCTCGGATATTCCACTTACGACTCACTCCGTCGGGCTATAGAAGTCTTTGGTATTCGAACAGGGGTGATTGTGAGTCAAGATTTTCATCTTAAAAGAGCAATTTGGTTAGCTGAGAGCTTTGGAATGTCGGCCCAAGGAGCATCATGTGA
>CAIZJW010000108.1 GCA_903933385.1 uncultured Silvanigrella sp. | reverse complement strand
TTTTGGTTTCCTTGGGATTGGGTGCTGCATGCGAATCAGTTTCTTCACCTTTTGATGTTTCTATTTTGTGGGTGTCCGGGGAGTCACCGTGTGCAGCAGGAGGGGCGGCATGCGGATCTTTTGTGTTGGAGTGATCACTTGCGGTGGAGTGATCGTTCGCGGCGGAGTGATCATTCGTGGCAGGAGCATGCTGTGATTTTGCATCACCATGTGCTTCCACTTTTGCTTTTTTAGGAGCGGGTGTTGGTTCAAAAGTCTCTTCGCCCAAAGGGATTTCGGGCTTAACCTTTGATGCAGCAAGAGAGTTGAGTGATGTCGCGCAGAAGAAGGTTGCAGCGACAAGGAAACTCCTTCCGGTAAAAGACCAACGTCTTTTTCTCGACAGCACACCACACCTCACCAAGATAGTTTCCTTGGATGTTACCTCAGACGGGAAGTTGGGGCCATATGTCTGTGACAAGATTGACCCATGTCGTTTGGTCGGAGGGTGTCAAGCCACGGACGTCGAGAAGGTCGATGTTCAAACCTTGTTCGGAATTGTTCACTCGAGGTTTGTGGTCGGTTAGGAGAGTTGCAACAAGCTCCTCGGCCCAATCTTCGGAATTTTCGTGGTCTGGATTTCCGTTTACAAAAATTCGAATTTCAGTGCGCACAAGCGCTTTTGCTTTGTCGCCAATTTGCTCGAAAAATGTGAGCATTTCTGTGTTTGCAGTTGGCGAAGAAGCTTTGATTCGCAGAAGAAGATTTTCCTCACGGCACGCAACAAGATGCGCTTCGGCCCCGTAGCAAAACGAGCCAAAGATAAACCATAGATCAACGGTAAAATGAGACCGTTTGAGCATCAGTCGGACTGCCTTCCAGATTTCAGGATGGCGACAATAAGCCACAGCCCGACCAAGGCTGCAACTCCGAAGCCCAACAACCCGAAGGTTGCCAAAGAATCGAACAAAGGGCCCTTGCGGTTGAAGGTGAGAAGACTGCTGCCTAGAACTAAAGCGCCCAAAATAAGAGCAAGGCTGAGCCGTTGTCCCGCTCTTTCAATTTCCGTTGAAAGTCGCCTCACGTCGGGTGACTCGAGCGTGGCGGCCAAATCTCCCTGCTGCAGACGTTTTGTCAGAATCCGCAGGGTGAAGGGTAATTCTCGCACAAGGGCCTGTGAGTCACGAACCATGAGCAGGGAGTCTTGTTGGAATAAGTTGCGGGCGAGGGCCCCCTGCGAGAACGTTTTTGCATAATCAGAAGTTTCGCGCAGGACTTCAAAATCAGGATCGAGACTTCGGCCGAAACTCTCGAGTGCTATGAGGCCTCGGAAGAATAGAACAAGATCGCGACTCACCGGGGCATTGTGGCTGGCTGCGATGCGGGCGATTTGCATCAATAATTTACCCAAACGTAGCTCACGCAAAGGAATACTGAAGGCAGAATCAACTTTTTCTCTGACCTGATCTTCCAAGCTTTTGCGGTCAACATCGCCGCGTGCTTCAGTGAGTTCAATGAAAAGTCGAGCGAAAGTTTCTGTGTCTTCGTTGACCAGAGAAACAAATAGATAAGTCATGGTCACGCGCATGTCGCGTGTCAGGCGAGCTGTGAGTCCGAAGTCAAGAATTGCAAGTTGTCCAGATTCCATCAAGATAAAATTTCCAGGATGGAGATCAGCGTGAAACATGCCATTCTTAAAAGTCATGTCGAGAAAAGCGCGCACACCAAGTGAAACAAGCCCACTGTAACTTTCGTTGCGATCGAGGCGCGTGAGTTTTTGACCTGTGATGGCCTCCATGCAAAGCACATGTCGAGTGCAATAGCTGCGCAGAATTTCGGGAATGTAGATTTTTGGGTCGTGTTCAAAGAATGCACGCATGCGCTCGGTGTTTGCCGCTTCGCGGAAATAATCGAGCTCTGCAAACAGAGATTTTTTGAGCTCTTCCACGACTACGCTGGGGCGCAGCAGACGGATTTCCGGAATAGCTCCCTCAAGCACGGAAGCGAGGCCCGCAAGAATTGACAAGTCAGTTTTGATGATTGACTCGATTTCCGGACGTTGAATTTTGAGAACCACTTCGCGTCCATCATGCAAGCGCGCTTTGTGAACCTGGCCAATACTTGCAGAGCCAAGAGGAACGGAGTCAATGGATTCGAAGTAGTCTTTTGTTTTGCCGCGGTATTCGCTGTCGAGAATTTTTTGAACGACATCCATCGGCACAGGTTTGGCACGATCTTGGAGGCGTCGCAGTTGAATGATGACGTCTCGTGGCAGAACATCTTCGCGGGAGGCGAGGAGTTGACCCAATTTAACGAAAGTTGGACCAAGTTCCTCAAAAGCGAGAGCGAGGCGTCGCGCGCCAGAGAGTTCCTGGTTGTCTGTACTGGATTTCTCCGCAAAGTTTGAATCGGCAGCCTGTGCGGGTGTTTCTGTGACGTACGATGCGAGTTCTGTGTCGCGCAACTCTTTGCTGAACCCGTAGCGACCGAGAATGTTCACGATCTGGCTCAGGCGGCTCACATTTCTAAATTTCTGCGCGATAGTGGTCGCCATGTGTCCTTGTCCAAAAAAAAAAACAGGTGGCACGCAGGCCCCCCGTTCAGTTCATGAGATGGGCCAAAAATTCTTAACCACCCACAACTCGTTGCACTGCGGCTAAGAGCTTTTCTGGCACGAATGGTTTGACAATCCAAGCCATGATTCCAATTTCTTTGCCTTGTAGAGCAACTTCCTGACTCGATTCTGTTGTGAGCATGAAAATGGGAATATGTTTGAAGC
>CAIZJW010000107.1 GCA_903933385.1 uncultured Silvanigrella sp. | reverse complement strand
TGGGAAAACAATGAAATGGGCGCAACCTCAAGTCGGGAAAAGGTTTCCACGCGAGCAACTTTAGTGAACACCGTCACTCGGGCACTGCTCGACGGAGTCTGCTTTGGAAACGACCCTGACGTTGTTATTCTCCGCGACAACAATCAACAACTTTCACGCGAACAACGAAGTTTACTCGCAACCCTGAACAGCCGTGTAGGGCGCCTTGTGTTTTGTTCTGATCCACTTCAGGAATTCTCCGATTGGCACAATGCCCAACTGAGCGCAGTTCAAGCTCATATGAACGATCGAAAAACAATGTCGCTTGCTGCCATTTGTGGACGTTCAGGAACAGCTGGAACTTCGTATCAGGTCATTTTTAGAGGCAACTCCAACACAGAAGGATTGCAGCTCAGAGTCAACTTGAACGATGTCATTGTGGAGGGTATTCCGCCACAATCATCTGACGCGAGGAATATTAAGCAACTCTGAACGTTAGTTTACGTATAGAGTTGCAGTTATTTTTCTCAGACTTTAGCCTCTCTTAAGTACCAGCGACTCACCTAAACAACCAATACAACTAAGAAACATCCACATTATTGAGATAAATTTAAGTTTTAAAGGCGTTTTACCGATCCTGCCCTCATTACTCTCATGAGGGGTGCAACTTGTTCTTACACACGGCGTTATTTTCGATAGCCATCGCCTTATTTCTTTCGGCTTGCCGCGACAAAAATACAGCAAACGATGTGGTTAAGATTGCGAAGCTTGTAAAAACAAACGACTCAACTCAAGTCAATATGTCACAAACAGCCTTGCAGAGCTCTGTTCTCAAGCTTTTTGAATCACAATGTCACACATGCCTCGGAAAGAGTGGAGCGAACTCAGGAAGTATTGGAGACATCCTCAACCTAGAAGCTCTCAAAGAAAAAGGGCTCGTGAAGGTTGGCTCTCCGCTTGAAAGTAAACTCTATCAAAGGATGCTCAATACCACTCAGCCAATGCCGCCAACAGGAATTCTCTCGAAAGACAAAACAGAACTTGTGAAGGCATGGATAGAAATGAAGCCCGAAACGCGCCAACTCATAAGCTATGATTCAGTTTACCAGGCAATAGACGAAGATTTTAAGAGAATAAAACAAGAAGACAAAGTCAACATTCGTTATTTTCATTTGGTGAACAACTACAATAGCGGCGCGCCTAATGAAGTCCTTGAGCAAACCAGAAAAGCGCTCTCAAAGATGCTCAACATGTTGAGTACCTCTGCAGAGATCGTAAAGCCAGTTGCCATTGATTCATTGAATCTTGTTTACCGAGTCGATTTGAAAAAATATGAACTCGATAGACCAGAAACAATGTACACATTCATGCTCAAAACAATTTTTCCAAGTCTTTCTGCCGAAAACCGCGAGAAATGGCTTCCTGATCCTGCCGAGTCTGAAGTCAAAAACTATTATGGTGCGCGTTACAAGGAAATATTTGAAGGCAAATTGAGCGAAGCAACTTTTGTCGAACCAGACCTTCACACATTTAAAAAGGGACTGCCGCTTGCAAATCATCCAATACTTTTGCAAATGGCGCGTCAGATGAGAGAAGCGCAACAGAAATCCGATCCTTCATCTTTACTTAGTTTTGGTGCGATATCTCAGGTGGAGATGAATGAATCGGTTCGCTGCCAGCAGGAGGAAAATCCCGCTGGAATTGTTTGCTCAAACCCACTGCCTCTCGTGCGAGCCGACTGGTTCATTGCGCAGGCTGCAGGCAACATGCGGATGCGTATTTACTACCACGCCGCTGGCATGGACGACGATACCGTCACGCTCGATGCAGCTTTGGGGATTGATGATGTTGAAGGATCAATCTATGACAACGATCCGAACTTTGACCGAGATTCTATCCCCAAGGATCAGCGGATCATTAAAGCTGGTTTCAACAATTCAGGCGTATCCATCAACCACAGATCCTTTGAGCGCATCGCGCTCAACTATGTCCCGGGGCGGCCGCTTTGGCGTGCTTTTGAATTTAAAGATAAATTGAAGGACCAATACAAAAAGCACGACTTATTCAAATACGCTGCCGGACCAATTTTTGAAATCGGCAGTGATGGTGAGCCAGGCTTTGAATGTGTTAACTTCATGACAAACCGATTTACAAAACTAGCCAACGGCACAAGTGTCCGCACTCTTGCGTTGCTTGACCATGGCATGTTCTACCCTTCCAAGCTCCCAAACAACGCTGAGCCTACAATCGTTCAAGAATTGAAATTAATTCGCCCTAACATAACCCTCGCTGAACCTACGGACAATGCAAAATTCAACGAACTCATTTCGGAGTTTCAGGATCTTTTTGGCCACAGAGACTACACGAGATGGCAATCGGATTCCTACATATCTCAGTATGGACAACTGCCAGTTAAAATTTCAGGTCGTTTTGCCGGCAATCCAATGATTCAATGCGAACTCGAAGAATCGAATCCAGTTGCGTACCGGCACGAAACCCTCGAATATCTTTTCCTCAAGAGAAATGGTTTGCAAGCTTTTGTGAATGTTGGCCTAAAGGCGGAGCATCTTGATTACAAAATTCCCAACCAACGCGCCCTTGAGAACAAAGAGGCATTGCTTATCCCAGCGCACGATCGCAGTGAACTGCTCGTCGTGGGTGCACCCGTTTCTTGTCTTTCCTGTCACACACAAGGCTTCATTGAAAAAGAAGACCAAGTCGCGAAATATGTAAAGGAGACAAACAAACCCGACAACGTCAGCGATGATTTTTGGAATCGCGTCAAATCGAAGATAGAAGCATTTCACGTTCCCTTCGACGAACTGAAACAACAAATGTCTAAGGACAATGAAATCTTCAGAGATGCACTGGGCAAAACGGGCGTTAACTACAAAGATCCTGAGCCCATTGTGGATACCTATCGAAGCTGGGCTATCCCGGGAATGACTTTTGCCCATGTTGCAGAAGAGCTGCAGATCTCACAAAAGCAGCTAAAACAATCGATGCTCTTCGATGGGGAAGTTGGCAATTTATTGCGCGAATTCAAGATCCCCAATGCCACAATTCGAAGGGCAGAATTCGAGAAAGCAT
>CAIZJW010000106.1 GCA_903933385.1 uncultured Silvanigrella sp. | reverse complement strand
TCCGGTCATGACGAAAGACACACCGCCCGTAGTGTGACAAATAACAGGGAAAAAAGAAAGTTCGGGGCTTTGCAGGCGGAGGCGTCCGATTCATTGATAAAGTAACGGCCGGTTGTGATGCCGCCGAGTGCCGAGACTTTTGCCTCAATGTGCCTTGTTCCGAGGTCAACTCCTCAAATTCCTGGCCTGAACGGGCTGGTGCAACGAGAGGCGCCTGCGCAGAGTACAACTTAAAACGGCAGGATAATTGCTTTTCATATTTTGCAGTAAGAACCCGAAAAAATTGACTTATCCAACATAATAGAACATACTCCTTTTTTGCGAGGTAAAAACGGAGTATGTTCCAAAGAAGCATAAGCCTACCTAATGAAAACAGTTTTTTTCTCTTTGGAGCAAGAGGGACAGGCAAGACGACACTCCTTAGAGTTCTCTTTCCTGATGCACTCACTATCGACCTTCTCGACAATCGTACGGAGGAGGAATTGATGATGGCTCCTCATCATCTTGAGGCGATGATTGCGGGAAGTTCTGCGAGTCACATCATCATCGATGAGATTCAGAAAATTCCAAAACTGCTTGATGAAGTTCATCGGCTTATTGAGAAATCTGAAAATAAAAATAGATTCATTCTCACAGGCTCAAGCGCAAAAAAATTAAAGTCAGGCGGTGCCAATTTACTCGCGGGACGTGCCTTTTTAAGAAATCTATTCCCTTTGACGCAAAGAGAACTTGGGGATGCCTTTGTGTTAGAAGATGCGCTGCGATGGGGTTCACTGCCGAGAATCTTCTCTCTCGAATCGCAGGATTCAAAACGCGACTATCTTGATTCATACGCGCAGCTCTATCTCAAGGAGGAGGTTTGGGCTGAGCAACTCATTCGTAATCTGCCACCTTTCCGCAGGTTTCTTGAGGTTGCTGCAGTCAATTTCGGCAAAATACTGAATGCCTCGAACATCGCTGCAGATGTGGGAGTCGATCCCAAAACCGTCCAATCGTACTATTCTATTCTCGAGGAAACACTTCTAGGATTTCATCTCGACGCCTATCACTCCTCTGTTCGCAAAAGACTGCGACAGGCGCCCAAGTTTTACTTCTTCGACAATGGCGTATCTCGCGCTCTGGCACGCATGCAATCAGTTCTCCCCAAAGAGGGAACAGCCTACTATGGCGATTTATTCGAACAATTCGTTATCAATGAAATTTTTCGCACGAATGATTATGAGAAAAGAGACTACCGATTCTCTTATCTGCAAAGTGCGTCTGGAGTGGAAATTGATCTCGTCATTGAACGGCCCGGCAAGCCACTTGCATTGGTTGAGATAAAATCAACCACTCAAGTTAGAAACGATCATCTCTCAGGCCTCGAAAATTTTGCCGATAGTTTTCCCGATGCCGAGCTTTTTATTCTCTCGCGCGATCACAACCCAAAGCGCTTCGGCCGTATTGACGCACTGCCTTGGTTTCGATTTTCGGAGATCTGATCGCTCACACAGATTTGGATCGAACCAGACGAACACATCATGGTTCGATCCAAACACTTCGATTACGGCTTTTTAATTAAAGCAACAGAGTGAAGCTTCTTTGGATGGCCACTCTTCTTGCACATGTCGCCAGAGCGATCGCCCAGGAACCATTTAGCACCATCAAGCTTTACAAGATCATGTTCGCCCTTGCACTCGGTCAGGGGCTTTGCACCAAGCTGTGCGCAGCCTGTTGTATGGATGTCGTATGTTTCGCCCACCTTCCAGTCCTTCTTTCCACAGAAGCCAGCCTGGTTCATGAACTGCACAGCACCATCGGCCTTGGCTGTTAGAGTACGAGTCTTGAAACCAAAGAAGGCGTTGTATGCACCCTTAACTGCCTTCGACTTACCGCGCAGTTCCCAATCGCCTGCAACATCAAGCGTGAATAGCGCTTGCGTGCAATCTTTGTCGCCGAAAACGGTAAAATCGATCTTCCATTCTTTTTCAGTCATTGGGAATGTGCGTGTGAAATAAGTTTCACCGCCCTGACCATTTGGCATGGACTCGCATTTTTCGCTTGTCCAAGTTCCCGTAAGATCCATATTTGCTGGCGCCTTTTTCGCAGCTAAAGCAACAGAGCTAAAGACAACCGAAGCAACGACAGCAGCAAAAACTTTCATAGAACCTCCTATTATGAATACAACGAGAAAACACCAAAGTAACTTAAAGCAAGAACCGACAAGGCAAAGGACATCGTGTGCCTGGGAAACAGAAAATTGACATGCCAGCCCTCATTTATTCCCACTTTTACTACCACTCGAAAATTACTGAATTTTGCCCCTAAAGACTGATAAAAATATTCCGAAAACTTAGGTAGGACGGTGCGCGTAAGATCCCGAAGAGTGAATTTAAAGGGCATTAACGCATTGAAAAATATCGTTAAAAAATTCAGTCGGCCTCATTCGATCCTTTTTCTTTTTTAAGCATTTTTTTAACACTTTCGTGCAAGCCGGTGAGTTCTTCTCACTCCGAAGCCATGGGACTCCCCAAAGAGTATTACCGGTATAAATATCCGACTCAGCAAACGCTTTATCTTGATGGTTTGGTTTTGGGACAATGTCTTGGGCAGGAAATGAAACGCCGCAAATTCTACTGGGGAGTTGATCGGAATAAATATTCAGCTTGGAACTTCGATTCATATCTTACGGGGAGTAAATTCACGTACTACACAACCCCAAGTGAGATGACTTTGAAAAATTGGGTACTGGCACAACCAGATAATTCAATTACACCTATGAGCCTCTTTAAAAAAAGCCTCACTTTTAATAACAACAACGTTTTCGATTCGCTCGTGAACATTCACACTGTTCTGCGAATTGTTTCCCGATGGCAGGCTCCGTACGTAAAAAAACAAAATGCACCTTCCGCTCCTGAACGGGTTGAACAAGTAAATTTATTTTTTAATAAATTTATTGA
>CAIZJW010000105.1 GCA_903933385.1 uncultured Silvanigrella sp. | reverse complement strand
CTGATTGAAAACGGAATTCTTCGTAACTTTATTGCAGATCGTGCCGGATCGATGCGCTTTGGCCATCCTCGCACTGGAAGCGGACGCAGACAGAATTTTTCTTTTGCTGCAGCAAGTCGGATGAGAAACACATTTATTGCACCCGGTGCACATACCCCCGAGGAATTGATCGCAAGTTGTGACTCAGGGCTTTATTGCAAGAAAATGGGCGGTGGCAGTGTGGGTGCCACAGGAGAATTTAATTTCTCTGTGGGCGAAGCGTACTTGATTGAAAAAGGGAAAATCACCAAACCTGTAAAGGGTGCCACACTCATTGGTACAGCCGTCGATATTATGAAAAAGATTTCCGCATGCGCCAACGATATTGAACTGGCTCCCGGGTTTTGCGGTTCTGTGAGTGGAACAATTTATACAACAGTGGGGCAACCACATCTCAAAGTGGACAACATCACTGTCGGAGGTCGCGCATAAATGTTAAACCCAAATGAAATAAAAGCACTGCTCTCTAAAATTCAGGCTGCAAAACCCGGAGTCGAGTGCGACATTTCTGGAAGTAGCATTGCTGATCAAACCGTGAAAGTGAAAGAGTCTGGTTCGCTTGATCAAAGTGCATCACAGCGCACGGGAGTGACTTTGCGCGTGTGGAACTCTCAAGGTCGCATTGGAGTTGTGCAGTTAACTTCGCTCGATCTCGGTGAAATTTTGTTGGCCGTGGATGTTGCGCTTGAGGCCGCACCCCTTGGCCCTTCCGAAGATATTCCTGCACTACCGAAGCTCGCGGGGGTTGCGGAATTACTTTCAGCAGAAAGCCCTGAGTTGGTTGAAAAGTCTGTCAGCGTCTCAATCGAAACTTTGGGAGCTGCGTTGGAACAAGGCGTTTCTCAACTCAGAGCATTTCATTCAGATATTCAGGGTGTTCCTTACAACGCCCTTTCGCAACGCCGTGTTGAACGCTTCTATGCGAACACATCTGGCCTTTGTCGAACCCAGGTGAGCTCGTCTGTTTCAACTTATCTTTATGCGCGCGGGCAAGCGGAAGGACACAATCCGCGGGCTGCCGGGCACTGGGGAGAGGAATATTCACTTGAAAATCTGAATATTTCAGAAGTTGCAAAGGTTGCTGGCTCAACGCTGGTTGCACATCTGCGACCAGGAAAAATACCTTCAGGTCAATATCCCATTGTTTTTTCCGGACACGCTTTCCTTGATCTCCTTAATTCATTTGGGAATCTTTTCAGCGCTCAAAACATCCTCGATAAGCAATCACTTCATAGCAAAGAATCGCTCGGGCAAGAGGTCGCAAGCGAGCTTCTGAGTGTGAGTGACGATCCACTTCATGAGTTCAACATTGCTCCCGCACTTTTCGATGGTGAAGGCACCTCTGTGCGGAAAACAACTCTCATTGAAAGAGGTGTTCTCAAGGGATTGTGGCATCACTCTGTGAGTGCAAAAGCTTTTGCAACAGAAAATACTGGGCATGCGAGAGTAGGTGCGAAAATGACGGTGGGGCCTTGGTTCTACAACGTTGCACCGGGTGCCGGCTTAGGAGATTTTGACAAAGATTGTATTTGGATTGATGAGCTGCAAGCGCTGCATGCGGGTGTAAATTCTCTCCAGGGTTCTTTTTCACTTCCTTTCCAAGGATTCCGGATTCAAAACGGTCAGAAATTGAGTTTGGAAAGCGTCACGGTGGCAGGGGATATTCTAACTTTGTTGAAATCTATTTCTGCTCTTGATGTGAAGCAGGAGAGAGCTTCGGGTGGATTATGTCCCGCTGTTGCAGTTTCTAGTCTCTCGATCACCTGCGAAAGCTGAGAATAGCGCGTGCAAATCTCAGACACGGAAATTCTCTCAGAAGACGTTTTCCAAGCATCTGGCTTGGCAAACGACTTCGGTGCGCGGTCACGGTTGGGGATTTATGTGCATGTTCCCTTCTGCCCGCATATTTGTCCATACTGTGATTTTGTAAAAACAGCGCGCTTCACACGAAATGATGTGCATGCCTACTTTGCTGCACTCATTCGGCAATTTGATTTTTTGACAAGCAGCGTGCCTCATCACATACGAGCTGTCACGGTTTATTTGGGCGGTGGAACGCCGAGTTTGTTCCCTCCTGAAATGTATCAGCCGTTGGTTGAGAAAATTTCTTCTCGATTTGAAATTGAAGAATTTACTGTGGAAACGAATCCGTTTTCCAATCTTGATCGGCATTTCAATCAGTGGCTCAACTTGGGCGTGACGCGTGTCACGCTTGGGGCACAATCTCTGGCTCCTGAGGTTCTGACATATCTGGGGCGCAAGCACACTCCAGCAGACGTCATTCGGAATATAGAGTCTGCGCGTGCGGCCGGGCTTAAAAACATTCAGGTGGATGTGATTTTTGGAATAAAAGGATCAGTCCAGGAGAGAGATGTAGCTCGCGAAATTGAATTGCTTGCCCGCCACGGCGCCACTGGAGTCTCGTGTTACCTTCTCACAATTGAGGAATCCACAGCATTTCGCGACGAACAAAATGCACCTGATGAATCGGTGGTCGACGAATATTCGAGGATTCTTCAAGTCTGCGAAAGACTTGGCTTTGAGCAGCATGAAACGAGTAATTTCTCGCAGTCGCCGTCTATTCATAATCGTTTGTACTGGTATGGCTTACCCTATTTGGGGATAGGCACAGGTGCGCATGGTTTGTTGCCTGCGTCTGATGCTCACCCTCTCGGCCGCCGCTATCAGGTGGGTGAAATGAAACAACGCACTATCCCCGGTGATGACTCTTTACCATTTCGAGATGAGAGCAGTCGTCTTTTCGAGATTCAGTGGGCTGAAGGACAACGTTCAAGGGCAGATGCTTTGCAGGAAATGCTCCTCACTTTGTTACGGACGAAGCATGGGATTCCTTTGCAATGGTTCAGTGCGCAATATTCCGAACAGACTCTTTTAAGATTATGGCAGGATATTCGGCTTAAGAAGGCTTTGGAAGCGGGCTTTATTCTTCTGAGTCAAACGCATCTAACGCTCTCTCCAATGGAGAAAATTCGCGGTGATTCTTGGGCTCTTCACCTTGCGTCTGTGCTTCATCCTTCTGTCGCTCCGGCAGGAACCTCCATTTGATTCAAAATCATGTCGGCGAGGGCATCGAGGCATTCCACGGTTCCAATGTCTTGCACAGCCACTGATTCAACAGTGGGCGAATTTTCCAAATGAAATGCGAGGCGCAGAGCATCCATGGGAACAGCCTGTGGATCGTCTCGGTGATTGAACTGGATGACAATCGGAAAATCATGAAGGTTCTTGTGCGCCATGCGGATCAGATCTTTGAGCCGACGAAACTGCTCTTCACTTTGAGGTAGTTTTGAGAGACGGCTGTCGACAATAAACACTGCACCATCAGAGCCTGCGAGAAGTGCATGGTTCATGGTTGGCATCAGTGAGTGGTGTGGAAGTGTGTAGAGATGGGCGCGAACATCGTGATTTTGATGTTTACCGAGAGTGAGTGGAAGGAAGTCGAAAAAAGTATTGCGTGCTGACATGCCATGCAGGTCGAAGAGTCGTGTGGCGAGATCGCCGGCAGTCTGCTTATAAAGGCTCTGAAGGTTTGTTGTTTTGCCGCACCCTTGGCTGCCTAATACCAGAATCTTTAAATGTATTTCGTTGGTCTCTTCGTTGACAATCGCCATCTTTAAGCTCCTTGAAGCACCGGTGCAACAAATCCAAAAAATGCTCCACAGGGTTCGATGTCTGGATCTGTTCGTGCGAGCGCCACTTCAATTTCACCGGCCGCTGCCGACACTAAGCCACTCTCACCAGCGTTCAAAACTAGATGTTCCTTGTTTTTCGAGATGAGTTGAAGTTGTCCTTGCCAGCACGTCACCAGTGAAAATTGTCCATCCACCAATGGCTTGTAGGGATAAAGTCCAGCGGACGAGAAATACTGCACCGGAAATGGATTGTGCCCGTTAGCCCGAAAGATTTCCTTGTGTTTAAGCGAGCGGACAAGAGCTTTTTCCAGTTGATCCCCGCGTGGCAAATTCCAATCAATTGCACTCAGCGCCTCATCCACATGAAGCTCACGTGGCTTTCCATTTGGATCACGTTCACCTTTTTCATTGTACCTGCGTCCCCAGTCAGAGAGACGCCAGGTTTTTCCGGAGCGCGCGGGCAGAACAAATTGTGGTTCTGCAATCAGCACTCCTGGCCCTGTGGCGTGAACGCAACCGGGTGGAATTGCGATATAGTCACCAGCCTTTGGACGAACAACATGCATGACGTCCGCAGCGCGATCGCTTTTCAAGGCGGCAATAATATCAGATTTTTCAAATCCATCTTTGAAGCCTAAAAAGACATGCCCGTCGCTTTCTGTTGCAAGGACAAGCCAGCTTTCAGGCTTTCCGCACTCGCTGCTTTTCAGAGCTGGATGATCATGGGTTGGATGCACTTGCACAGAGAGAGGATCATTTGCACTCAGCCACTTCAAAAGCAATGGGCAATGAGCTCCGTAGTTTTCGGAGATTTTCTGACCAAGAAAATGCTCAGCCGAACTCTTGAGCACAGTTTCAAAAATGGGATGTCCACCGTCAGAATTTTTCATATTCCTGATGCGTGATGGAAAGGCAGAATCGGTGGAAATTTCCCAGCTTTCACCGATCCTCTCTGGCCACCCGCCATCTGGGGTTTTGAGTATTTTTCTCTTTGCTTTGACAATAAGTTCCCCACCCCATGGCGTGCGCGTGAGAGGGACGAAATTGTACGGATCAAATTTCAAGAATTCTGGAAGCATAATTCAATTCCTGGGTTTGGATTTCTTTTGAATCAGTTCAACAAGCGCGCGCGCTGCCGCAGTGTATCCTGCTGCTCCAAGACCCACGACTCCGCCGGTGACCACTGGTGCAACCATGGATACATGACGAAATTCTTCGCGCGCAGCTGTGTTGCTCAGATGTACTTCGATCACTGGAATGCCCGTGTCGCGGACCATTGCGAGAGCGTCGCGCAATGCAAGGCTTGTGTGTGTCCATGCTCCGGGGTTAATTAGAATTCCACCCACTGGCGTGCTTCCAGCATTGTGATCTCGAACAATAATGTTGAGCACGTCGAGGATGTTTCCTTCATGATTCGACTGCACAAGTTCAACTTCATAATTGGCAGGGCATTCACGTTTTACCCGGCTGAGGAGATCATCCTGAGTTTCATCACCATAAATATTGGGTTCTCGCCTTCCAAGAAGGCTGAGGTTAGGTCCATGAACGAGAAGAACTTTGATCATTTTGTCACTCCACCTGAGTTGGAATCAGGCCATTCGACTGTCGCCCCTTGTGGGGAGTGATTGCCGACACGATCTTCCATTTTTTTCAGCAATGCTTCAAGGAATTTGAGTTTGCGTTCGCGCTCGGTTTGCGCTGCTGTTTGCGCGGCATTTGTTGGTTTGTTTTGTGCCGCGGGTGCGCCATAGCGTTCGGCTGCGGCTTTGCGGGCTTCTTCTTGCAACGTCACTAGCTTTTGTTGAACTGATGGTTGCGCAGGGTTGTCTTTCAGCAGCCTCTCGTAGATGGCGATAGCACGTTCGAAATGCCCCTGACTTGCATAGATGTCGGCGAGAGTAGTGCTCTCTAGGCTATATGCTTGCTGAAGGGCTCTTTTGCGCGAAAAGGCTTCTGGCGAGGTGATGAGTTTGAATGCTCTGAGCTGCAAATAACGATCGAGATCGCCACGTACATTTGCCAAGCCAGTTCCAGGTGTGAATGCCGGTGGAAGGAGCTGCTCATTGATCCATGGTGGCAAGTCGGAAAAGAGTCCAGAGTTGTCTATGAGAGCTGGCTGAATGCTCACTCCACCTTGTCCGAAATTCAGGGCTGCATCGTGACCAGGGAGCGTGCGAGAGCTTTCCTCATGCTGTGCATCTTTGCTTGTTGGCGCGGTCGGAATCTGCCACTCGGGTCCTTGGCTTGAACTGCTCGGTGTCGCTGAGTTCTGCATTTGTGGTGCGCTGTTAAGGCTCACCTTCGATTCTGGATGAGCAACAACTCGGGTGGCTTCCTCAACTGTTGAATTAAATCCTTCGGGTGGTGCGACACCGAGTTTTCGCAGTTCAGCAAGCACCATGTTGCGCGCTGAACCGAAGTCACCCATGTCGACATATTCTTTTGCAGCACGCGTAAAATCGTCCATG
Source organism: uncultured Silvanigrella sp. (assembly GCA_903933385.1). Lineage (GTDB taxonomy): Bacteria > Bdellovibrionota_B > Oligoflexia > Silvanigrellales > Silvanigrellaceae > RFOM01. The sequence goes on along the minus strand of CAIZJW010000105.1, from coordinate 853 downwards.
GGCGTCAGGGCACGGAGAACCTCTACTGCTTGTTTGCAGCGGGTTATATCGTTGTTGAGCAATGCAAGCTTGAGTTGGAGCCGCTGGGCCATCAGATTTTCAATGGTTTGATTGAGAGCAATTTCAATCTCGCGTTGAGAGTCGCCGAACATTCCACGTGCAAAGTAATCTTTTCCGAGAGCAACGCGGGCGGCCATATAGCTTGGAAAGCGTTTGACCGTGTCTTCGAGCAAAACGATCGATTCGTCGAGATAGCCACGTTTTCTAAGAATATCAGATGAAGCCACGCAGGTTGTTGCCTTTGGCTCCTTTTCGAACTGGTCAATCAGTTCTTTTTCGGGAGCCGTCAAACCACTGAGTTGTGTCCAGAGGGTTTTGAAATTGAGTGCCATGCTTTTCGTTCCCTTGGCCCTCGCCTGGTTTGGCGAAGCGGCTGGGTCAAAGATACCAGAGAGTTCCGGTTTCAAGAAAAATTTACGGGTTCGGATTTGCTCCACCAACCACGACGTCTTGCTGAACGGGATGCTCGAGTGTGACTTTGACCGCTTTGCTAAAAAGTGGGCCGCTAGTCACAGAAAAACTGCCCCCAATTGTTTTCTTTGCGGCCGGGCACACCCATTTGACTCTGAAGACCGCAACCCCACATGAGTCTGTGGCTTTGTCGTCGAGCTTGCTTGGGTCCGCATTTTTGTCAGCAAGGTAAGGATCGACATAAAATCCAGCCGGAAGAGTGGCGTTCGGATCAGTTGTGGATGCTGATGAGCCAACAAAGCTTGGGCTCACTGAAACTGCAGGTTTGGTTTGACCCTGACCGTCCAGAACTACGACCGAGAAAATCAATTCGCCTGTTGGG
>CAIZJW010000104.1 GCA_903933385.1 uncultured Silvanigrella sp. | reverse complement strand
GCTCTTGAGAATGCGTTTTCTCGATAGCAAATTGATCGTGTGCATCTCCTTCCTTTTTCTCATGGTCGTTGCTTTTTGGAAACTCGGATCGCAGCCGCTCTATGATTGGGACGAAGCAAGACACGGCCAAAACGCACTCGAGATGTTGAGAAGTGGCGATTTGGTCAATTATTCCTACAATGGAAAGCATGACACTTGGAATGCAAAGCCACCTCTCTTGATTTGGTCTGTTTTAATTTCTTACCTTGCTTTTGGTTTTAACGAATTCGCACTGCGGTTTCCGAGTGCTTTGGCTGGAGTTGTTACGGTTATTGTCACATCAGCACTTGCTAAATTAATGGTGGGTCGTGCTGCGATGTGGATCGCGTTTGCCATCCTCGTAACCTCACGAGGTGTTTTTGGTTTCCACACAGCACGAACTGGCGACATGGATGCATTTCTTGTTGCTTTCGGAATGTGTTCCGTTTTTTGTTGGCAGCTCTTTCTTCAGCGGGCGGAAAGTAAATTTGCTTTTTTGGCATCAACTTTTTGGGGCTTAGCTTTTTACAGCAAAGGGCTTGCGGCACTGATGTTTATTCCCGGTGCTTTTGCGCTTTGTTTTTATAATCAAAGCAAGCCAAAGTGGACTACCATAGTGGCGGCAATTGGAATTGCGCTATGTTTTCCGGTGTCTTGGGTCATTATAATGAAGAAGTGGGGAATCTCGAGCACAACATCGTTGTTGCAGGGGGCGTCTGGAACGAGTCTCGATGTAATGCTTTTGTATGATGTTTGGCTAAGGTTAACCGGCAATATTGAAGGTCATGGTGAAACGCTTTCGTTTGGTTTTGTTTTCAAACAATGGGACGTCTACTTTTCGCCTTGGATTTTTCTTTTCTACATTGTCGCAATATCAGCATTTTTTTGCACCTATCGAGGCTCAGCTGCAAAACCAAAAATAAAGTTACCCCCACAATTTTTGAAATGGTCTTTGTTTTACTTAGGTCCAATGGTTCTGGTGCTCACCTTCGCGCGCAGCAAACTTCCTTGGTACATTGCTCCCACAATACCGTTTATGAGCATCGTTCTTGCGGGCATGTTGTCTGCGGTTTTGCCTCGCACCCGATGGCTCGCCTACTTTTCTGTTGTTGTATTTGTTTTTGCCATCGTTCGCCAATTTAGAGATTATGTCTACCCGCGGGAGGTGGATGGCCTCACATTTATTTCTGAAAATTCAGATCGCATTCGTTCGAGTGCCTGTGTCAAAATAATGCGTCCATTCACTCAATCAGAGTTGCTAAAGCTCAGCTGGATAAATCCCAACGTCGTTGTCCGTGACGCGAGTGATGTTCAGGAGTGCCCAATAACCATTCGTTGAATTAGTTTACTTTATCTTCGTTTGAAGCATCTGACCCGCAAAGCAGTTCAGGTTCTCTTTATAACTTGCACAAAACATAGCCGCTCCATTCCACTCTTCCCTCATTACCGCATAAATCCATGGCCTGAGGGAGATTTTCTTTCTTAAACGCAAGCCAGCGCGCGTCTTTCAAGCCTTCAATCGAGAAGCGTTCTTTTGGCATCCAAATTAAATTTTCTCTTTGCGCCGCAAAGGGGAGCAAGTTCTCTTCCGTCACTGCAATGGGTTCAGTATCCCTTACAGACCTCAGAACTTGAACAAATGATCGCGAAGCCAGACCCGTCTCGGGACTCAAGAAAAATTGCTTCCACACTCGCACCGGGTTCGACACAATAAACATGAACACGGTCGCAGCAATCCCCGCAAAGACGCCAGTTTTCTTTTTCTGACTCCATGTCCCCCAATCAGAGAATCCAGAAATAGCGCAGAAAAGTACCGGTACAATAACGAGCCCGGCATACTGATTTCCTGGATGCTTAATCGCCGTCTGACTTGAGAGCAGTGCCATCATAAAATCCGGCACCACCGGAATGAGCCATTTCGCATTTCTGAGTGAAATAAATGGGCCGCACGCTGCAAACATTAAAAAGAGGTAAAGAGCATTCTGCGCATTGAACAGGGCCTTAAGAAATTCAACGGGGCGAAGCACTGGGCTGAG
>CAIZJW010000103.1 GCA_903933385.1 uncultured Silvanigrella sp. | reverse complement strand
GTCGGAAGAAAGATGTCTTTGCCGTCTGTTGGTGAATTCTTTGATGGGCTTTCTTTCCCATTTCTTGCATCAGGTTTGGTTGCAGGATCGATGTTTGCAACTGCCAGAGTTTTGCACGGGAAGCGCACATTTAGCGACACATTAGCGCAAAGATTTCCACAGATGCGCGCGCCGCAGCGTGTTCTCTGGCTGACAGATACATTTGCCGATAAAAATGGAGTTTCGAGCGTACTACAGCTGGCTCAGAAATATGCGCTTGAAAATAACCTTCCGATTGATTTTCTGGTTTGCCATGAAACGTTGGAATCAGAAGGGAATCTTAAGGTTGTCAGGCCACTGTCGAAATTCACGCTCTCGTTTTATCCACAGCAGCCATTCCGAATTCCGAATCTCGCGGAGTTGCAGAATATTGTTGATAGAGGTGGATATAGCTCAGTCATTTGTTCCACCGAAGGTCCGATGGCTGCAGCAGCCCTGTATTTTAAGCACGCTCTCCGCTTGCCAGTTTATTTCTACGTTCACACTGATTGGATCGCATTTGCGCAGCAAAACGATGCATTGCGGGAAGTGAACCAAGATCGCGTTCGTCGGTTGATGCGCGGACTCTATTCTCAATTTGATGGGCTTTTTGTTTTGAACTCGGAGCAAAAGCGACTTTTCACTGGTGAGAGTTTTCAGCTTCCCAATGTCTTTCAAACCGCTCACTGGGCCTCTGAAAGCTTCAAGAGGTATCCACAACTCCGGCGTTCGGCAATTGCAGGCTTGAAGAAGGATGACGTTGTTCTGCTCTATGCTGGGCGTCTCAGTGAGGAAAAAGGGGTCTTTCAACTCCCCAGCGTTTACGAAGCTGCGCGCAAGGCAAATGCAAAAGTGAGGCTCGTTCTTGCTGGCACAGGGCCGGCGGAGGCTAAATTGCGTGAACTTCTTCCTGAAGCAATTTTTTTAGGCTGGCAGCCGCAGAATCAGCTGTGCGAACTCTATAACCGAGCCGATCTTCTCTTGCTTCCCTCAACATTCGATACCTTCGGTTGTGTGGTGCTTGAGGCAATGAGTTGTGGCCTGCCCGTGTGTGCATATGCAGTGAAGGGGCCTGCCGATATTATTGGTCATGGTGAAAGCGGGTTTCTTGCAAGAACAACCGAGGACTTTATTGGCGCAGTTGCTCTCTTCTCCGCTGAGCCTGATGCTTATGAAACTCTTCGTGAACAAGCCTATTTACGTTCGAAGGCATTCTGTCCTGAGAACATCATGAACCAAATGCTCGTTGATTTGGGATTTGATGTTTCAGGAGGTCAGCTGAGAAGGCCGGAAACTTCTGTTCTCTCGGAACGAGATGAGTTGCCAAGTTCGGTTGATCCGCAGTTCTTTGAAAAAACGACTTGGCACGAGATCTGCTAGATCCCTCGCGGAGGTGATCTATGCTCAAGTTAATTGAAAGTTCTCAGAATTTCGGTGGTTCACTGAAGGGCACCTTCTTTAGTGCTGTGATTCTTCTGCCCGTTATGACTGCTGCCTGCTCAAAGCAAACATCGAATTTGAATTCACGCAGGGATTCCAATGCGCAATCCGTGGGAACAATGATTTCCGTTGAGGAAAAGGAAATCATTGTTCGGCTGACTCCGAACGATTCCGAGCGACTTTCTGCAGCACTTTCGAGGGTTTCCATTCAACCTATTTCCCAGCCAACAGATTCTGCGGCGAAGCCAATGCTGACACAATTAGGGAAGGACCTTTCCGTTAAATGTGTCTCCTCTACTGACGCCCCCGTGTCTAAAAATTGCACAGTGTCTATTAATCTAAAGCCTGTTGCATCAGAGAACTTCGTGAGCTCGGACACATCGACAAATGAACACATGTTCCAGCTGAGGCGGGCCGAAGATGCAAAACGGCTTTACTCTTCACTCAATGTTAAAGAGTGGGATTTGCAAGGATCGACCTATAAGCGATTTTCTTCTTCCGACAACAAAATGATTCTCGAATGCATTTTAGACGAAGAAAGAAGCCGTTGCTCCGTGTTTTTGAGCAATGGCGAGTCGGATGATTTTTCAGATTGAAGTGAGTTCATGAGTTTTTAGTGCACGATTGTTTTCTTTTTCAGGAGGTTCTACATGTTCAGCAGAAATCTTTTCGTTCTTCTTGGTGTTGTTGCTCTTGGTGCTTGCCAGCCCAAGGATTCGAGTTTGAGTGGCAAGAAAAATTCAAAGAGTGATGAGAAAGCGGCCTACACATTAGAGGGAAAAGTGCAGGCTTTGAAAAAGGGGAGTGGTGTATTGAGTTGTTCTGGAACAACTGCAGATGCCACGACTTTGGTTAAAACTCGAGTGACCTTTGTCGAAGGCAAATTGGATTCGCTTACGGTTTCTGCATATAGAAATAAAGAGAATCCAAAAGAATTTCCCAACGAGCTGAGCCCAGATTTCCAAAAGCACCAGGTTTTTGCTCACGAATTGAAAGGTAAACTTCTTGATATGGAGATTGACCTCGATGGCAAGAAGTTTGATATCGAAGGCTTTGTCGCCATGAACGACAAAGCGCGGAAGGTTTACGATCTCGATATGAAGGTCGAAGACGACGGCGAGGGCAGCAAGGCTTTGAACGCTACGTTGGCTTACAAGGATACGAGCATTAATCTCGACCTTTCGGAATCATTCCTGGGTTGTTCAGTTCAACCTTTGAATTAATTCCGAACCGGATAAACTTTCTCGCATTCGTTCTTAGCGGGCTGCCATTTTCCGGCAGCCCCTTCTGTTTTCAGATACTCGTAAATTGCCCAGCCTGCGTTGATAGCAGCCCGATTCGCCCACGCATCGAGTGCGGCGGGATTGATGGGCTGATCGGTATTTGGGTCATACTGAAGTGCTTTGTCAGTAGGCTTGCCATTGTTAAAGAAACACACGTCTTTGAAAGCCAAGTAGTCTTTCATGCGTTCGGTTGCCTTTTGAGGGGCAGTGGCAATGAAATTTTTGCAACGCTCGCGCAGCTGATTGAGCATTTGTGCTTTGTGCCTGCCTACGTAGGGTTCCATTTCAGGAGGGAAGGTGACTCTTGTTCCTTCCATGGCCATCCAAATCATATACTGGCCCATGAGGTTTTTCACTTTGCCCCTGCGCTCGGCTACATCAAAGATCTTGGAGTTTCCGGGGCCAAAAAGACCATCCTTCAAATTCGCGACGCGAATTGAGCCACCCGAAAGCGTGAGCAAATTTGTTGAAAGTCCAGAGCGTCCATCAGCTGTGTTTCCATGGCATTTTGCACAGGTTGTATTATAAAAGTGCGCACCTGGGGTGACGTTGTAGAGCTCACCTGTTGGTTGTTTCATGGCTCCATTCGCATCCAGCATCCATGCGACAGGTTTGCGTGGCTCGGGCTTATTCGGGAAATCACATTTTGGCTCTGGTTTTCCGCTGCCACCCGGTGCTCTCTCCCAGAAATCAACAGCAACAGGAGTGCGGAGAATTTTGGTGAGTCGTTGGTCTTGCACCAAGTCAAAATACTTTTCAGGCATGCCATTGATGGTGTCTTTCCAGTCGGCACGACGCGGTACAAAATTCTTTTCAGAGGGCCATGTGAGATCCAGATCAACCCAATGGAAATCGTCGTTGGGCTCACAAGCAATAGGCTCTGTGTCTGCTCGCGCAGCAAGCGAGGGGTCATTTGAAAGTGAGTAAATCCACTTTGCTGTGAGGTTCAATAGTTTACAATTGGCATCACCAGGAGTGTGCATCGGCATTGGAAGATAGCGTCCGCCATCACCAATTTTAGTTGCAGCCACACGCAAGTAAAGCTGGCTGAGCTGAGGGTCGCCCGGTTTTGCAAAATATTTCGGGCTACTGCGAGTTGAATCTTTTGTTATTCGACGAGTATCGAAATCAAAAATCTGCCCTTCTCGCAGGTCTAAGGTGACCTTGTTATCTTTCATCGCAAAGCCATCAGGGTTGTGACAATGCGCGCAGTTGCCAACCATGTAGCCTTGGAGCTTTGTTTCGTGGATGCTTTTTGAGTCCCGAGTTCCGGATCTCTCGAGTGTCGGCAGATCAGAAACAGTTGATATGTTCCTCAAGATTCCGGCATCCATGAAGCGTTGAATCTGGGTTGCTTCATCTTCACCAATTTCGTGGTCGCGGCCCGCTGCACCAAAAGGCCGTCTGTTGAGTTGAAGAGGCGTAAAACCTAAAACAAAATCTTGTCCGCCTTTGTGACATTCAACGCAGCGTTGCTTGCCAGGAATGACGTATTTTCGAGTTTTTCCGGTGTTTTCATCAACAGTCACGCGGAAGATATCGTCTTTCCAGGGAGTACCGTCTCGATATGGAATGGTGACAAGCAAAGCCTCTGATTCGTTTTCATTCCATTTATAAGATCCATGGAGTGGCTCTTGCGGAGCTTTTCGCACCAAAATAATTCGCGTTTCAATTTTTCTAAAAACTGTTGTCCCAGTTTTGCTCTGAACCGCTTTGTAAAACGTTTTGTAGAAGCGTGTATTTGGGGGGACATCGAGTTGTCCGGAGCTTGGATTGTAAACTGCTCCTGAAGTTTTCCACTGTTGTTCCGTTTCACTCCATACGGCAGGAAAATGAACGTAGCGGCCCTTTTCTGCATTATCGGCCCAGAGTGGATATTCCACGTTGTAAGAAACTGTTCCCTTGCGAGCCAGAGCGAGGCTGTCGAGAGTGAAGAGGTCAGTTTCAGAAAGTTTTTCTGGGAGAGTGGTTGCATTGAGGAACATTTCATCACGATTTGGATCGGTTCCAATTTGATCTGCGCGCGGAATACAACTTCCGAGGTCGGATTGCTGGCTCTTTTGAGCTTGATTTGGCCCTGCGGTTGTTTTGCGCAGTGTGAATTTGCCCGCTGGCTTCTCCGCGGCGTTCCAATCTTCTAAAAGCTGTTGGAGGCGTTCATATTTTTGCGGCGCGGCCTTGCGGATGTTCTCCGGTGGCATGCGGTTATTGGCGAGCACGCGGGTAAACGTGCTCGCCAGATCTGCGATTCCTTCCACAACAACTTTTTGTCCGTTCACTCGAACTTCTGCTTTGTCGCGCGCTGAGACGTACCAAAACCCGCCCGTTTTTGAGGCTGGAGCGAGGTGGCAACTTGCGCAAGCAGTGTCGATCTCTTGTCGCAGTTCATCGAACGTCATGCTGGGGGCTACTGTATTTTCGTTTTCAACAATAGCTGGAAGCAAAGAAGACGTTTTGGGTTCGGTGCATTCGGTGTTGACACCTAAACCGGGTGAATCTGGTTCATTGAGCGAAGGTGTTGTGTTTGGATTTGGTGTGATTGTAACGACGACATCGGGTTGCGAAGGCACTTGGCTTTCGCAACCCAATAAAGTCGAAACAACCGCACAGCCCAAAAGGAGGCGCAGTTGTTTATTCATAGCTTTTTAGTCCAGCGTGATGAAGTCATTTTGCTGAACAATTTGGTCCATGAAAGAGCGGTCGAGCAGCTGTGGAAGCAACTTCGATTCAACTGAATTCAACGTGTAGCTTCCCTTTGCTTCGTAAACATAAAGCTTACGGGACAGCGGATAGATCTTGCCACGTACGTTTTGAACGGTTGGAGCGTAGGCGCCCGATTGAGCATCTTTTGCAACGTTGATGGCACGGTTGCCTGCACGTGTTGCAGAGAGTCCAGCGTAGCCAATTGCATTAGGATTGACTGCAGTTTCGTTCGCGATGTCTGGAGTTTCGGGCATAACTGTTACGCATGCGCCGAATGCCTTGATACCAGTGATTGATTTGAAGGTGTCAGTTGTTCCTGAGTTGTCGTCACGACGGAAAGCCTGGATAGGGCCAGTTTTTCCGGCTGTTGGGAAAGCAGACCAATCGGTTGTTTCGCAGGTGAAAATAGCGTTCAGCTCTGGGAGGCTCAAGCGTGCGATTGGGTTTGCGCGGTTTACAAAAACGCCCAAGCCGTCGAGTGCAATTGCGTGACCAACAAGCTCAATTCCTGCAGCCACTGCTTTTGCTGCAGCTTCTTTCTTGAGTTCACGGGACATTGGAGCAATACCTTGCTGACCAGCAACTACTGCTTCTTCGCCTTTGCCCGAGCCACCGCCAACGTATTGGATTTCGTCTTGCAAGCCCGAAGCTTGAATAGCATCGGTCATCATACCAGCAAGAGTGTCGGAACCTTTGAATGTGAAGGGAGCAGCAACCGCGGTTGCGCTGAAAGCAGAGAGTGCAAACATAGAAATAAGACGCATGAGAAACCTCCTGATAGTGTCCTGATCCGAGGACGTGGGCCTCTTAGCGGGCGAATCAGGCAATAGGCAAGGCTGACACAATCGTTTCACAGGCAAGTGTCGCCCGCGCACTGATGGCAGAATTGTGAACTGAAAATCTCGAGAAAATTCAGGCAGCAGCGCTTCAGCCTATCAGAAAGCTTAAGCAGTAAAGATTCAAAAATGGATCAAGGGTAGAGTTGCTCGAGGCGGCGGAAGAAATCGTGAGAGGAATGCGGTGATGTTTCCGCTGGCTCTATCCCATAGGATTGCAGCCAATGATTGATTGCTTCCGCAACTTGAGCTGATGTTTTGGGAGAGGAATCTTTGAGTTCAGCTTCTATTTCATAAGATTGAGGGCAACCCGAACCAAGAACATCGCTGTCTCGGCCAAGTTGCACTGTGAGATCTTCGCCATTCAAGGTCTTAATATTCAAAAGCCATCGCTCTTTGCTGACAATCGCTGCTGGAACAAAGGAGCCTACTGATTTCACCATTGAAGAGTCGAATTCCGAAAGCCTCGGCCAAACCTCAGGGTGCCAAAGCTCTTCAAGATAGGTTTTGCTGCCCTGGCTTATCTGTGAGTTTTTGACTGAATTTTCTAACAGCGATTGAGAATATTCGAGGCGTAGCCCTGTGTTTCCATTTACGGGCTTTTTTACAGACGATGAAACTCGAGTTGTCTTCATCCACCGAAATCCCTGGGAAATGTGGGTCGATTGATGCTGAATCCAAGACTTCTGCAATACAACCTGATCGGCGCGCTTTTGGACTCGGAGCTTTGCCGGGGTCACGTTGCGCCGCATGTAGAACTGATTTTTTTGGGGGATATCGAAATAGAAATCGGTTCGGAGTGTGGTTGGGGAATAGAGTTCAAATGCGCTTTCCAGCTTTTTAAATGCTGATTCACTCACCCCAAGGTGCAACTCAGTTTCTTCTTTGGTTTTCTCTTTGAGGGAGTTATCAGCGCGTGCATTTGAAGTGAGAACGACCGCCGAAGCGGCGATGACGAGGCGCAGAATTCTCTGGAAACGAGTTGTCGGTGTTTTGTGAACCTCGAGCACTGGTACTCCTACAAAATAGCCGGGCATGGTTTGTTCTTCGTCCACATACTAACCAATTTAATCCTCCTGGCAGCAAAACATTGTGACAAGACTGTAACGATCCAGCGTCCAATTGAAGGCCATTCTGTGAAGAACGGAGGTTCACGATAAATACAAATAATCCTCAAAAATCATTCACTTTTTTGTAAATCTTGATGCTATCGGGTTGAGTGGCATTTTGGGACAATTCATCCAAGAACGGCAACAAAAGGATGAACGTCATGAACAGCTCTTCGGTGATGGCTTTCTCAAGACAACCTCTCGCAACCCTTGGCAACGTGTCCCAGTTGTCTCTTGCTCAGGCGAAACTCGAGAGCGAGAAGGTCAGCCCGCAATATGAGGTGGGTCTCGCCACTCCTGAAGAACTGGATGAAGTTTATTCTCTTCGCTACGATGTGTTTTTAGCGGCTCATAACAGTGAGCCATCGAGCATGAAAGACTTCGATGAATATGATGCCCTGGCCGATCATCTGGTTGTTAAAAGTGACGGCCGAATCGTGGCAACGTATCGACTTTTGCCTGTGGATCGAATTTTGAATGCTGGAATGCGACCATACTCTGCAAATGAATTTGATCTGTCAGAGCTCATTGAAACTTTTGATCCTCGTTGTGCTGTAGAACTTGGTCGCAGCTGCGTGCATCCGGCCCACCGCAACGGCTCAATTCCGAAGATTCTCTGGAGTGCACTGGCAAAATACATGATGGAACAAGGCCGTTCCGAAGCTTTCGGTTGTGTGAGTGTTTTCAATGCGCGGCACGCCGAGGCAGGTGCATTGGTTGACTATTTTAAACAGCAAAATGCCTGGTCGACTTCTGCACAGTGTCCTGCACTACTTTCTGTAAACGCAGGAATTGAGGACTCCCAAGAAAAGTTCAATTTAAAGTCGATTGTGCCTCCATTACTGCGCTCTTATCTCATGCTCGGCGCAAAACTCTATGGCGGTCCATCGTACGATCCCGTTTTTCGCTCTCACGACTTTCTCATTCACTTTTCGACTCAAACAATGTCTGAGCGCTGCCGGAGATCTTTCTTTAGTTGATTGCATGAATCCTGGGGTGTGATTGTCTTCGCTGAATTGATCATGCCTCTTTTTTGAAAAAATCTTTCCCGTTCGCGCAAACGCTGACAAGAAAATCGAGAAGGGTGAGATGTCTTCTGCAGACCCTCTGCACACGGTGTGGTGCAATCGGATGAAACCATCCAAGCTTACTGAAGGCATGCCAGGGAGCTTTTTTTAGCCAATTCCAGCTTCCCATTTCAAGGGTTAATGGCATGAATAATGGCCCGTTTCTGTTGAGGTTTTCGACCAGCAGATAGTCCCATAGGTCGCCGTCCGTTTGATAGCTTTCTGATTGCTTTTCGAAGGTGTAGACGTGGTCTGGAAATGATTCGTTCAGAGCATTTTCAAGTGCCATGTAATGCTCCCAATGTGGCGGTCTCGCAGATGACATCGACCAAGGCGTCCATACCCTATCGCGCGCGCCAAAACCGCTATGAAGGTCGATGGCAACGACTCCCGATGAGGTTTCGAGGAGTGAATTTACGGCACTCACAAGCGCACGACTTTCTGGAGCAAGATCTCCAGTACCCCGGTAGTATGGCAGTACGGGTGAAAAAGTTTGGCCTCCGAGGAATGGGACTGGTGATTCTGCTTTAATGGGTGCGTTGCGCATCAGGTCGATTCCTTGCGCAGTTGCCCGCCGTCCTTGAATAATACCGGTTGGATTGAGGGCAGGAATTGCGACAATTCTGGCGGTGCTCAGCATTTGCCGAACCCCACTGTTCCAACGAGATGTTTCGATCAAATGAGAAAGAAAGTGGAGAAGGACAGTCACTCCAATCCATTCAAGGCCATGAACACCTGCCACAAGGAGTAAAGTGAATCGTTCTTTTTGAGCGGGTTCTGCGCCTTTGAGCTCTAAGAGTTGAATATCGAAGTGGCCTTCTTCACATGAAACTGTTTCGAGTCGGTTGCGAATCAAATTATCGCGGTATTGGTTGGTAAATGATTTGATTTCATTGAGGACAAACATTGTTCACCGCGCTGCAAACATTTTGCCAAGTGATTTCAGAGAGGGCATCGGATGTTAATTGAGGACTCACTCGAGCCAGAGAGCCGTTTATTTTGACATGAATTTTCCTCTCTCCGAGTGTTTTTAAGAGATGTGGGATTAGGCTCATGTCGTCGGTCCAGGCACGCTCACTTTGGTTTTCAAAAACAAGGCCAATACAAAGAACTGCATCGGCGCCAGAGCGTTGCGCGATCCAGGCGTGGCCTTTAGCCCAAGCGTCTGCGTTTGGAGTTCGTGCTGCAGTGGTTGTTCCTTCGGGAAAAAGTGCCAAGCTCGAGTGAGTGAGAGGTTTAAGGCAAGAGCGCAAAGCACATGCACGACCCATCAAGGAATCTCTTTTCACAAACACACAGCCGAGAGCGCGAGCAACCCAGCCAAAAAGTGGCCACTGACCCACTTCTGATTTTGCGAGAAAATTACACGGATGCAGTGAACTGATAATTAAAATGTCGAGATAGCTGACATGGTTGGAAACGATCAGTAAGCGTTTATTTGTGAGATTGCTGACG
>CAIZJW010000102.1 GCA_903933385.1 uncultured Silvanigrella sp. | reverse complement strand
GTGCAATCTTTTCGTCAGCGTTCAGTTGTTTCGAAAGAACTTCCCAAAGACGCAGGGTCGCATCAACATCTTCACAAGCGTATTCCGTAATCAGCGCAAGCGGAACTTCTGTCATCGACTGACGCCCAGCATCTTTGCCAATGAGTTTTGATGTTGGAATCTTTTCAAGCCGCAACACTTTGAGCGTTTGCGCATCGAGGCCGTAACCACCAGAGGAAGGGTTGAGAATCCATGCGGCGATCATGGTATCGCCCACTGGCCCCTGCCCCAACTCAACGCCAACATTGAGCATTTGGTGTAAGTCGAATTTCAGATTGTGAGCAACCAATGTAGCTTTGCGTTTTGAAAGAGCATTCCTCAACTCTGCAATCGCTTCTTCCGTTGAAAATTCTGCTGCAGGAAATGAATCAGCCAAACCTTGACCAGACATGTGAGCCGCGTGCAGGGGGAGATAATATCCCGAACCAGCCTTAAAACTGAAGCTACAGCCTATGGGCTTATGCTCTATGAAATCGAGTCCAGTGGTTTCGGTGTCGAATGCGAAGTATTCTGTTTGTGGTGAAATAATTTTCTCAACCAGGTTGTTCAACTCAACCCGCGAAAGAACGCAGACGTAATCCCGCTTGCCCCAATCGACGACGTCGTTCTTTTTCTCAATCTGCGGCAATTCATCTTCAGCACCCAATTCATCTTCGAACAAACTCGGCGCTGCATCGTCCTTGGTTTTTGATTTTCCGCGCGTTATTTTGCGCTCTTTTGAAACCGTTGAACTTGAACTCTTCTCAGCCGCAAAGCCACGCAGCAGAGAGTTCATCCCAAGGGACTCTATTTCATGTTTGAGTTTCTCATTGTGCGAGAGATCATCCCATGTGTAACGCATCTTAGATTCATCGACATCGAGGGGAACTGCTGTGTGAATTTCAACCAACTGGCGTGAGAGAAACGCTGACTCTCGGCTCGTTTCAAGCAAACCCCTGAGGCGCTCGTTCGCGACCTTTTCGAGATTTGCATAAATATTTTCCAATGAGCCAAATTCTTGAACCAATTTGGCCGCGCCCTTGTCTCCGATCCCTTTTACGCCTGGAATATTATCAACTTTGTCTCCGGTGATAGCCAGAACTTCGCAAACTTGTTCGGGAGGCACGCCAAAATAATCGACGACATGCTCCCGCCCCATGACCACATAGTCATCACCAGCCTTGAGAGAAAATAACTTTATTTGATCGTTCACAAGCTGCATAAAATCTTTATCAGCCGAAACAATAAATACATCGCCTTGCTGCGAAAAACTCTTCGCAATGGTTCCTATGACATCATCACCCTCAAAACCAGCGAGTGAAAAATTTGGAATTCCTGAACGCTCTATCAATTCTTTAATTATGGGGATCTGAAGCAAAAGATCAGGTGGTGTCTCAGAGCGATTTGCCTTGTATTCAGAATAGCTTTCGTGTCGAAAGGTCTTCTCTTTGCGGTCCCACGTCACGGCGACATGTGTTGGATTCTGCTCCTTCACGAGCTTTTGGAGAATTTTCAGGAATCCGTAG
>CAIZJW010000101.1 GCA_903933385.1 uncultured Silvanigrella sp. | reverse complement strand
GGTGGCACGGTTGGGCCTCCCAGTCCCAGCCTCCCGCGCCATTTTTTTCTGGATTCAAAGTGATCTCTGCGCTCGTTCAGCGACACAGCGTCGTTTTTGGAGTTTTGCTGTTATGGTGCGCACTTTCAGGCACGGGCGGTATCGGTTTTCAGAACAGCGACTACGCAGCTAGCAATGCTCTGCTCAAAGATCTCATAGAAAACCCATGGCCTCTGCAGCTGCGTGCAAATGTGCCGATGGTTTATTATGTTTGTTACTATCTTCCAGCGGCAATCATCGGCAAATTGATGGGCTGGGAAGCAGCCAATTTTTTCATTTTTCTTTGGACGTACTTTGGGCTCATTCTCATCTGGAGTGTCACCGCACTTGCACTCCGCCTCGACAATCTTGGACTATGGCGCCAATTGATCGCAGCTCTTGTTTTCATATTCTTTGGTGGTTGGGACATCATCGGAGCGATTCTTAGCTACAGTGAAGAGGTTCTGACCCCCGGCGTTCATATGGAGTGGTGGGCGGGAATCGGCCAGTATTCAAGCAACACGACATTGCTATTTTGGGTTCCTCAACACATGCTTGCACCTTGGTTAACAACAGCATTTATTATGTTGGCTATGCAAAAGAACTTGGGAAAAAACTCAATCTTTCTTATTGCTGCATTTTCGTTTCTTTGGAGTCCGTTGGCAAGCCTTGGTCTCCTTCCTTTTCTTTTGCTGACATTTGTTTTTGACCTTATGGAAAACAAAGGAGCCTTCATCATTGGGCCGGCGAATCTTTTCGTCGCGCCAGCAATCGCAGGCCTTGGAATTTTTTATTATTCTTCAAATTCATTCCAATTTCCAAACCTTTGGCAATTTAACGACGCTGACTTTGGCGGACGGTATCTATTGTTCATTCTGCTTGAATGTTTGCCATTAACTATTCCGTTTTTGTTCCAACATCTCAAACAGAAAATTTATCTCAATAAAATTTCACTTCCTCCGCCAATCCTGCTGAGTCATAGGGAAAAAACTTTTGGCTGGATGGCAGCACTTATTCTTCTTTTGTTACCTTTGTACAAGATTGGAATAATGAACGACCTGTGTATGCGCGCCTCTATTCCCGCACTTATGATTCTTGCTTCATTTTATTTGAGGGTTTTGCGCACAGAATTTAAATTTCAATACGCACAAATTGCTGCAATGTGTATTTGCTCAATCATCGGGGCAGGTTCAGCAGCCAGTGAACTTGTAAGGTCGGTTGAAAACTATTCGGCCGGCATACCAAAAGCTTCAACAGTTTCTTCGCTTTTGAATGCTCCAGACAATTCAGTGATTGAACAGAGGGCCGGAAACCCCGATTCTTTTTTCTGGCATTGGTTGGGCCCAATTCGTTCAGGAGTGAACGGTTTTTCTGAGAAAAAATCTCAAATTGAATAATCACGCCATCTCTCAACACTCAAATACGCAGACAACTGTGACAGCTGATTGTAGCTCACGGTGAGCCCAGCACCTTCTGCAGAGATGAAGTATCGAGCTCGAGAAAATGAGTCACAAATTCTTCCACCGAACACCTGGCTCAACTGACTTTGTAAATTCGCTTGACCGCGCAGAAAGGCCGATCTGTGCAACTTAACTGACAGTGACAAAAGCTCATCACGTCTGAAGATTCCAGCC
>CAIZJW010000100.1 GCA_903933385.1 uncultured Silvanigrella sp. | reverse complement strand
GCGGGTCGTCCACAATCTGCGGGTCGTCCACAATCTGCGGGTCGTCCACAATCTGCGGGTCGTCCACAATCTGCGGGTCGTCCACAATCTGCGGGTCGTCCACAATCGGCGGGTCGTCCGCAAATTGAAAGAAAACAACTCTCTTCTGTTAAGAGCAGCGCAGACTTCAAGCAGGCCCGCCCTGTGCGCGAGTTCCATATCTGGGGACGTCGGCCTATTGAAAATTATATCGCCAGACTTCAGCAAGAAGAGTCTGTCGATCAAAAAGCTCACGCCTTACACGTGATCGCCGACAAAGCCGGCAGAGTCCCCTCCCAACTTAAAAATATTGTTGAACCGTGCAAATCGATGGGAATAAAGATCAATCTCTGCAAAAGCCAGGACGATGAAACATGGCCTTTGAGTTCAGACGAACAGCTGAATCATCAGCGCGTTTGCTTGAAGGTTCCAAGCATACCAACGGTCACCGTCCATGACGTGATTCAAAACTTGCCTGATTGGATCGCCGAAACCCCACACGGATGTTTGGGACTCGTGCTTGATCAAGTTCAAGACCCTCGAAACTTTGGTGCAATCATTAGAACAGCCGCATTTTTCGGCGCTAAGTTTGTTATCTTCGGTGAAGATCGACAAGCTGAGATTACGCCACTTGTGGTCAAGGCCTCATCAGGTGGCGCTTTCAGTCTTCAGCTCGTGCCAACTGTCAATATCAACCGAGCTCTCGAAATGCTTAAAAAATCTGGAGTCTGGGTTGTGGGATCTTCTCTCCAGGCCACTGCTCGCCACAACCAACTTCCTGTGGATCGTCACTACGTTTTAGTTGTGGGCAACGAAGCAAAGGGGATGCGCCAAGACGTCGCTAGACATTGCGATTATTTAGTTAAAATTCCAGGAGGAGTTGCTGCTGTTGATTCGTTAAACGTTGCCGTTGCAACAGGTGTTCTGATGAATGCGCTGCAAGGTGAAGTGCAAGAATCAGCTCCAATGAGCAATGATATTGACGATGATTTTGAAGAATGAAAATAGCTATTCGTGCAAGCTGCAGTGAATTAGCGAGCGAGGCATCTTCTGAAACTTCAAAAGGTGCTTCCTCACAATTTTCTGAGTGGCCCCAGGAATTCGCGGACTTCTTGCAACGAGTTGGAAATTCTCCACAGGTGGTTGAGGCTCGAGTTGACGTCGCAAACCGCCTCACCACACTCGCCCATGGAAATACTGGTGCTACAATTGCTTGGACGATAGACGTCCCTTTGGCTGAAAGCTGGAGAGTCGCTGCCCACCATTCGAATTTAATTGCTGAGCTTGATTCTTTTAATCCCAATCAGCTCGAAAAAGCTGACGGAATCGTGACGACAGCCCCCAATTTTTCTCGCCCGCTAGCCATAAATACTGCCGACTGCCTCGCCGTGGCGATGACTTCGGAGAGCAACGGAAAGATAGAAGTTGCGAGTTGTTTTCATGCAGGCTGGCGCGGGTACGTGAGCGGAATCCAACAAACCGCTTTTGAACGTATGCGCATGCATGGGGTTTTGCGGACAGGGTCCCTGAAATCGAATCCTGAGATACATGTGACCATTGGACCTTCGATTTCAGGGAGAAACTACCCCTGTGGCAGTGACGTCTTTCAGGCGCTCCGCGAGCACCACGAACTGCGTCTGAAGAGCAAACTGGGATGGAGCTCAATCCACGAAAAGGCCTTTTGGGGGGCTGTTGGGCTTGAGAGTTTTTCAACTCATGGCAAAATCTATCCCGATCTTCAGGCAATCATGTGCATCGAGCTTCATGCCCTCGGCGTGAACCTTGACTCCGTGAGCGTCTTCCGAGAGGACACATATGAGAGCTCGTGGTGGCCCAGTCACCGCCGAGCTATGGCTCAAGGACTCGCACGAGCCGGACGCCTCGTGACACACCTGTGTCCCCCGGCTTGCCCGCAGGTCCCAAACCATGTTAGCAACCCGTGATTATTAAGAAGTCTGCACTACATCAGGCTCCGAGGGATTCCGCATGTCAGACATTTCAAATTCAGCCTATCGCTATGCGCTTGGTTTTTATGCCTTGGTCGCCGGATTTTTCTGGTACTTGTTCCATGCGCTTGGCTTGTTCATAGCTCAACACTACGTTCCACAGAGTGCGTCGGGCTTTAGCGTAGCAAACCCCAAATTCTCCCTTTGGAACAACTCCGTAGCGAGTATTCTAACGGTTATTGCGGTGGTTTCTTTGTTTGCAAGCCGTCGCCTGAAGGACTACGTCGTTGATGTCGGCGACGAGCTCACCCGTGTTTCCTGGGCCGATCTGAAGGAAACCCAACGCGCCACCTTGATCGTCATTGTTCTGGTTGCAGTTTCGTCGGTGTTCATGTTCCTGTCCGACCTTGTTTTCGTTAAATTCATACAGTTAATCATGAGCCAAGCCGCCTGAGGATCAGCGAAAATGACACAAGAAGTTCAAAATTCCTCCGAAATCCCAACAACAATTCGCAACGAGCGTTTGCGCTGGTACGCGATCACAACTCAATCGGGCATGGAAAAAAAGGCCAAGACTGCGCTTGAAGAACGAATCAAAAAGCTTAACTTGAGCGATTATTTCGGCCAGATCGTCATTCCTTCGCAAACGATCGAAAAAATCGACGAAAAGGGAAAGAAAAAGCGCATCGAGCAAAAGCTCATGCCTGGATACATTTTTATTCAAATGGATCTCACAGAGAAATCGGCTTATCACTGCGTTAAAGACACGCCGAAAGTTTCAAGTTTTATTGGCGCAGCCCCAAATCGCGAACCTCCTGCGTTAACAGACGAAGAGGTTGATCGGGTGATCAATCGCACCGCTTACATGGCCAAAGAAGTCGCTGCTCGACCAAAAATGCATTTTGAGAAGGGCGACCGCGTTCGCGTTATTGATGGACCGTTTACCAACTTTGTGGGCGACGTAGACGACGTCAAAGCCGATAAAATGAAGCTTCGCCTTTTGATCTCGGTCTTTGGACGCCCAACGCCCGTGGAGATCGAATTCAACAAAGTTGAAAAAGTCAAAGAAGGCGAATGATGACCACCGACATCACCAGGCCGCTCAGCTACGGAAGTTATTTGCGCGTTCCTGAATTGTTGTCGATTCAATCACCGAAAAGTGTTGAAGCAGGAAGAGAAGCTCATGATGAGCTTCTCTTTATTATTGTTCACCAGGCACACGAGCTTTGGTTCAAACAAATTCTCCACGAGCTTAGCTCTGTTGGGAAAATGTTCGCATCGAACAGCGTCGATGAAAAAATGATGGGCACAGCTGTTTCCAGACTCACAAGAGTCACAGAAATACAGAAGGTCCTCACTGATCATCTGCGCATTTTAGAAACCATGACTCCTCTCGATTTTTTAGAATTCCGAGATCTCGTTTCACCCGCCTCGGGGTTCCAAAGCGTCCAATTCAGAATCCTTGAATCCACACTTGGAGTGCGCAGAGAGCACCCTCTTCTTGCAAATCCAGAATCTCCATTTGCAAAGAGCCTGACAGCGGACGAGCTTAAGCAAATGCATTCTGCTGAATCTAGTCCTTCATTATTTGAACTGTTCGAAAAGTGGCTTGAACGAACTCCATTTATCGAAACGAATGATGGTTTCACATTTTGGCAAGAATACCAAAACGCATTGCGCGAACACCTCTCGCGGGATCGTGATTTTATTAACAATCATCCGCTGCTACCAGCTGAAGACAAAGCAAAGCAATTGGGTGAGGTTGAAAAAACGGAAAACTATTTCCGAGCATTGTTCGATGAAACCTTGCATCAACAACTCGTCCAACAAGGTGTGCGCCGTCTTAGCTTAAGAGCGACTCATGCAGCCTTGTTTATCAACTTGTACCGCGAAGAACCCATTCTTCACCTTCCCTTCAGACTCCTAACTTTGCTTGTCGACATGGACGAACTCTTGCAACAATGGAGAGCCCAACACGCAATTATGGTTCACCGGATGATTGGAATTCGCGTTGGAACAGGCGGATCGTTGGGTTATGCCTATTTGCGTGCAACGCTCGACAAAACCAAAGTATTCGCGGATCTTTTCAACCTTTCGACATTTCTTCTTCCACGCTCGTCTCTTCCCTCATTGCCTCAAAACCTGAAGCAACGGCTGGGATTCGTATTTCAAGAAATCCCCTGAAAGCCACTCAAAACTTCAACTTCAGGCGGCCTCTCAGGCACAAAAACGTAATCTCATTGACACCGCAGTCTGTTCAAAACAACGCTGACATGAAAGCATTTTAAAGAATGTTTAAATGAATTAATACGGCGTGAATGAAGCTGGGATCCAATATGAACAGAAAAAAAATATCTCCGACGAGAGCAACCATTTGTATTGCACTTGCTGCTATCCCGCTTTTTACTCATTCCTGCATTCGCAAAGCTTCAACCACAGAGGCAATGACCGAATCTGAAATCATTCAGATGCAATCGAATTGCGGCGAAACAAGAACATTTTTATTTGCTCATGTTCAGCCGACTCTGAAGGGACAAAGCAAAAAAGATTGGTCGTGTTGGTATGCCGCCAAAAGCACCCAGGTTTATGGACAGCCGAGCGATGAGGAAATGAAAACCATGTTTGCGCGAGCAAAGCCTGTGGTTTGGCGCTACATCAACTCCAATACGCTCACAAAACGATTGTCAGAAATAGATAAGCAGCGCACCACGGTGATGTGGCTTGGAACCGGACTCGCTCTTCTTGGATGCGGTGTTTTGGCCGTCGGTAGTGGCGGTTTAGCTCTTGCGGCCTGTACGTTGCTTGGCTCCGCCCCTGCCACCTATGATGTCATGGGCGGGGATCCCTCAATGGGAGCTGGAGATGCGTGGCGAAAGATGGCTGAGATGAGCGACTCTGAAATTGTGAAATTGGAGTGCAACTCAACAAATACAATCATGGAACAAGCTCGCCTTATTGACCGACGCGTACTTCCCAATGCGGAAGGAGCCTCAACAACACCTTGCCCAAGCGTTAAAGAACTGAGCTCTCAAAATGAAAGAATTGCGGGCTTACAAGCGGGAGCAGAAGAGGTCAGAAAATTCAAAGATAAGTCGACCCCGAAAAAATAAACTTTCTCATTTTTTGGGAGTCCGTTGATACGAAAAAAGCCACCCCGAAGGGTGGCTTTTCGATGACGGCCTATTTTTTCAAATAAGCCGCATGTGATCCGGAATTAACCGTTCACCGTCGACACTGTACCAGCGCCAACTGTACGGCCGCCTTCGCGAATCGCGAAGCGCAGACCTGGTTCCATCGCAACAGGAGTGATGAGCTCAACTGAGATTTCGACGTTGTCGCCAGGCATAACCATTTCAACACTTGCTGGAAGCTCAACAACACCAGTCACGTCCGTAGTACGGAAGTAGAACTGAGGACGGTAGCCCTTGAAGAAAGGCTTGTGACGGCCACCTTCGTCTTTGTTCAAGATATACACTTGAGCGTTGAACTTGCTGAAAGGCTTGATTGAGCCTGTTTTAGCAAGAACTTGTCCGCGCTCAACGTCTTCACGCTTTGTACCACGGAGCAGAACGCCCACGTTGTCGCCAGCTTGACCTTGGTCGAGGATCTTACGGAACATTTCAACGCCAGTACAAGTGGTCTTGGTCGTAGGACGAATTCCAACGATTTCGATTTCATCACCTGTTCTAACGATACCTTGCTCAACACGACCGGTCACAACAGTTCCGCGGCCAGAGATCGAGAACACGTCCTCGATTGGCATAAGGAATGGCTTGTCGAGAGGACGAGCTGGCTCAACGATATAAGTATCAACAGCGTCCATCAATTCAAAGATGCACTTGCTGGGAGCGTCATCACGACCGCCTGTGCCCTTCTCGAGAGCCGCAAGAGCCGAACCGCGAACGATTGGGGTATCATCGCCAGGGAACTTGTACTTGCTGAGGAGGTCACGGACTTCCATTTCAACAAGGTCAATGAGTTCTGGGTCAGCGATGTCGCACTTGTTCAAGAAAACTACGATGAACGGAACGCCAACCTGACGAGCCAGGAGGATGTGTTCACGTGTCTGGGGCATTGGACCGTCGGTAGCAGCAACCACGAGGATTGCACCGTCCATCTGCGCAGCACCGGTAATCATGTTCTTCACGTAGTCGGCGTGCCCTGGGCAGTCCACGTGAGCATAGTGACGCTTATCAGTTTCATACTCGATGTGCGACGCGTTAATTGTAATACCGCGTGCCTTCTCTTCAGGTGCTTTGTCGATTTCATCGAACTTTGTAGCGACCTTGTTGAATGCCTTCGCCAACACAGAAGAGATCGCTGCTGTCAGCGTCGTCTTGCCGTGGTCAACGTGACCGATTGTACCGATGTTCATATGAGGCTTGGAGCGCTCAAATTTTTCCTTTGCCACCGCGGCTTCCTCCAGACATTAAAACGATTTAAAACCGCCCCGAATGTCTTAAGGGCGGGCACGGTGGGCCAGTGATACAAAACCTGTATTCAAATTGCAACCAGCCTGAATAGCTTTTTGACCACCTCAAACGTCCGCGGATTCACCCAAATTCTGATCAACCCTGCGCCGGACCAACATCTCACGCAAAGCACGGTGCCTGACAACCGCCGTAGGATCGTCGACAGCGAGCTCCCCTAATTGCCTGAGCCTCTCCGCATTATAGAACGAATCGAAGCTGACCATGGGTGAATCCAAGGGCTCGGAATTCACGGTAAAGGTGGCTTCGAGAGGAATGGTTCGGATGACTTTCCACCAGCTTGCGACAAAAACCGCGAGAATTGCTATAAAGGACGCCCCGTCGGAGAGTTTGAAAAGCTCGAAAACCCTCGGAACAGCAAGAAAAAGAACTCCCGCCATGAAAGTCTGGATACCGCAGTAAGTCCAAGAATTAAGTAAATCAGTGCGCCAGGTTCTGAGATTCACTGGCAATATGAGGAATACAAGTTGCGCCACGATGGCAACTGTGACCGGAAAATAAAGATGAATAATCTGAACCCAGAAGGCTTCCATGGGTTGCACCCCTGCACTGTGTCCCGTAACGTCATCGGCCCAGGAGCACCTCGGGCGCAAAACACTTTCGCCACTGCGCCCGAACATTGACGCAACGCTGCAAGGAGTTCCCATCGTGAAGCTCTATATGATCCCCGCCTGTCCATTTGTTCAGAGAATTCTGATTGCGTGCCAAGTGCGTGGAATTGACCAAAGTGTGCTGACGTCTGTTGAAATCGACCTCAACACTCCTCCCAAGGAGATGCTGGCAATCAATCCTTCCGGAAGTGTGCCGACAATTGAATACGCTCCTGGTGAGGGATTTCACGAAAGCCTTGTCATCATGGAATTTCTTGATTCCATCGAAGCTGCCGGACCTCGATTGTATGGTTCCGCACCAACGACCACTGCAGAAACAAGGGTGGCTGTTGAAGTGGCATCAAGCAAATTTCTCACACCGCTCCAACAGGCGATGTATTCACAAGGCAGCGTTAACTCTGTTCGCAAAGCGACTCACCAGCTTGTCGGGGCCTGGAATTGGCTTGACGTTGAGCTTTCGAAGGCAAGTGGTCGTTTCTTCGGCGGAACTCAATTGAACGCCGTTGATATTTCTCTCGCGCCATTCATCGCGCGTTGGAAATGGCTCAGTGAAAAATATCCAGAACTTCCCAAACCGGCCGCAGGAAGTCGTGCTGAAAAATACATTGCACAAATTCCTGAACATGAGGCCGTAATGAATTCTCTTCCTTCGGCAGACATCATGCGTTCTACTACGTTGCGATTTTTGACTCCTCACCCACTTCTCCAAGATGCAATCAATGCTCCGCGCACGTTACTTGAAAACCCAAAGGCAACTCTCGAAGCTGCTGGTCAAAAATTATCGTCCTGGAAAATTGAACACGACGGTCAAGGGTTCTGCCTCAAAGGACTATTCCGATTCAAAAATCACTCTGAAGCATTGAGCAAGTTGAATTGGTTACATGATGCTCAGGAAACCACAGATCACCATACCAGCATTGTTATGCGAGACTTTCAGGAATCTGAAATTATCATGGTGACTCACGAACCTAAATGGGGAGTGACCCAAAAAGATGTTGCACTTGCAATAGCAATTCAAGCTTTTTTTACTGAAGGGCAACTGCCATGACACACTCTTCCCATTCTCAGAAACTCGAAGCTATACGTTACAGCCGGGGTCAGCTCTCACTCATTGATCAACTAAAACTTCCTCACGTCACAGAATTTTTTGATGTGCGAAATTCTTCTGAAGGTGCGCAAGCAATTTCTTCGATGAAAGTGCGCGGAGCTCCCGCAATTGCAGTCACTGCCGTGCTCAGTTTGGCTGTCGAAATTCCTGAGTTGGTTTCGAAAAACACAACCATGAGCAGCTTTGTAAACGCAATTGAAACCAGACTTGATATGCTTGCTGCAAGCCGTCCAACCGCAGTGAACCTATTCCAAGCACTCGGCCAAATTAGAATTATTCTTAGCAAGGAAGTCACTCAACTTCCCGAGAGTCGGGAATCAATCAGCACCCTGGCAAGCAAAATTACAATGTTTGCAGAGGGAATGCTTGAAAAAGATCTCGCCGACAACCGCGCTATTGGTGCACATGGAGCCGACCTCTTTAAATCTGCAGCCCAGAGGTCGCTCAAAATTCTGACCCACTGCAACACGGGAAGTCTTGCAACGGTTGGCTATGGGACAGCCCTCGGAGTTATTCGCGCACTGCATGACAGAGGCCAGCTTGCTCACGCTTATGCCACCGAGACAAGACCATACAATCAGGGCGCACGTCTGACCGCCTTTGAACTCGTTTTTGAACGCATTCCTGCAACCCTCATCACTGATTCGATGGTTTCATTTTTGATGGCAAAAGAGAAAATCAATGCTGTTGTAGTCGGTGCAGACAGAGTCGTGGCAAATGGAGACACAGCGAACAAGGTAGGTACTTATCAGCTTGCAATCGCGGCTAAACATCATGGAGTTCCCTTCTACGTTGCAGCTCCATTAACTTCGATCGACACGACACTTCCAACAGGGGATGCAATTCACATTGAAGAACGCCCCTCCCAGGAACTCACTCATATTTTTGGGCAACGCATCGCTGCTGAAGGAATTGGCGTCTGGAATCCATCCTTTGATGTGACACCCGCAAAGCTTATTTCCGGAATCATAACTGAGCATGGAGTGATAACCCACGACACATCGACAGGCTTGATGAATGTCAAAAGATTCATCGAAGAGGCAGGGAAGAAATGATCTTCACTCCCAAGAACAAAGCAATTGCGCCGGAACGCAAAGGCGATTCATCGCATGCTCTTGCCAGCTACCGCGTGGACAAAAAAATACACCGATCAGATATTTTCGAGGAAATTGCGATTGGCCAGACCTTGGGAGCCTGGGATGAACGCTTCGTCGATGCAGCATTGCTTCAAAGCCGTGTTGCTAAGGTGATGGCTATCACCGAATCTGAGAACTTTCTCGAAGCTACCATCGCATTTCCTTGGGAGCTTTGGCACGGCGAATTAAGTTGGCTGCTTGCGCTTGTTTTTGGAAAAATGAGTTTCTATCCCGGAGTTAGTTTAAGTTCTTTGGCATTCGAAGAGGGGTGCTTCAAAAGTAAAAAAATAAGCGGCCCGGTGCACTCGATACAATCTCTGCGAAGGCGCTTCTCGACCACCACCAGCGCTCCTTTATTGATGGGAATTCTTAAGCCCAACGTAGCCATGTCTGCCGAAGCACTTGCGGATTTATATTCTGAAGTTGCACATTCTGGCGTCCACTTAGTAAAGGACGACGAAATTCGCCACGACGATTCACTTGAGACAACTTTGCGCAGGATTGAAAAAGTTGCGAATCGCAAAGCAAAAGAGAATCTTCAAACACTCTATGTCGTGCATGCGCCGCTGAATGCTGAAGCGTTTGCTTCATTGCACGACTGGAGCCTGAAACTCGCCAACGCAGGGGCAGATGCACTGCTTGTAAATGTATGGACATCTGGCTTGGGTGCTCTACAAAACCTTCGTGCTGTCACAAAACTTCCGCTTGTCGCACACCCTGCCCTCGCAGGAGCCATGGGCCAGGGTCTCAACTCTGACTCAATTGATCCGGCCGTGATGCTTGGTACATTGATGCGCGCAGCGGGTGCTGATCTCACACTTTTTCCGAGTCCCTATGGAAAAATTGGATTACCGAAATCAACAACCCAACGCATCAGCGAAGCTTGCAGGGCTCCATGGCCAGCGAACATTCAACCAACTATCCCGGTTCCAAGTGCAGGCATTAAGCCAGAACATGTCGCACTTGCTTGCCAAGATTTCGGGCAGGATTTTATTTTAAATGCTGGCACAGCAATTTTTGCCAGCGGACAGTCCGTTGCGGACTCAGCACGCGAATTTTTGGAAAAACTGGAGACCTTTAGCCGTGCGCAGTGAGAGAAAATATCGGTTTGATGCGAGCGCTCAATGTCCGTTGTCACTTTATGAACAAATCCAACTCGGACGCTTGTCCGAAGTTACCGCACGCCTCGATACGCGTGGGGCCATTCCTGCAACAAGCAGCAACTTTAGTTTGAAAAGCTCTCCAGAGTCATTTCTTATTTCACGATCAGGAAAGCACAAAAGATCCCTAAATCCAAGTGACTTTCTTCTTGTTGACCTCGAAGGCCGCGCGCTGGCACAAGTTGCGCCAAAGCCCAGTGACGAAACACTGCTGCATGCGATTATTTATAGAAGATGCCCATGGATTCGCTGCATACTTCATTGCCATGCCCCCGAACTAGAAAAACTCTCACCACCCTCAGTCCGGATTGAAGGACATGAACTACTGAAGGCACTTGGAATTCGCGATCACACAACTGCCTACGAAATGTATATTTATGAAAACAGCCAGGACATGAAGACTTTGGCTATACAGATTGACAAACGTCAGTTTTCAGAACCTTCAGCAGAAGGTGGGCCTGTTCTGTTTGTCTTGGCACAGCATGGAATCTATTGTGGAGGCGAGTCGGTGGAACGTGCTGAAGCGTACCTGGAGTCGGTACTCCACTTGTTGAAACACTCCCGGATTTCTTCACCTCCCTCGAACTAAGGAGTTCACCAACGATGCCCATACTAACGCTTCTTGGAATTGGTCTTGCAGCTGGGATCTTGAGTGGATTGGTGGGAATCGGCGGGGGCCTCGTTATTGTGCCTTTGCTGGTGATGCTCGGAGGAATGAGTCAAATTTCAGCTCAGGGCACCTCAATTGGAGCTTTGATTCTCCCTGTCGGCATTTTTGCAGCTCTCAAATATCACCGCGCTGGAAACCTTGATATTAGGTCGTCGGCATTCATTGCGTGCGCGATGGCCTTAGGTGCCTATCTCGGTGCGACCCTCGCTCTTCAGCTCCCACAGGACACACTCAAAAAGATTTTTGGTATTGTTCTCGTCTCGGCCGGACTTAAGTTCCTTTTGGCCAAGTAAATAACGCAGTCTGTCACTCTTTTTGGAGCACTTATGGCAACGACACAACAACCTTCTGTCGCCTATTTTTGCATGGAATATGGTCTTGAAACTGCACTCAAAATTTATTGCGGTGGACTTGGAATCTTGGCTGGCGACACACTCAAGGGTGCAAAAGACAACAATTTGCCCTTAGTAGGGATCGGCCTGAAATGGAAACAAGGTTACACAGAGCAAAGAATCGATAACAACGGTAAAGCCTATGACTGCTATCACAACTTCCAGTATCCAGAACTGAAGGACACTGGGATTAAAGTGACTGTTAAAATCCGGCAAAACGACGTGGCCTGCAAAGTATGGCTTTGCGACGCGTACAACAATGCTCCGCTCTACCTCCTCGACACTGATCTTCCCGAAAATGCCGACAAATGGATCACTGGCCAGCTCTACGGATGGTTTGGTGAGGAGCGCATTGCCCAGGAAATAGTTTTGGGAGTGGGTGGTGTTCGTGCACTTCAGGCACTCGGTCACAAAGTTGATGTGTTTCATTTTAACGAAGGCCATGCTGCACTTGCTGGAATCGAACTCATTCGTCAGAAAATGGCCGCGGGTCAAAACTTCGATAGTGCATGGCAGCAAACACGCCAACAAATTGTTTTCACAACCCACACTCCGATCAAAGAAGGCAACGAGCAGCACTCGCACGAGATACTCCAATATATGGGCGCTAGTTTAGGCCTGAGCATCGAGCAACTGCATCGCGTCGGTGGCACACCATTCAACATGACCGTTGCTGGCCTGCGCCTCTCGCGCAATTCAAACGCTGTAGCTCAGCTCCATGCTGAAACTGCCAATCAAATGTGGAATGAAGTCAATGGACGCTCATCAATCATTGGAATTACCAATGGGATCCACGTTCCGACTTGGGTTGATGAACGCATGCGTCGCGATTTCTCCACACTGGAGTCAATGTGGAACGCGCATCTTGAAGTGAAGAAAGACTCTATCAATTTCATTGAGCAGCGCAGTGGAGTGAAACTCAATCCAGAATCACTTCTCATCGGCTTTTCTCGTCGAGCTGCGCCATATAAGCGAAGCAATTTAATTTTCGCATATGAAAATAAATTGGGAGAACTTCTCAAAACGGGCAAAGTGCAAATTGTATTCTCCGGAAAAGCACATCCACTGGATGACACCGGCAAGGCAATTGTTCACAACCTCGTTCAGATGTCGCGCCAATACCCTAATAGCGTGGTCTTTCTTGAAAACTACGACATGGACATCGGCCGGGCGCTCACTCGCGGGTGTGATGTTTGGTTGAACAACCCACGTCGTCCTCTTGAAGCGTGCGGAACATCTGGAATGAAGGCTGCAATGAACGGCGTACTCAATGTGAGCATTCTCGATGGATGGTGGCCGGAAGCCTGTAAAAATGGCGAAAATGGCTGGGCAATTGGCGACGAACAAGTGCCAGAAAATGTCAGCGCCCAAGACGAGCGAGACGCACTCTCACTTTACAAAGTCCTTGTGGACGAAGTGATTCCAACTTTCTACAACGATCGTACTCGTTGGATGAAAATGATGAAGGCAAGTATCGAATCGTGCAGTAAACCATTCTCGGTTGATCGTATGCTCAACGAATACTACGAAAATCTCTACAAAGCCCCAGCTCAAATCATTGGGTAAGGAGTTCGGCTCAGTTCATACTGAGCTTGTGACGTAGAAATTAAAATAGCCCATCATTTTAGCGAGCAAATCTCAAAAAAATTGAGATTTGCTCGTTCAGTTTTTTTTCAGGCATCACGAAATCTAATTAACAAGTTATTAAACACTAATGAGTTTTTACACGAAAAATTATGTCTAACTTTTTGGCCGCCAAACGTTGCCGCAGCGAGAAAGACAAAGTTAGTCGGAGCCATCGATTCCGACGAAAACCGTTGGTACTCCATTGTGCTCGCGAATTTGGACGGGGAAAACTTGAAGTGAAACAACCGCCGGCCCAACTCTGACTCTGCCAGCATGAGCAACCTCAAACACAGCTTTGTGAAACGGACACAGAATTTCTCGCGTTTGGGCGTTCCAAACCCCTTTTTCAAGGGGTTTGTCGGCATGGGAACAGTTGTTTTCAAATGCAAATATGGTGCCTTCGGAGTCACGCACAAGTAGAACTGAAAGCCCGTCGATCGAGCACTGACTTGGCCTGGCAGAACCAATCTCATCCGCAGGCAATGATGCGAAAAATTGGCTCATTTCAACACGCGATCCAAGCCCTGATTGAGCATCACGCTAGCCCATGCTGAGAGCGACGAACCTTCAGGCAATTGCAACAAACCTTCCAATACGAAGCCGCGTACCACGAGTTCTTTTGCCTCATGTTCGGAAAATCCACGGGTCATAAGATAATGGATTTGCTTGCTATCGAGTTCGCCCGTGGCACTGCCGTGTTTACAGGAGACCTCATCGGGCAAGATCCGCAGACGAGGCATGGAATCTATGCGAGCACGCTTACTCAACACTAGATTCTTGTTCACTTGAGACGCATTTGTGCCGATCGCCTCTCGCTCTACATTGATGAGCCCCTGAAAAATCGCTTTGCCGCGCTGACCTACAATCATCTTGGCACGCAAGTGCGTTTGACCCTGAGGAGCAAGGTGATCTTGAAGGGGTTCGTAATCAACGACAGCATTGCCAGAAGCTACAATCGCAGTCGCGCATTGTGCGGAAGCACCTTCGGCCTCAGGTGTCACATTACTCACAACCCGCAAAAGTGCCGAAGGAACAAAAACAGATGCATCGAAGAATTTTGCGTAGCTAGCGAGTTTCACCTTTCGCTCGAGAAGCATCTGCCCTTCCTGGACCTGAGCGCTGCCCAAATGCGCCCAAAGCTGGGTCACTCGAGCTTCGCGACCAAGTCGCAGAGTCAGGCGATGATGAGCAAACGCTGAGGTGCCGTGCAAAACAGCTATCTCAGCCGTTGCAGAGTCGGCAACGTCAATAGAAATGTTGGCATAGGACTGCGCAAACGCCGGATCGTTCTCAACTGCAACAAGGACAACAGGTGTTTGTTCAAAACGCGGAATACGCACGACCAATTCACTTGGTGAACTGATCTGAAGTCTCTCAGCAAGAGCCACACACACCGCACTGTCACGCAAAATAGAATCGGGACGTGCAGGCCTAGATGCAATTTCAAGGCGTCCAACCCAAGAGTCGGCGGCCGCACAAGAGGAAACAACTATTCCACCATTGTTGAGATTCAAGAGCACGACGCGCGCCTCATCGAAGGACTCTTGAGACTCAGAACTAGAGTTCAGCGGAGCACCAATGAGTGTGGCGATGGATTGCTGCATTTGGGCAACAGAAAGAACTTTGAATTGGACTTTGTAGGGAGACGAAGCCAAATGCGAACCCAAAACTGCCTGACCAAAGCTGTTCACGACTTCAGCATCAGGCAAAAAGAATTGAGCCGGATCAGTGCGCCGCCAGTTCTCTTCTGGCAGTTCAGGCACCTGACTTAGCGCAGAGATGGTTTGCCCAATAGATAATAAATGTGCTTGTGGGAGTGTCATTAGCCCACTCCTCCTTCCATTTCCATTTCGATGAGACGGTTCAGTTCAACCGCGTATTCCATCGGTAGTTCCTTCACGAATTCTTCAATAAAACCGTTCACAACCATGAGGGTTGCTTGGCGCTCGCTAAAGCCGCGGCTTGTCAAATAATAAATTTGATCTTCACCAACCTTGCTTACACTTGCCTCATGCCCAACATCCACTCCCTCACGCTCTTCAATTTCGATTGTGGGGAAAGTATCCGAGCGTGAATCACGATCCATCAGCAGGGCATCACATTGCACTTTGCTGCGACACCCGACCATGCCTTTGGGAATTTTTACCAAGCCACGGTAGGTGGTGACACCTCCACTCTTGGAGATCGATTTTGAAGTTACAACACTCGTTGTATAGGGCGCTGCGTGCACAATTTTTGAACCTGCATCTTGATGCATTCCATTGCCAGCAAACGCGACAGACAGAATCTCACCACGCGCGCGCGGTCCCATGAGATAAACTGCGGGATATTTCATTGTGAGCTTGGAACCGATATTTCCATCGACCCATTCAACCACAGCATCATCATAAGCGTATGCGCGCTTGGTCACCAAATTGAAAATGTTCTTCGACCAGTTTTGGATTGTCGTATAGCGTATTTTTGCGCCTTTGAGGGCAATCAGCTCAACAACTGCAGAGTGCAGAGAGTCGGAACGGTAAACAGGTGCCGTGCAGCCCTCGATATAGTGCACGCTCGAGCCTTCGTCGGCAATAATCAGAGTGCGTTCGAATT
>CAIZJW010000099.1 GCA_903933385.1 uncultured Silvanigrella sp. | reverse complement strand
CGCCGACTCGAACCATAGCAAAAATCAAATCCAATAACGGCAGAAAAGATATTGAACTTTTTCACAAGATAATCAGCAATGAACTCGTCAGCGCTCAATTTGGCAAACTCTGCGGAGAACCTCTGGACAACGACCGCATCAACTCCAGACTTGAGCAAAAGGTTGATGCGCTCTTCTAGGGATACAAGTGAGGGCTTCACAGTTTGAGGAGAAATAACAGAGGAGGGATGAGGATCAAAAGTAAGTGCAACTGTCGGACGTCCATTGGCAAAATCACGCAGCGTTTTTACGACGTGAAGATGACCAAGGTGCACTCCATCGAAATTTCCAATGGTCAGGGCAATCTTTTTTTGAGCCGTCAGAAGCTCCGTGTTGCCATGAACCATGAAGTCTCGATCAACCATGCCCTGCTACCTGTACCAACGAGAAATCTGCGACGTTGTCGTACAACCTTCTGACACGCAGTAAGAGAGCAAGCCGATTTTGCTTGATCTTAAAATCTTGCGCATTCACAAGAACCCTATCAAAGAAATTCGCCATGGGGTGACGTAAGTCAGCAAGAAGGCCAAGATACGATTCACAATCGTTGCTCTGCAGAAGATCGTGCCCATCAGACTCAGCCCGTTGCAGGGCTTCAAAAAGAAGACGTTCTTCTTCCTCGATAAAATGTTCGGTCTCAATGGCTGGTCCTTCGCCATTTTTGAGCATTTCTTCTGTCAATGTCCGGCAGCGCTTGTAGGGCACCATGGCAAGAGCAAGTGGCGCGGGTTCATCGCCTTGGCGCAATAATGCGCGGCTCGTTGCCTTAGCCCAATCCAAAGATGCAGCAACCGTTTGAGTAGACAAACGAGCGCTCACAGCCTCAACAGCGCCAGCATCGAAATTTAATTTCCAAAGAGCTCGCAAGCGCGCCAAGATGAAGTTGAACACCTTCTCTTCGGTGTCGGCCTGCAAACTCAAACCTTTGAGTTTGCAATTTTCAATCGTGATGCGGATGCAATTCGACAAACTGAGCACAACCGCGGGAGCATCTCCATCTGCACCCAAAAGCCTCAATATCGCTAGCGACATACGTCTGAGGCCAAAGGGATCTTTGTTCCCTTTAACGTCGGTTCCATGACCAATCAAAACCACGAGGGAGTCGAGCTTGTCGGCCAAGCTCAGAACTTTGCCCAAAACACTTGAGGGAAGGGGGGCGTTCGCACCCGCAGGAGCATAATGCTCTGCGATGGCATCAGCGACGAGCTCACATTGGTCACCAAAAAGCTTTTGCTCACGGACTAAAATTCCACCCATGAGCCCCTGCATTTCATCAGGAAATTCCTGGACGCAACCCGATTTTAAATCGGCCTTACAATAGAGTCCGGCGGTTTCCGCGGCTCGAGTGACAGAAGGATCTGCATTTCGGAAATGAGACGCAAACTCGCGGGCCAAACCTGCTACGCGCTCCGATTTGTCGCGTAAAGTCCCCATTCCAGCCTGAAAAGACTGATTTTCTAGCCTTTCGTAGAAGTCGTGCAGCGGAGTTGAAAGATCCCCATCGAAATAAAACGCACCATCGTCGAGTCGACCTGAGACAACTGTCGCAGTTGCCTCAATCATGCCTTCACTGTTTGAGCACGGATAGCCCGCAACACCAACATAAAAGGGCATTGCCAGTCCTGATTTCGGATGCACAACCGAAAGGTAATTCATGTGCTCTCGTAAAACGCTCGTAATTAACCGTTCGGGAAGTCGCATGTACTTTTCTGGAATTCGACCCAGGAAAATTTGCGGACATTCTGACAAGCCCGCGACCTTATCAATCAAACCATCCATGCCTTCGGGCAAAACACCGCCCACGGAAGCCGCGAGTTTGGCTGCTTTGTCAAGAATAATACCTCTGCGCTTTGTTCTGGAGGGTTCAACGTCGAGGGCGCGTATCTTCTCGAGATACTGATTTGCATTCTCAATATGAATGGGATGGGGATGCAGAATGC
This sequence comes from uncultured Silvanigrella sp., assembly GCA_903933385.1. GTDB lineage: Bacteria > Bdellovibrionota_B > Oligoflexia > Silvanigrellales > Silvanigrellaceae > RFOM01. The sequence continues at coordinate 5,235 of CAIZJW010000099.1, read as the reverse complement.
GTTGTCCGTATGTGACATTTGACGAGGTGAGTCCGAATGCCGAAACGGGGAGAATTTTCTCGTCGGCCAAAGCACATATCCAACGCACTGGACGTACGAATGGCGTTGCTGCCTCCTCAACGATCCACTTCATTTTTAAGCCAGATTCTATGCCTTGGCACCAAGAAACAAATTCACGTGAGAGAAGGGCTGGCAGATCGCCACCCACTTCTTTTTTCTCCACAAACAAAAATGTTCCATCTGTGCGCTCTTTCCATTCAAGCGCAGAGACCTCGACTCCCGACTTTTTCGCAAAACCAATGGCTGCCTGTGTGAGAGAGCCATCAGCTGTGCGAGCAATTCTCTGCGCAGGGCCCCAGAATTCTCGCACGACTGTGGGTTCAGTCGATGGTAATCCGCGACAAAGTAAAACGAGTCTGCGCGCTGAGACCAAAATTTCATGTTCCACTTTTTCCAGTGAGGCAATGAAATCAGGCGCTGATGAGAACCTATCCTTGCAGTTGCTTTTCCATTTATTAAAAGCGAACTCAAGTTGCTCCGAGGCTGCTGTCTGAAACGACGGCGGCATCTCTTCAACACCCAGCTCAATACAAAAACTCACCATGTCACTTGGAGCAGTGGAATGCTCAAGAACGGCGCGATCAACTGCAACCAAGGGTTGAGATGGCTTTGCAATAAAAGGAAGCCGTGGGTCAGCGGAGAGCCGAGACATCATCGGAAAACCAAGTTTTTCACGCTCGGCTTTATAAGTGGCAGCGCACAGCCGCGCGCATTCCCGCACTCGGCCAATAAAACGCTGCCGCTCACTGACTGAAATCGCACCGCGCGCATCGAGAAGATTAAAGGCATGCGATGCCTGCAAAACATAATCATATGCGGGCAAGACCAAATTCATGCCGCAGAGATCTCTCACCTTCACTTCACACTGAGCGAAAACGGAAAACAGATAATCAACGTCAGCATTCTTAAAGTTGAAATGAGAGAACTCGAATTCGTTTTGTTTGAAGATATCACCGTAGGTAAAATGATCGTTGTAGGGTATGTCTAAGGCACTCTTCAGCCCTGTGGCATACATGTACAATCGCTCAAGCCCGTAAGTAATTTCTCCGGAAACAACATCGAGATCTATTCCACCCAACTGCTGGAAATAGGTGAATTGGGTGACCTCTTGGCCGTTAGCTCGCACTTCCCAACCCAAGCCCCAGGCTCCAAGCGTTGGTCCCTTCCAGTCGTCCTCAAGAAGCGAAATATCGTTTTCTTGCAAACGGATACCGATGTGTTCCAGGGAACGTAAAAACACATCAACAATGTCGGAAGGCGCAGGCTTCAAAAAGACCTGCAATTGATAATAATGCTGAAAACGATAGGGGCTTTCGCCATATCGACCATCGACCGGTCGGCGACAGGGCTGCACATAGACGCTACGCCATGGCTCAGGCCCCAGTCCCTTAAGAAACGTATGAGGATGAAACGTACCTGCGCCCATTGCTGAATCGTAGGGCTGGGTCCACAAACACCCAAATCGTCCCCAATATTCAATCAAGCTGAACACAAAACTCTGAAAATTCTGCATACATCACCTTCATTTGGAGCTGGTCAAAAGCCAAGACCCAATCACCACACTCTATGCCAGACAGTGCTCTGCCGCTCGCCAGCCGAGTCAATCATCCGACACAAACACAACGCTTGGTCAGAATGCAGACTCACTGAACCGATAGTTCAGCATTGAGGATTTAAACAATGCTGCGAGCGAAACTCTTGTCGGTAGTGTTCTGTTTTAGTCTAGGTCCACAAATATCGAATGCGCACGGCTTTAATGCCAACTTTGTCGATATCGTAAAAACATTCGGTGGGAAATACCGGGTTGTGATCAAATACACCCACGTGGAGCTAGGAGAATATCGCGAAGCATTCGTAGACTTTGAAAAGAAGGACGAAGCCATCAAGATTTTCCAGGATCTCGCTCGCGGGGCAGACTTCTTTCTGGGTGACATCAAGAATTCGGTTCACTTTCATAATCCTGCAGAAAAGCAGCAACCATTTTAAGTAACATCTTATAGACAAAAAAAAGCCCGGACACGTCCGGGCTTTTTTCATCACGCAATGCATGAACACTCGAGTGCAGAATCAAACGGATTCCGACGCACCACCAAGGTAACGACTCGTAATACGAGCAGCCTTACCCTTGAGCTTCTTGATGTAATAAATGCGTGACTTACGAACTTTACCGCGAGCCTTAACGTCGATGCGGTCGATCAGCGGTGAATGGGTGAAGAACGTTCTGTCAACACCAATACCACCAGCAGAAATCTTGCGAACCATGAAAGTACTGTTTGTTGTTCCCTTACGGAAACGAATCACTGTTCCTTCAAACGCCTGCAAACGGAATTTCGCCGAGCCGTCTTTGTTTGTGCCTTCTGCGATCTTCACCATAACGGATACGGTGTCGCCCGCGCGGAACTCAGGAAGAGCGGTTTTACGGAGAAACTTCGATTCAAAAAGAGCCAAATCTGGATGCTTCATATTAAACACCTAACCCACGAGAGAGGAACCTTCAGGGACTTTACGGTATCTCAGTGAGAGAAAATGGTCGGGGCGACAGGATTCGAACCTGCGACCTCTTGCACCCCAAGCAAGTGCGCTAGCCAAGCTGCGCTACGCCCCGACAGAGTAAAACACTAACCAATCAACACAAATTATTGAGCGAGAGCCGCCTTAACTTTTTCAACCACAGCAGAAAAAGCCGCTGCATCATGAATTGCAAGTTCAGAAAGCTGCTTACGATTCAAACTCACTTGGGCTTTTTTAATGCCGTTCATGAACTTGCTGTAAGGAAGACCGTGTGAACGTGATGCAGCATTCAAGCGTGCAATCCAGAGTGAACGGAATTCGCGCTTCTTAACCTTACGGTCGCGATATGCATATTCAAGACCTTTACGGACGATCTTGACCGCAACGCGGTAGGTTTTGGAGCGAGATCCACGGTAGCCTTTTGCAAGCTTTAGGATCTTCTTATGACGACGACGAAGTTTAAAACCACGTTTGGCGCGAGCCATATTTACCTTCCTTTCCTCGATAGCCGGAGCCCTCGAATGAGGGGCTTAAAATCCGGAGTACCGGTTGAGACACATTAGAGACCGCTGTTAGGCAAGCACCGCTTCACTAACAACATATTTTCAGCACGCATGATCTTCGCCTTTTTAAGGCGATTCTTACGTGAGCGGGTCTTCTGACCCGTAAGGTGCTGCTTACCCTGATGAGGAACCTTCACCTTACCGGTGCCTGTTACCTTGTAGCGTTTTGCAGCTGCACGCTTCGTCTTAATCTTCTTGCTAGACGGTGCTTTTTTACCACCGTTAGCACGGATTTTTTTTGTCCGTTTTCCTGACTTTGCCATATGCTTGTCCTTCTCTCGACAATACACGTTTAAACAGAGCGGCCCTTATAGCATGCAATTTGAAGCATGCAAGGATTTTGAATGAGTGTTTTTAAGTAAAAAAAAGACTCTTTGATCGGTATGTTGACGAATGAATAATTGAGATGATCCGGGAGGAAGAACCCTGACAGACATAGCTGAGGGAAGGATGGTGAGCCCGCCCGGACTCGAACCGGGGACCAAAAGATTAAAAGTCTTTTGCTCTACCAACTGAGCTACGAGCCCCACCAGAAACCCGTACCTAATATCACTGAGAGCCCCTGTCAACACTACATTGGAGAATCGAAAAAAAATCTTTATCCCTTGTTCCGATTTGCAGGAAACACGACACTAAGTCCCTGAATGTTCGAGGATGACTATGAGTCTACTGAAGCAAATTATTCGACGACACGATGAGCTTTTGTCACGCGAAACCTCGCGCCCACGCACCGGAATGGGACTGCTCCTTTTCGTTACCGGCGTAACCTCCACAGCAGTCGGTTGGATAACAGATGACCAAATTGGCAAGATATTAATCGCTGCAGGTGGTTTCACTCTAGGACTCGCCGCAGAAAAATTCGCGCAGTACCAGCATCGCCGTGTTGAGAAAACACGGAACGGCAATTGAAGCGAAGCCATACAACGAATCGCTCTGATGAGAATATGCATTGGGCATTTGTAAACGAAGAGTTAGTTCATTTTTGAAGCCTCGTAATCCGTTGGTCGACCCGAAAGCGCATCTCCAACCTGTCAAAATCTAAGGAAAACTAGCTTCGATTTTATACGTAAAATGGAAATACCGATAGGACGAAGGTGTTTGGTTGCCAATCTCGGAGGTTACTTTGTCCAAGAATTTTCTATTGCTCGCTTTTGTATCTACGATTTTTGTTGGCTGCGGGGCGGCAGACATGAATGAGACTCAAGCACAATCTTTGAAACGGTCGCACAGTGGAGTCGAACACGAGAATTCCCAGTTGGCAGAAAAGAGCTCCAGAGTGAACACAGTTCCACTTAAACTGCCAAATCAGAGCGCAAAACCGGGGGGAAATACGCCGAATGGGAAAACGGATTTGTCAGCCGTTCCTCGTCTAATCATGGCTGGAAATCTCGAAGCTGCCAAAGCACCGGAGTCCGTCCCTGTTGCAGTAAACTCCTCTCGCGCAGTACCAGAGAAGGCGGAAGCTGGAGAGTCTCCGCAAGCCGCACTTGACCGTCAGGTTGCCGAATTTAGAGAGCGCATTACGTTTGTTGATCTTACGTACAAGATCTGTTTGGGCAGAGAGCCAGACAGCCCTGGATTGCTTTCTTGGTCGAATCTTATTGCAACCAAGAAAGCAACTTTTGAACAAGTACAGACGGGTATATGCTCAAGTGCGGAGGGACAGATTGCTCGAGCCTACAAAGAGCTCCTCGGACGTTCTCCAGATCCTGATGGGCGTGACGCTTGGCTCGCTGAGTTGAACGGTGGAAGACTTTCAATTGAGCAAATTCGTCAACTGATTGAGAATTCCGATGAGCGAAAGGCCATTAACCTTTTGCAAAAAATTAACAATTTGAGGGCCCAAATTGCCACGCTGGAAAAAGAGAGAAGCGTCGTAGTTGCGCGTTTAGCGGGTCTCTGACTGCATTCAATTTCCGAACTCAAAACAAAAAGCCCCAGGAGATTTCTCTCCTGGGGCTTCGAAATAAAAAGGCTGCACCGAGCTACTCTCCCACAGTTAAAACTGCAGTACCATTGCCGCAGGCGGGCTTGACTTCGGAGTTCGGAATGGGATCCGGTATTTCCCCGCCGCTATCAGCACAGCCAAAGCGAAAACTTG
>CAIZJW010000098.1 GCA_903933385.1 uncultured Silvanigrella sp. | reverse complement strand
CCGTTATTGTTGTCGAAAGCCTTGTACATGACGCTCAGCGCAATGATGGCATCCACAAGATAATAGTTCCAAGTGATTTTGAAGAAGGTAGCGAAAATGAGTGTGATGCAATGTCCGATAGTAAAAACGGTAACGAACTTGCCAATATCTCGAAAGTTCGTGAGAAAAAACAAAACTCCAAATAGAAATAAAAGATGGTCGTATCCTGTCAGCATATGTTCTGCGCCGAGGCCAACATAGTGTCCGTAGCCACCTTCAAGCATACGTTGCTTCTGTTCATCGCTGATGCCGTGGGCAAGAGCCGTTGGTGTCAGTAAGGAAGAGTAAATGCCAAATGGAAGTGCAATGGAACTGAAAATGCGCTTGTGAAAATCAATCATCTAATATCTCCCGCGAGTCGGGGTATATCCTATCCGGGAGGATAGGTTAGAGCAAGAGCCTGTTGATTGTTGACAGGCCCTGGCTTCGGCAAGCGTTGAAGGGGAATTAAAGCTGAGGCAAAACTCTCTTTTTGTGCCTTCCCAGTTCTATTGGTGGCGTAAATTTCCCATTATTGCTGATTTTTTTTGCCTTTTGACTGCGAGAAGAAAAGCAACATTTCGTTCTCCAACGTTAATTTAACAAGATGCAATTTTTTGCTCTGTTTGGGTCGATGGAAAGTCCGAAATGAAGATAGTACTTTAATGCTTCGTGGAGTGTTTCGGTGATATTGGATTCTCAAAAAAAAATGATTATTGAGGTGTGCAGTTTAATGCAGATCCAATTTTCTTGTTTTCGTCCTGCGCCACCCTTGGAGGAAGGCGACTCTCAGGACAGTGCCGAAAAACGCGTGACTACCGATTCACCCCTGGAGTCTGAAAATCACCCTGTCGTGCGCAAACGTATAGCAGGGAAAACGAGGCCTCCGGAAATAACCATCACAGCTGTATCGACCCCGAATTCAACAATTCCCAATGCAACCTCAACACCCTCCACAGTTCCTGCGCCTGCGCCTTTTCCCACTCCCGTTCCCACAGCTTCTGGAAACACTTCTTCGCGTCCTGTGATCAACTCGTCTATTCAACAAGGGAAGCGGGTTGCCGCGGGGGATTCCTTCTCTCTGGCCATTCGAAGCAATGGAACACTTTGGAGCTGGGGCTATAACAATGAAGGCCAACTCGGCCTCGGCCTTGCGGTGGGATACGAGGCACAGCCAGTTCTCTTTCCATGATCTTTTTGAAAGAAATAAAAAATAGGATTTAAAAAGAAGCAGCAGATATTAGTGTGCCTCATTCATTTCAATTCCGAAACAGCAGATAGGTTGTGCCCGATTGTTCATTTGATTGGATTCCTGTACTCAAGGACCATTGGTTGGGGCACCCAATTCAATTTCTAAATGCGAGACAAAGGAAAAAACAATGACACTTCTGTTTGAATCAACCACGCTTGCGAATTTGAAATTGAAAAACCGTGTTGTCATGAGTCCGCTCACGCGTTGCCGTGCACTTTCGAACACGCCCAATCAGCTGATGGCAAAATACTACGAGCAACGCTCGTGTGCGGGTCTGATTATCTCGGAAGGAACATCGCCTTCACCCAATGGTCTTGGATATGCGCGTATCCCAGGGCTCTTCAATCATTCACATGTTGAGGGTTGGAAGCTCACCACTCAGGCAGTTCACAAACACAGCAGTCGAATTTTTGTTCAGCTCATGCATTGTGGACGCGTTGGGAATCCACTGAATATGCCAGAAGGCGCGCGTCTTTTGGCTCCTTCGGCGATAGCTGCTCCCGGAACAATGTGGACCGACTCACAAGGCCTCCAAGAGTTTACCGCGCCTCGTGAGATGAGCGAAAATGAAATTAAGATAGCCATTGGTGAATATGCACACGCATGCAAGCTCGCCGTTGAGGCTGGCTTTGATGGCGTTGAATTGCACGGAGCCAATGGATATCTCATTGATCAATTTCTCAATACAGCATCGAATCATCGCAAAGATGCGTGGGGCGGCTCGATGAAGCACAGAGCTCACTTTGCGCTTGAGGTGGTTAAAGCCTCGGTTGCTGCCATTGGCCATTCAAAGGTGGGAATTCGCCTCTCTCCCTATGGCGTTTTCAATGGCATGAGTCCTGATGCCGAAATGGACGAACTCTATGTTCATTTGGCACGTGAATTGAGCGCGTTGCGGATTGCTTACATTCATTTGGTTGACCACAGCTCAATGGGTGCGCCTAAAGTGAGCGAAGAACTCGTTTCAAACATGAGAAAGAATTTCCGAGGCACTCTGATTCTTTCGGGCGGATACGACGTTGCACGCGCCGAGGCCGATCTCACGCGCGAGGCTGGAGATTTAATTGCCTTTGGTCGGTCTTTTATTTCCAATCCGAATTTGGTGGAAAAACTCAAGTCTGGAATTGAATTGACTCCCGCGGATTCTGAAACTTTCTATACGGCAGATGAAAAGGGATATACTGATTATCCCTAATCATCTGTTCGAGTTCACAGGATTTTTGCAGGTGCTTAGCGCGCCTGCAGTTATCGCGCAGCTCTGAGCAAGTCATTCACTGCCTCGGCTGCCGCTGCGTTGCCGCGGTTGCGAGCCTCCTCGCTGAGCAAAGTGAGGTTCTTGCGTGTGGTGAGCATCGCATTGCGCAGTTTGCGGAATGAACTGAGTGCGGTGCAGGTGATGCCCACATCGTTGTCGGCACATTCGGCGTTGTCGATCTCAACAAACCCCCGCGCGCACTCCTGTGCTTCGGCCTCCGACCAAAAACGGTCGGTGAGGATGAAATAGCGGTTCTTAAGATCTTCAGCGAGTGCTTGTTGCTGTGGATTTTCGACAATCTCTTTCACAAGACACGCGAGTGCTTTTTGCTTGCCGGCGTTGGAGTAGAAGATGGCAGCGGAATCGATCATGGAGCTGCCAAGTGCGGGCAGCACATCACTTTGTGCTTTTAGATAACCATCGAGTTCGGGCTGGGTGAGGTAGAGCGAGCACGATTTGTGTTTCTCCACTCCGAAGGTTTCATGGCGACATGTTTTATAGCTCTCCACACCATGGCTTTCGCTGCGGCAGGCCTCAAACCCAACAACACCTGCATTGTATCGCTCAACACCGAAAGCCGGGTTGCGGCAGCTATTGAATTGCTTCACTCCAAACTGTGGCAGAGCGCAGGTTTTGGGGGTTGCACGCAAACAGAGGTGACGCGTTTGAGCGCGGATGTCTGTCCAGGAAACGCGGTGTATGCGTGTTTCGGTATTGGAGAGCGCAGAAAACCAAGAGCCACTTGCGTATCCTGAGGGGCAGCTTTGATCCCATTGCGACCAAAACTCCTCTTTGTCGACGCCACATGCTTCGTCGGGCTTGGAAAAATATTCGGCTGCTCCGCAGGCTTCGCCGGTGCCCATGCGGTATTCTGCGGCGCCGAATTGGGCGTCTTCTTTTACGATGGCTGCGCAGGCTCGGCTGCTGCGCAGATGGTATTCCTGCACACCGCACAGCGCGTCGGCGCGTTGCTGATACTCTTCCACTCCGCACTCAGCGAAGCGGCCGGTTTTTTGTTCGATGGGTTTGATGGCCTCGATTTCTGTTGCGCTCAACCGACGCAAGTTGCGCACGGTGAGGGGCGTTTTTTTCTTCGCTTCCGGCGAACGCATTTCGGACTCGGACTTTTCATGAGGGCTAGGATCAGTGGGGTTGCTCTCTGTGCGGCTTCCGCAACTGGCAAGAAAGAGCGTGCTTGTGACGGTGGCTAGAAGAAGTGCGCTTGCGTGGGTTGTGAGGTGGGCAATGGCTTTGGAGGGAGTTTGATTCAGGAGCATGGAACGTTTCCTCATCAGAGAGTTTTGGGGCGGCCAGAAAGGCTGTGTGAGCCCACGCAATGCACGTCCTATGCCAATCAAAAATGCGGGTGATTTTGGAGGGGGTGATCGGAATCTGGTCAGAATTCGGCATTTTTTGGGGTGCCTTGGCTGGTTTTCGGCCAAAGAGCGGTTGGGATTTGACTTTCAAAACGAGGGCGGCTCGAAAATCAAAAGGAATTCTAACTGGCACGGTTCCTGCAAAAGGAGGGCTGCAGATTGTGAAAATCCTTTCTTTGGAGCCAGCTCATGAAAAGTCCTGCGCGCTTTGTTAGCCTCGCCACCCTTCTTGGCACTCTTTCTCTCAGTTCCGGTTTTCTCTTCATTCCTTCTCAAATTGCCTTTGCCAACACGAGTGCATCACCCGATTCTGTGGGTGCTCGATTGGAAAAGGTCAGCTCTGAAATTGAATCTCTTAAAGGTGACACCGAAACCACCCTCAAATCCATTCACGAGCTCCAAGACACCAATCGATGCTTGGGTGTTGTTTATTCTGGCCTCACAAACCTCAGCGAACAGCTCAATGCCATGGGGCAACGCGGCACTGTGGGTTCAATTTCCAACCGCACGGGTGTGCTTGTGAAAAAGCATGCAGAGTTCTTTGAGTCGCTGAACGAATTCTCCAAGCAAACACTTCTTCTTATTGGCAATCACGATCTCTCGCGTGCCAGCAGCAGTGAGGAAGTTTCACGCACCGTAAACAAAGCTTCTGAACTCATCCAAAATCTAAGGCAGCAATACCAGGCTCAGGCTGAAGACGAAGTGAAGTTTCTTGCTGAGGTTACTTCTTCCATACAGCGCCTTCAGCGCGCTGGAATTGCAACCAAACGCAGCCTCGAGAGTGCCAAGCAATGTGCACCACATCTTGTGGAAAAGAATTCAAACCTCATCGATCTCGGCCTCAAGGTGCTGAACAATCTCGATAAAGCACGTTCTTTAATTGCTGAACTGCAGCTCAAGCGTTCACGTATTCTTGGGGCACTGACTTCGAGTTTGCAAAAGAAGCTTGCATCCCAACTTGCAGAGGCCTCAGGGCAAAAATCCGACGCCCTGGTGACACAAATGAATGCCTCGCTCGCGGAATTAAATTTACGCACAGAAATTGAACAATGGTGGTTCGCTGAAGGTGTTGAAAAAGGCCCTGCGCGCGGATTTCTGGCGGGTCCGCAGGAAAATGGTCTCAAGGCATCAGAGATTTTACGCTTGGCGATAGCAAGCTGCGACGTATTCATTGCACGCGTCAAGGAAACTCATTCTTCGCCTGCTTTTAATGAAAAAACGAAAGAAAAGGCAGCGCACTCTGCCCTGGAGATTTCCCTCTATCAACGTCGCGAAGCACTCGGTCGTTGGTTGGAGCAAGCGAATCGTTCTTCGACCATCACGGCGCGCTGAGGTGAACTGACATGAAATCAAAACATTCAAACTCAAAAAGAATTATATCAGCGTCTCTTGCGTTGGTGCTGCTCATCAACACTGCGTGTGGAGCACGGCAGGGGCGCAGCAGCACAATTGTTCGTTCATTCATCCATGAAAAATATGTGCAGGATGATGCTGGCTCGGTTCGCGGAGATGTAAATCCGGTTGAGCCTGTGCTGGTGGACAACTCAACCGACAGCGATGGCAATCAGTCGATCTCTTTTGCAGTTCCTGAGAGCTCAGGAGCCGATGATTCAGGGCGAAACTCTTCCGATTCCGATGATGAAAATGAGGACGATACGCAAGATGATGCAGACGAACAAAATATTCCTCGCGGCCTGCCACGCATCTATGCGGAATTGAATATTGAAGGTGAGAATCTAGAGCAACAAAGAGAATATCTACGAGGTCAT
>CAIZJW010000097.1 GCA_903933385.1 uncultured Silvanigrella sp. | reverse complement strand
TGTCCGCAATTTGTGCTCGATTGTTGGCTTCTTTTTCAGTTCCAGTGTCTTGTTTGATGGCGTCATCGGCTTGTGCATAGATATCACCGAGCCAATCGGCACGCCCATGTTCGGGTACTGTGCCAGAGTAGCGATTTTGCAAGTACCACAGGGTTTTTGCAATGTGAGCTCCGAGATCTCCAGGGTAGGTGGCTTTTACCACATCATGACCCGCGTATTGCATGATTCGGCTTACAGCGTCACCTAAAACGAGGCAGCGCAAGTGTCCAACGTGCATTGCCTTGTGAGTGTTCGGTTGTGAGTATTCTATCACAACTTTTTCTTTGTTTGTCGATGGAATTTTCTCGTTGATGAAGAAAGCAGATGAGGAGATTCTATCGAACAGCGCGGAGCCAACTGCCGCTGAAGCTTGATGGAAATTTAGATAACCCTGCACAGCATCAACTTTTGAAACAGTCGTTCGGTTTTTCTGCGCTATGCGTGTTGCCAGTTCCTGAGCAATCACAGGTGGGCCTTTTCGAAGAGCTTTGGCAAAACTAAAGCACGGAAATGCTGCCTGTCCCAAATTAAAGTCTGGCGGAATCGTTAGAAGTGCTGCAACTTGGTTGGCATCCAACGCGTGCTCGACTCCCCATTCACGACACAAATCCACAAAAGTTTCGCCAATGAGTGTGACGATTTCTTTTCGGAACGGATCGTGTCTCCAGATGCCTTCGGACATGAGGGTTTCTCTCCTGATACAGATTAAGATGCTTCGGTTTTGCGTTGACCATTTAAATCAGGGCAGAACGAACAGGCGTTCGACCGTGAGCTCGAGCATGGTCTGGTAAGGGCCTTCATCACCCAGAAGTCCTGCATTTTGCAAGCGCCCCTCATTCCAACTGAATTGAATGCCGCCATAGGGCATCTCATCGGCACGCCAACTCGGAACCTCGTTCCATAGAACCGTGCGGCTTGGCAGGGTTTCATAGAATTGCCGAGCCCTTTTGCTTTGATAGGTGAATATCGAGGCATGGATATTGGCGTCGAAGCGTTGCACTAAATCTGCAAGCTTTTCGACGTTCGTGTTCTGTGGAACCCTGTGAACACAGACGATGGGTGCAAAAGCCTCTTCGCGGGTGAGACGAATTTGATCGAGGGTGCGTGCCTGGGTGTTTGGGTAAACCACAATTGTGGGCGCCAAATGATGTTCTACGGGATTGTGTTCCCCCGCACTCCAAACCTGTGCACCGCATTCGAGAGCCTGATTGAGCAAATTCAAAGCCTTGTCGAATGCAGCGCGACCCACCAGCGGTCCTGCAACCGTTTCAGGTGAGTTGGGGTCGCGTTCTCGAGCCAGAGTGGATGCCGTGTATTTAAGATGAGCGATGAGATCGTCGGCAATATCGTTTTCGAGCAACAGGTGTTGCAGCGAGATACAAGATTGACCCGAGTTTCCGAATGCACTTTTGGCGAGGTCCTGGCTGAGTCTTTCAAGCTCCCACTTTGGGACATCGTTGCAGACAATGCTTGTCGCAGTAGAACCAAGTTCAAGAATGAGGCGGCGGTCCCAGTATTTTTGTTTGAGCTGGAAGCCCACCTGCCGGCTGCCGGTAAAGCTAATGAGAGGTGCTGGGAGGCGATCCAGCGCCCTTGAGACTCCCTCGTTCGAAGCGAAATAAAACGCAAAAGAATCTGACTCGAGGCCACATTCGACGAGCCAATCGTTGATAAGTGAGAACAACTCAAGGCTCTGCAAGGGTGGCTTGCAGATGAAGGGCACACCCAGAGCAATTGCGGGTGCAATTTTATGAAGTGTTAGATTCAAAGGAAAATTAAAAGGGGTGATTGCAAAAAGAGGTGCATATGTGAATCGCTGCGAAAGTGATGTGTGCCCTCCCTGGAGAGCATCAGAGAAATCGTAGGCACGGGGTTCGCAAAGTTTATGGGCTGCGTCTCGGGTTTTTTCCAGCGTTTGCACCGAGCGCCTCACTTCTGTCAGACAGCTCGCAAGTGGGCGATGCGTTTGCTCAACCATCATGTGCGCTAACTTGCTTTCGTTGGCTCGGATTTTCTGAGCCAAGCTCTCGAGGATGACAGAGTTGCGTGTCACTCGCTGCGACGATACAGGATGGTGAGAGGGCCGCCCCAGAACACCACGGAGAGTATCTAAGGTTTTCTGGAAGAGCTTTTCATCATCTGTAAGATTCAGGCCATTCAAAAGCATATGTACATCCTGCGCTACCGGGAGGGACGCGAAAACAATGGCAGAAAAACCTTCGTTGAAGCAAATCTTGGATATTTACTATGCCTTGAGAGCGCAAGGTGTGCAACGCTTTCCAAAGCCACTGTCCGTATCTGCTGCTCCTTCCGAGCGCACATCGCGATGTTTGTTTCTCATCGATTTCACGTCGGCCCAGGCTTCAAGTGCTCAAGGCGATTCAGAGCCCATGCTTCCGCCTCCAATTCTAAAACGCCTTCTCGATCGACTGCCTTGGAGAGAAAGTGTGGCATTGCATACGGTGTTTAGTGCACAGCCTAAATCGCCGCAGCTCCACCCCCTTGAAGAGCGAGTCGTCGACTCCGCTCGTCACGCGCTTCTGGAGTCTGGAGTTGGGAGGTGTGTGTGTTTTGGCTGGCGCGCTGCTCAGGTCTGTGCCGTTGGTCTGGGAATTCCTTTTGCCATTCCTGCCGAAGCCTATGATCCTCTTGTTTGTGAAGTTGAAGGGGTAGGGCGTTTTGAAATCCTTGTCCTCCCCGATGTGCGCGAACTTGAGGCATTTCCGGAGTGGCGAGCACGAGTTTGGGAAAGCCTACTGGCCTTTGGGCCTGCGCGTTGACCAATGGTTGGAAGCTGGTTTAAGCAATGACGTTTGTACTTGTGTAGGATGCCCGCAGCCTGTGCGGTTTTGCTGGCTTTATTAATCGATTGAAGTGAGAGACTAACCATGACGACAGCTCAGATTGAAGAAATCAACAGCACTCGCCGCAAGTTCCGCATCGAGGTGCCCTCTAATTCCGTCAAGACTGCGTTCGATGTCGCCGTGACCGAAATCCAGCAGTCGGCTGAAATCAAAGGATTCCGCAAGGGCAAAGTTCCTCCTGCTCTCGTGAAGAAATTCTTTGCTCAGGACGTTGTAAAGAAAGCCTATGAAAAGGCCGTGAACGAATCATACGGTGAAGCTATTAAAGGCATTGACTTCCAAATCGTCAGCTTTCCTATGATCGACGTTGAAGGCCAATTCGAAGAAGGCAAGCAATTTATTTATACAGCGACTGTCGATATCAATCCTAAGGTCGACATTCAGGGCTACAAAGAGCTCAATCTCAAAACGAGCGAAGCAGAGCCAAGCATTGACGATCAATTGGCACGCGCTCTGCGCCAGTTGGCATCTGATGCTGATGCACTCAATCTGGAATCCTCTGGCCGCGCAGCTGCTAAGCAAGATGTTGTCAAAGTCGATTATACGATTGCTGTTGATGGCAAGGAACTCACAGAACGCGCTGCGAAGGGCATTACGCTTCATCTCGACGGCAGCACATTGCCTGAGCTTGAAGCCGGCATCGTTGGCATGAAAACGGGTGAAGTCAAAAAAATCAAAGTGACCTATCCCGAGACTATTGGTGATGAGAATTTGAAGGGTAAATCAGCGGAGTTCAACCTGACCTTGAATTCTATTCACGTCCTCGACTTCACCACGCTGAAAGATGATTTTGCGCAACGTTTCGGTGCAGAAAATCTCGACGCTCTGCGGGCGAATATGAAGAATTCGATCACCAACATGAACGATCGAAACAAGGTTGCAAAGTTCAAAGATCAAATCATCAAGATGATTCTCGAAAAGAACAGCTTTGAAGTTCCAGAGAGTCTTGTTGAAGGTACAATCGATCGCGCTGTTGCGGATGCTAACAGCCGTCGCGACAAGGGTAATCAGCTCGATTCAAACGATGAGAAAGTGCGTAACGAGTATCGTGATTGGGCTCTGAGTGAAGTGAAGGGCGTTTTGGCTCTCGGTCACATTGCTCGCCAAGAAGGACTCACAGTGGATGACCAGGAAGTGGGTCAGGAGATCACCAACTTTGCAATGCAGACCGGAATGCGGCCGCAGGATCTTATCAAGAACTACGGGCAGCAAGTTATCGAAGAATTCCGTGGAAAAGTGCTTGTTGATAAAGTGCTCAAACACCTTGTTGGCCATGCTAAAATAGAAGTCGAAGCTAAGGCGTAAGGTGCTCGTTTTTTGCTAGGCAAAAAAGCCATCCCTTTGTTGGGATGGCTTTTTTGTTTTTGTCATTTGCGAGTCAAGAGTCGTGTCTGAATGGTTGTTTGAGATCACTTCTTCAAAGTTCGCAGTGTCAGCAATTGTAGAAAAATATCTTGGCCAATCGTCCAGTTTATTTCTTGAAATGTGCGCCTGTGCGCACTAGCAATTATGAAAGATCCGCGCACTGTGTGATTAATTATCAGGTTCGTCGTTTTTCTCGGGTACCTCTCGCTGTGGTTGATTGGACTGAGCTTGAGGATTCCTTCCTGCTTTTGTTGAAAAAAAAATGTGATTGCGGAATAAATGAATGTGCTGGGTCGTATTCCCTGCAGAAGTTGACCCTGGGACCTTCAGGCATGGAGTCGAAGTATCCCGTTCAGCTTTGAACAATTGTTCACTGGAGGTTCTCATGAAGCTCGCTCTTGTTGCTATCGCTTCCGTTTTCGCATTCTCAACTGCTCTGGCTAACGAAGCTGCTGCTCCTGCTGCAGCTGCTCCTGCCGCTGAAGCTGCTGCTCCTGCAGCTGCTCCTGCTGCTGAAGCTGCTCCTGCCGTCGAAAAGAAGGTAGAGAAGAAGGCTAAGAAGACAGCTAAGAAGGCTAAGAAGAAGGCTGCTAAGAAGGCTGCCGCTCCTGCAACTGAAGCTCCTGCTGCAGCTCCTGCAACTGAAGCTCCTGCTGCTGCTCCTGCTCAGTAATTTGAGTAGAGTGAACTCTCGGTGCTCTGCGCTGAGAGTGGCGAAGAAAAACCGGGCTATGCCCGGTTTTTTTTGTTGTTGATTGGATTCATTTTCTTCGCACGTCAGTTTTGATCTACACCGCCCTCATTTTAGAACCGCCGCGCGTAAGTTCGCTCTCGTTTTCCCGCAAATCCTGGGAGCTTTTCGAGGGTGAACCCCCTTTCTTTCAAAATCTTCTTCAATACAGTGCGGCTCGCATAGCTCGCAAAAATACAGCTTTGGCCACAGAGGTTGTCCACCAGGTTGGTCAGAACATCTGGAGTCCAAAGGTCAGGGCTCGATTCCGGGCTGAAAGCATCGAATAGGACGCAGCTGTGCAAGTTTTCAACATGAGTCTCAGGAGAATTTTCTACACCTTCAAACGCTCCGTGAAGCTCAAGTGAATTGTGAGTCAAGAGCTCGCCGACGTATGTCCGAAAGCTGTTGGTTGAAACTCCAATAAAGTCGCAAATCAGGGCTGTCGTTCTCTCGTAGGCGCCGCGCAAAGCCTCTGGACAAGTTTGTGAGTGATGATGCCCGAACACTTCAACAAAGGATTTACGAAAGGCCATTTGGCTTTCGAAGGACGTGAGTTTGAGCTGACGTGATGGAAGATTCGCTTTCAGCGCGAGAGCTGCGCAAATGAGTTCGTTGTATCCAAGTCCAAGCCCAATGGATGCCACACACCATGTTTCGTCATTTTTGATGAGTTCGAGCGATTGCCGCAGAGCAGGTTCATAAACAAACAGCGTTTCCGACCATGCACCCTTTGAACTGTGCATAGGTTCGGTCCATTCGCTTGTGCCAATTGTTCTATAGAGAAGCGAGTCACTGCCGTCGGCTGTTTCAATCAGGCAGCATTCCAAATCATCCATTGTAAAACGGGCGCGAATGGATTCCGGAGTTTGAAGGCGTTCGTCATTTTGCATGAGGTGGGCTTGAGGCCTGACGTGGTGAGAGCGAAACCGCGGGTGCCAAGAGTGCTGCGAGGCCTCCTTTTAAGCTGAGAGCCTGGCAGTGAACAACTCTGCGCAGTAGCTGGGCAGCCTGCAAACTGCGCTGACCACTTCGGCACACACATAAAATATGCTCCGGAGATTTTTGTTCAAGACAATCGAGCAAAAACTGGGGCAAGCGCGAAAGGGGAAGAACATGGAAATCGAGGTGTGATTTGCGTTCTTGGGCAAGCTTCTTTGAGGCCTTCGCTCCCAGGAGTTCAATAAGAATTTCGTCGAGATGACTGGTTGCGGATTCAAAGGGCTCTCGCACATCGAGAACCATGAAACGTTTGTGTTTAAGTTGTGCCGCTAATTCCTCGCGACTGCATTCAATTTTCCCGACGTCTAGCGGTTGTGGGCACTCGCCCGAAGGTTGTTCAGAGGAAACGTTTGCAAGACGCGTTGTCGAGCCTTGATGTGCTGAATCTGACCAGGCGATGACATCGTAGGCCGAGAGTGGAGTGGCTTCGTCGGCAAGGCAAATTAGAACATTTTGTCCAGAGAGGAGCTGATTTGCTTTTGCATCATTGAGCGTTTCAACGAGACAATTTCTTGTCGGACAAAATAGAGTGGGAGCTCCATTCGAGCCCGAGGTGTTTTTGAGGAGGAGTGACGTTCCTGAGCCGGTTTCGAATTGATGCCATCCCTCCGGAAGGGCTTGGGACTCATGCTTTTCATCGAGTACGAGAATTTGCGTGCTTGTGAGGCCGCGGCAAGCTAATTTGTTTTGAAGTTCGCACAGAGCGCGGCTGCAGTCTGCGACAAGGAAGTTCTTGCTGGAGTTGTTTTCTTCTTGGCAAATCAGCCAGGCACGAGTGCCTTGGGAGGAGCGAAGTTCAGAAATTCCTGGGCCAGTCACTTGCATGAGTTGCGACAATTGTTCCGCGCGTGCTGGAAGGTTTGGAATCATGCAGCTTGCCTGAAGAGCCTCTCCTGCTGCTTGAATCGCACGGCAAGCTTCATCGATGTCCTCGAGTGAATTGCCCGGACCAAACGACAAGCGAATTGCATTTTGTGCCCGCCACTTGTGGAGATGCATTGCTGCAAGAACGTGGCTTTCACTAGCTTTGCCCGAACTGCATGCAGATCCTCCTGACACTCGCACACCTGCGGCATCAAAAGCATTCATCAACTCTCTGCTTGAGACACCCTCCACGGAGAAATTTAAAGTCGTCGGAACGCAATGATCGAGGTCGACGTTCCAGGCGAGGGTCGGAAAACAGCTGCTGAGTGTTTGAATCAGTTTTTGTTGGCAGTTGAGGAGGTCGGAATGACTCAAAAAAACATTCGATGATGCTTCATTCAGCTCGCGCAGGATTCTTCCAAAAGCAGCTGCTCCTGGAAGATTTTCAGTTCCGGAACGCATTCCACGCTCTTGTCCGCCACCAACAATCAGTGGAGTGTAGGGGGCACCACTGCGCACATAAAGAAATCCAATACCCTTGGGAGCATTAATCTTGTGACCAGAAAAACAGGCATAATGAGCGCCGAGTTTGTTCAGCTGGAGGGGAAACTTTCCGAGGGCTTGAACTCCATCGACAAACCAGAGGCATCCACTTCCCTCTTGAGTGCCCAAAAGGTCAGCCAATGGTTGGAGAGGTTGAATAACACCTGTTTCATTGTTGACTGCCATGGTGCAGAGCAGTGCGGTTTCCTGTAATCGAGATTCAATGAATTTAAAATCGAAAATACCTTTTGAATCAACGGGAATGGCTTCAATAATGACCGGTGCACCGAGAATTTCGGCCCAATGTGAAAGCGCAGTAGGCACTGCCTTGTGCTCAGTAGAGCCAAAAAGAATGCGGAATCTTTGCAGTGAGCCTCGTGCACGATTTTCTTGTGCTAAATGATTCAACACAGAAAAAATCGTGGTTTGAATTCCCTCAGTGGCGCCACTATTGAAGATAATTTCTTCGTTCGATCCTGCACCTACCGCAACCATCGCTGCATCGCGCGCGCTTTCGAGGAAAGATTTTGCATGTAGCCCTGTGATGTGTGTTGAGCTCGGATTGCCGTAGCAAAGTTCCATGGCCTCACGGGCAGCCCGCAGAGCGACAGGGTGTGTCAGCGTCGTTGCATTGCAATCAAGGTAAATGGTGCGCTGCGATTTTCGGTTTTGGGGAGAACTGCGGTCGGCAGAGGTCATTTTGAATTCCGCTTCAAGACATTCGGTTAACGGTTCAGGGACAAAAGGAACTATCTGCTGTTGCACTGACAGCAAATTCACTCAGCCGAGGGGGGTGTGTCAATTATCCAACCCTAGGATTATTCGAAGCTATCTTTAGGGTGGTCGTTTTTGCCTCAAACATGGCAATATTTCTCAATAACCTGATGGAAATGACCTCAGCAGAGAAGGAGCCCCTGGCTGTGAGGAATAAATTGCCGCTGTGCCCGCAAGGCCTAATGACCTGTGTGGCGTTGTCATCTGTTCCCTTTGCGAGTTTCTCTGCAGTTGCTGTTGCCGACACGTACACTCGCTGTGAACAAGTCGCCACAACCGCTCTGGATTGCCTTCCCGGAAGTGGAAACAAAGCTCTTCCCGACTCTTTCACTCTGCAAGCAGATCCTAGTGCGAACTTGGACACAGTGTTCAATTGGAAGGTGAAAAACTGCAAAACCAAACAAAACCGTCTGCGCGGGCAATTGGCATTGATTCTCGATAACTCCAAAAGTGCTGCAACCACCGATCCGTCTTCAACGCGGGCGGGTGTGTTGAATAGATTTATGGAACGGTACGCGGAAAAATCGCTTTCTTCTGGAGTCGCAGACAATCAAGCCGGATATCCGCAGCTTGCGCTTATAAATTACAACGGTCGGGCTGGAATTGTTGATCCCAACAATCGAGTTGATGATTACAATCCATCATTTACCCCGAGCTATTGCTCTTCCCAAGCGCCAAGCTTTCCCGATTCACAGGCGATCGCGCGATGGAACGAAACTGAGTTGGGAAATAAGCTTTCCATCTGTGAGTTTTTGCCACTGCGAGTTGCTGATTCTCTCATTGAGGTGAGCCCACTCCAGCAGTTTGCGAGTTTCGCTGCGCAAGCGCCACGTGGTTCAACTGATTTCACATACTTCTTTAAAAGCGCTGCAACAGTTTATCAGGGAGCAAACGCTGCGAATGTGGGCCGGCATGTGTTGCTCGTCACAGATGGTTTGCCGAATATTCCCAAAAATGTTGCTGCTTCAACCTGCAAAAACACAGCTCGGTTGAAAAATGAGGGCATTGTTTCAGGCATATTGCTCGGGCAGCAACGTGATTATTGTGTCGATAGGCAGGCTGTTCAAGCGATAGCCGCGGCTCATACTGAGGCGCTCAACTCCGCCTATAGCAAATTTAATTTCCATCACGTTCTCTATACGGCGAGCCAGAGAGCATATTTCGATTACGACAACAATGGCAATCCAACACTCAACCCAGCCGATTTTTTGATTGAGAATAGCGCTCGCACAGGCAATGGAAAAGTAAAATTCTCCTACGCGAAAGAAGAAAATGACCTCGAATCAGATCTCAATAAAATGTTCGATGTCATGGATGAAAATGCACTCCAATACGTCACTGTGCGTGTACAACCTGCTGGTGGGGGTGAGTTTAACTACAATGCGGTGTCGCCGGGAGCTCCGCAGGGTGAGTTTTCAATTAAGTTCATTGGTCTCAAGGCTGGAGTGAACACAGTGACGGTCACTCCTGTGTATCAAGATGGCACCTCGGTCAGTCAAGTATTTACCGTCACAGTGGCTGCGGTAACAACATCCGGATTGAAGTGCGAACCGGCGGGTGACGACAGAACCGTTGACGGCGACCTCAAGGGCGCGAAAGAGCCCAAAGGCGATGGTTTCTACAATCGCCCCAACAACAATGGCGACTTCAGAGACTATCGCAATTCAGATGAGGCAAATAGTTTGTCAGAGAATGAATTTGCAGTTGTCGGCGACGATCAGGCGACAGCTGATCTCTCAAAATTAAGGCTCCAAGGCGGCACAGGAAACTGTGGTTCTCTTGCTGCTTTATGGCCGCGGAATTCCTCTAGCGCACCGCTGTTTGTCTTATTCTTACTTGCGCTTCCAGCTGCTGCAGCGCACCTGTTGACTCGTCGTTCCAGGAGGCGTCTGAAATGAATTTAAATTTAAAAAGACAATCGGAAAAAAGAGTCTGTTTAGGAATCAAGAACAAAGCTCAATTTCTTTGTTCCATTTCTTCTTGTTTCTTTGTCGTTGCAGCACTCATGTCGAAAAATGCTTCTGCATTGGGAGTAAATGCAGAAAACTATGCACCCAGTGCAGCAAATGACTCTGCATTGCTCAGTGAAACGCCCTACACGTTGCCAAACAAATCTTGGATGTTGGGTTTGACATCTGACTATGCGCTGCGTCCTGTAGAGCTAGGTGATGGTAAAGAGGAACGTGTTGGAGTTGTCGACCATCTCTGGATGACACATCTTTCCGCTGGATATGGACTCACAGAGAATATCGATTTTTATGGTGTGCTTCCGTTTGCATTTGTCAGTGCGCATGAAAATCCATCAAACTACCTTCTTCAGGTTGGTTCGACGCGTGATTATTTTTTGCTCTCTGATTTGCGAGCTGGGCTCAAATTCAAAATTCTCGAGTGGGGAACCTCGTTTGCTGGAACTCATTCCATTGCCGCTGATCTTCGTGTTCCATCGGGCAACACTGAAGCGATGCTCTCCGATGGCACCGCGCGGACAAAATTGACCGTTCCGAGTTCCCTGTTTTCGACAGCAGGTGACTGGGAAATCAGCCTCACTCCTGGAATAATCATTTGGGGTGATCGCGAAAGAGTTGTTGGCGATACCGGATTCGCAGGAGGGCGAAGAACTCTTTTGGCGCGCAGCTGGGCAGCGAGCTGGGACAGCAGTGTGCGTTGGACTTTGTCTGGAACGTCGAGGCGTCCGCAGCATCTTGGCCTTGAGGCAGGAATAAAAACTGAATTTAGCCAAGGCTACATCGCTCTCAACAGTGCCGGAAATCCTTGGGAATGGGCCGTTGGGGCACGCTATCAATGGGATGAAAATTTGAGCTTGCACGGCTCGGCAGGAACTGGCTTTGGCCGAGGAGTAGGTTCGCCTCTGATGCGTGTCATGGCTGGCGTGCGATGGTCGGGTGGCGGCGTGAAAGAAGTGGAGAGCGAAGAGAGTTTCGATTTGCGTGATGTGGGTAAAGCGTATTCAGATGTCGAGCTTGATCGGATTTTGGTTGAAAGCCGAGCTGAAGAACAGCCACGACAACTGGCCAGCGATGAAAGTCTGCTCCGTTTGATGGTTGAAGGGCAGGTTGTTGATATTGGTTATGTGCGCTTCAAATTCAACAGTGCTGATCTTTCTCCAGAAGCTAGCAAAGCGATTAGCGCCCTCATGCAGCGCCTGTTGGTTGAAAAACCGAACAAGGTTCGTATTGAAGGTCACACCGATTCTGTGGGTGCCATTGATTACAATGCTGCATTGTCGAAGCGAAGGGCTGACGCAGTAAAGAAGGCTTTGATGAACAGGGGTCTCGAGGGAAATATTGTGACAACCTCGGGTGCTGGATTTCGCTATCCAGTGGCGAGCAACGCAACCAAGCAGGGCCGTGCAGCTAACCGCCGCATTGAAGTTTCGTTGGATGACTCTTCATTTAGAAAGTCGAGTTTTACGCCTGCTGAGTTGAAGAAATTTCAGGAGTGGATTGCTCCGGGCGGAAGACGTCCCACACGCGATTGAAGCACTCGAAGTTTATTTTCCATGACAACCGAGTGAATTCAAATTTGAGGCAGATGATTGTGGTTAAGAATGATGGGTTCAACACCAGCAGAAAGTCGACAACGATTTTGCATCGAGCTTCTTTCTCAAAAGCATTAAAAATGTTTGCGCCCGTTCTTTCATTTGCGCTGATTGGATGTCAGAACCGAATTCGTATTGGTTCAGGGCCTGTTGTCGTTGATAGGGTAATTGAGCGGCCTGCAGCGCCGATTCAGGCACCTACTGAAATTAACTTCAATCTCCAAGATGCCATTCAAACTCCGAAGTCGAATTTGATTCTTGCTATTGGACACGCTGAGGGAACCATCAATCGAGATGGGAGTCCAACTCAAGCATACTACGGGCATGGGGATTCTGGATTCAGGAATGTAGGAGTTTTTAGTTGTATTGCCTGCGGAAGTCGCTCGCCCGAAGAGGCTGATTCTTATTATCTCGAGAGCAAGATAAAGCCCATGCGTTTACGCTTTGAAGATGCGGCCCGAGGTGCTCTTTTGCCTGCGAATCATCCCATGCTCGCTGCGGCCTTTTTTACGTTGCTGACACAAAGTCCGGAGGCTGCAACCGACAGAAAGGGTTTTTTGGAGAGAATGTCTGGCTTAAAAATGCTGGGCATTACCTTAGAAAACCTTATTCAGGTTTCGGTTGATTCATATCGAGATCCTGACAGCAATCGATTTGAAGATGTAGCACGATTCGACAACGATGAATCACGCATTCGTGCAGATCAGCGCCGTAGGCTGACTCAGGTTGAGAGTTTTTTGCGAGCCAAAGGAATTGAAACTTATCCGCGTTATTGATGGCTTTTCCCGGTGCGTGCCATGCGTTGCGTTGCCTCATGGCGGGTCATGCTAAACATTTGTGCGACCACGCGTTGGCTTGGGAATTCTTCACCAGCGATTCTGCGCAACGAATCGAGTAGATGTTCAAAAAGAGAGTCAACGAGGTTCTCGAAATTCAATGGAAATGCTGGAGTGAGGATTGATTTCAATCCTTCCGGAAGAATTTCAGGTGCTGGACAGAGCGGTGTTTCGTTGATTTGCTGAACTGCCTCGGTTGATTGGCTCTCCGCTTTCTTTTTCTGCAAGAGCCGCGGCGGCAGAGACTCAAGACTCAAAACTCCGTCGCTGGCATCGACGCTCATGGCCAAAATTGTTTGCCAAAGTTCGCGGATATTTCCCTGATCCCACGGCAAACCGCAAAGAACAGCCATACAACTGTTGGTGATGCGGAATTCGCTGCTGTCCACGGGCACTGAGACATTGAGTCGATCTAATAAAGCTTCAACAATCTCTTGGCGTTCAAGATGACTTCTCGCTCGCAGCGGAGGCAAAGCGATCTCGTACCCACGCAATCGTGAGAGCAGATCAGCGCGAAATTCTCCGTTTTCAACCATTTTATCGAGGGATTCATTGGTGGCAGCAATGACTTTTACATTGACCTTTTTTGAACGCGTTCCACCCACAGGCCTCACTTCACCATTCTCAAGAGCACGCAACAGAGAGGCTTGTGCCGGAAGGCTGAGTCGCGCCACTTCATCGAGAAAGAACCAGCCTCCATCGGCAGCTTCATACAAGCCAATTTTCGAGTGTGTTGCGCCTGTAAAAGCTCCTTTTTCGTGGCCGAATATTTCACCTTCAATAAGATTCGTGGCGAGAGCAGCACAGTTGATTGAGATAAATGGGCTCCCCGCTGGGAGGAGTGATCGCAACGTGTCTGCAACCATTTCCTTGCCTGAACCGCTCTCTCCTGAAACGAGCAGCGAGCGCACCGAGGAGTTGAGCACTCGAGCAAGCCGTTGTTGAATATCCCGCATAGCTCGGCCTGTGATATGCGCTGGTAGATTGCGAGTTGTTCCACGAAACGGAAGCTGTGGATTGACGCTTTGCAGCAGCCTCGAGACTCGGAATGTGAGTTCACTTTCATCGACGCCTTTTGAGAGAAAATCGTTCGCTCCGGCGCGCATGCATTCGAGAATAATGTCGGAGGTGCTGAGCGCTGACATGACCATAACAGAACCCTGGTAGCCTTGCTCCCTGATTTCGCGCAACACTTCAAGCCCTTTGAGGGCTTTACCACCAAAGCTCAGGTCGAGCAGAACGCCTTGTGGTTGTTGGCTTGCCAGTTTGCTTTTAAATTCCTCGGCGCTATTTGCTGTGGAGTAATTGATGTGAGCGACATGGGGTGATGTTTTAAACGAAATTGAACAACGGTGTAGAAACAATGCGTCGTCATCGAGATGCAAAACGTTTATCATGAAATTGAGCCTTCGCTTTGTGCTAAAATAGCTTCAATAAATGGAGTTAAATGCTGGTGCGATTTTAGCAGATGCGCAGCAATCAACGCGCAGGGAGGCTCGGAACCGTCGGAAGGTTGAAGCATATCGGCAGCCCATTTTACAGAAAGAAGTGCGGCCATGAGGTCATGCTTTTGCTCATCCGAGAGTTTTTGCAAAATTTGTGAATTATTGCTTTGCGGATCGGGGTTGGTGGACATTGTGAAATTCCTCTTCAAAGCGCGCAGCGTCTGAATCTGCGGTGCGGAGCGAGCGCAAATTCACAACCGGACGGCCATCAGCGCTGACTCCAATGAGTGTCAATTGCGCTGGGGTGATTCCACGTTGTGCAACGGGGCGACCTTCCCGCGCAAAATTTTGCGCGTCATCGAGTGCGTGACAGCTCACGCAGCGAGTTGAATGAACGGACGTGCGCTCATGGTCGATGATTTTTTCATTTAATGAAATCAGTTCCTGAGGTTCAATGTCGTTAGCCATAGGCGTTGACTCGAGATCGACGTCGCGTAGAAGTGGCCGATGGGCTTCAGATGCAGGTTGCTCAACTCCCAATCTGCTAGATAGTTGCGGATTCACCAAGAGTGGGCTGAGAGTCACTGTATTAGCTCCTCTGTCCCACGAGGCTGAAGTTGTTTGCAGCGCCACGCGTGCCATTTTTCCAGCCTGCTTCTCCCAGCGGTAGAAGTGCTGGGAGGTTCCGAGTCCTTCAGTGATGTGCGCGCGGATACGGACGAGATTCTTTTCAGAAATGAACTTAGCAAAAAAAGGCGCAAGCGCGGATGAATTTGATTGCAGGGTAGGGTGTGCTAGCACTCCTTTTCCAACAATTTTCAAATTACGATTTGCGCCGAGCGATTGTTTCAGACCCAGCCACTCAGCATTGGGGAATCTGTTCGCTCTGGCGAGGCTCTGCGTTTGCAGTGAGTCGTTCCATGCTGCCACGATCGCAGCGCGGCCATTTTGGCTCGAATTGATGTCGAGCAAAGCTCTTGCGTAGGGCAGAATTTTGTTTTCCGACTTAACGACTAACTGACTCTCTGAACGACTTTTAGCTGAGAGCTCTTCCAGCCAAGCTTGATTGTGTTTTGAGAGGAATGGCAAACTCAGATCAAACGTTAATTGGACAGCGTGATCGAGCGTGTGGACAAAGTCGCTGCGTTCCAGACGTGTGCTACTGCACCAGGGTTGAACTGTGATGTGCAGCTGTATCCTTTGAGCCAGGTCGCTTTCACGTTGTAAGGCGAGTGTTTGCCAGCTGGTGACGTTGCCTGGCAAATCAACTTCATAAAGCGAAAGTCGAGCAGCGGAAATTCGCCACGCATCAACAGAACGTGCACATTCCGGGCTCGACAGTGTCAAAGGCCGCCCAGTGCTGTTGTCGACAAAGGATTCGGCAAGAATTCGTTGCCAAAGAAGCGTTGAGATTCCCGTGCTGGTGACAGCCGGTAGTGCAGCAACGTCTGCAGCCGATTTCGGGATTGGCCAAAGGGGAGTCAGTGCGGCGGCCAAAGCTTCGTTTCCATGCCTTGCAGACCGTGCGGTTGAAGATTCCATTGAGTCATTGAAAACACGCGGCTTGCACGCTTGAGCCCCCAAAAGGAAAACAAACGGCAAGCAAAAACGATGAACTCTAGATGATGCAACTGAACGGTGGTCCATGTCCCAACCCATCCTTGGCAAGAAAAGCTTATTCTAAGCTGATATTGTGAACTGCCTGTTAGAGCAATGCAACGCGCCAAAAGCGCTGTGGTTGATGGAAGTCGGGTTTGACATCGGGTTTATGTTGTGTGTCCCAGCATTCTGCGCTTCCTGAAGGGCTCCAGTGCGGTGCAAGGTAAAAGCCTTCACCCCCCAAACTGAGGCAGGCTTGAATTCTCAATTGCGAATTGTGAATCATAGCCGCGAGTCGGGAATGGTTGAATGTCACTGAGAAGCATCGCTCTTCTCGCTCGAACTTAAAGTCGGGCCAAAATTTAGCATTGGGCGTTGAATGTTCAGGCCGACGTTTGCGCGGCCCGTCGAAAGCAATAGCGATCCAGTGGCCATCGGGAGTGCATTCGAATTCTAGGTAATCGGTTTTTGCCGGATCACCGTTTGCGATAAAAAGTTCTGAGACACTGCTGAGCCAGAGCTCATCAACGAAACCGACAGATTGGGTAGGTTTCAGCGGGAAGAGATCATTCCAGGTTTTGTTTGTGTTCTTGAGGTGTGTTTCCCAACGCAGGAAAGGTTGCTCTGGATTGCTTGCGGCCTCACTGAGTGAAATCAATTGCACCAGCCGGAGAGCTATTTCAGGTTGCCCTTTTCCGGGGGTGCGGAAATAATCGAAGTAGGGCGATTCAAGCAGAGTTGTTTCTTTGAATTCCTCAGAACTGTGACTTGAGGCAGCGCGCGCATGCCAGAGCAAACCCACCCACTTGGCATCTTCTTCGGCGACAGTGGGCCCAAGGCGATCGAGCGCGCAGTCTTGAATAATCTGGTCAGAAAATAAACCGATCGGTTGCACTTCAAGTTCGAGATCTGCATTTTGCAGCGTGAACGCTCGTTCTCGCATGTGGGCGGCCAAAGAAAGCATGTCGTGGGCTGTTGCATTGCCGAGATTCCAAACAAAGTTTGCATGAAATTGGCTCACTTCTGATTGCCCGCGTCGGGCACCCTTTAAGCCGCATTGTTCGAAAACCTGTCCACTCGGACGTCCCACTGCATAATTATTTTTAAAGGTAGAGCCACAGCTTGGGTGGTCAAAGTGATGCTTGCGGTGCCTGTCGGATTCGCAGCTCTCCATGATGGCTAAAAGCTCTTCCCTCGAGGCTGTTGTTGGGAGGAAGAGACGAGCTGCAACAACCACTTCTGGAGAGTCCATGAGAAGGGTTTTCTTGTAGCCGTGAAAAACTTCTTTGCCCGAACGGATACGCAGCCGACCTTCAACATCCATCGTAAAAATATCAACTGCGATCTGGGATATTTCTCCACCATAGCAGCGCGCGTTCATACGCACTGTTGCACCGAGCTGACCAGGCATTCTGTACATCCACGCGGCGCCGGCTCGTCCTGCATCCAGGCAGATTTCTGCAACCTCGGTGTTCGTGACTCCAGCTTCCACAAAAAGAGTCTGTTCATTTTCCCAGTAACTTGCTGTCAGTTCGCAGAGAGTGATCACAAGTCCGTTGAATGTTCCGTCGGCCAGTAGGGCATTGCTTCCACTGCCCAAAATGGCAATCGGAAGTGACTTTTCTCGAGCCCAATTCAAACACTCTGCAAGATCAGCGAGGCTTTTCGGACGTGCGTAAAAGGCTGCGCTGCCGCCAATAGAGTAATAGGTGGTAGAGCCAATGTGTTGATTTTCGACGATACATGACGGCCCTGCGGCTCTCATCCGAGAACCTCTGCAACTTCGTCTTCATTGCAGTATTTTGGACCACCGCTGTAAGAAAGCAGAGTGTTTATCGCTTGGGCAATTTCACTCAACGACCAGCCGCAGTCGTGCAATTCCCCAGAAATTTCTCTGAAAAGAACTTCAGTGCGTTGCTCCATAAATGAGACATGGCTCATTTGGCTTGGATCGGTAAATCGCTTGTGAAGATCTGAAACAGCAAATGTTTCGACTGGCAGATGACCCAAACGTGTTTCAATGTCCCTCAGCTCAAGAATCTTTCCATGCACCGATTCAGGGACAGTTTTGTCGCCGATGGTGGAAGGGCCTGGCGGTTGGTTGTTGGATGTTGTCATGGCTTGCTGAGCTCCATTGCAGAGTGTTGAGAATCTTCGTCGTCTTCCGTTGACAATCCGTGTAGCGCCCGTTCTTCGGCAGAGAGCAGATGAGCAAAATATCTACGCGCGGAAGCCCTTGAAACACGAATACGAAAGCGGGCGCAATCGTCTGTCCATTCAGTGGCAAGAACCCTTGAATGAGCATAGATAGCAGCCATCAGGCTTGAATTGTCGTAGGCTGCATCGATTGTGAGTTCAAGCATGTTGCGGCTAAAATATTGCACAAGTGCATCGCGCAACTTGCGAATTTCATCGGGGTGTTGAGCGCTTAAACACACCGCATTTTTATAGGCACGAGCCAGTATTTTGCCAAGCCGCGGTTCACCTTTGAGAGCATCCATTTTGTTGAAAACGTACATGCGGTCGACTTCGCCTGCACCAACTTCTTTGAGAACGTCGTCGGTGACGCGGATGTGATCTTTGTAGCGAGGGTGACTGACGTCAACAACATGAACCAGGAGATCGGCGCGTGCAGCTTCCTGAAGTGTCGAGCGAAAGCTTGCAACCAGACCGTGAGGAATACTGCGAATAAAGCCAACTGTGTCGGTCACGAGCACCCGCGGATTTTGCGAGCCTTTCAGGGTTCGCACTGCGGAGTCGAGTGTTTCAAACAGAGCATCTTTGGCCGATAAGTGACTGTCGGTGAGTGCGTTCATCAACGTGGTTTTTCCGGCGTTGGTATAGCCGACAAGCACAACGTTAAACTCCTCAGCGCGGAGTTTGCGTTGGGTGCTGCGCTCGGTTTGGATGCGCTCCAAATCTTTCTTCAGAGATGCGATTTTTTCTCGGATTCTGCGCTTATCGAGTTCGAGTTGGGTTTCTCCGGCTCCCTTGAGTCGGGTACCACCCGATCCGCCGCCTCGCTGACGCTCAAAAGTGATCCAGGAATTTGAAATACGCGGCGCGAGATACTCGAGATGCGCGATTTCAACTTGGGTTTTTGCCTCTCTGGTTTTCGCATTTTTTCTGAAAATTTGGAGGATGACACCAGCACGATCGAGTATCGGGCGCTCGATGATGACCTCTAGGTTGCGCACCTGAGAGGGAGAGAGTTCTTGGTCAAAAACAACGTAATCAACCTTGAGTTCGCGCGCTGAATTGCGAAGTTCTTCTGCTTTTCCAGTGCCAATGAGGGTTGCAGGAACAACCCGTGAGCGCTTCTGAACTGTGACCCCAACAGGCTCGTCGCCCAGTGAGCGCACAAGACTTCCAAGCTCAACGAGGCTCTCCTGAATTTCCTGGGGATCGTCTTCCACGAGTTCAAGACTCACGAGATAGGCATTCATGCCTCCCTGAGCACGCTGTTCGAGTTGCAGGCGAGCCTGTTCAAGCGCAATCGAGCGCTCGACCTCGGACAGTTGTGAAAGATCGTCGGTGCGCAAGTTGATAGACTTGGCGTCGGGGATGAGTTTGTAGCTCAATTTAAACCCTCGATGAATTTTCGGATATCGAATAGTTCTTCAGCGCAAATGCTGTGAGCAATTCCCGGATATGTTTTTGCTGTAATGCGTGTCAAGCCAAGATGATTTAGTATGTCTTGGGTCTCAAAATGCTGGGCTGGAAAAACAACTTGGTCGTGCATTCCGTGAGCCAAGAACACTGGAAGATTTTGGCGCTCAGGTGAAGGTAACGAAATTCTGTGAGCCTGTGCGAGATAACCACTGAGAGCCAGAACGCCACCGAGTTGATGCGGGAACTCAAGACCACAAAGAAGTGTAACGAAAGCCCCTTGCGAGAAGCCAAACAGGACGAATTTGTCCCAATTCAAATTCATTTGTTTTTGAATAAGTTCGAGACAATTTTTAACTTTGCCGCATGAGGAGCGCAATTGAGCGTGCGGGCTGCCAAAGAGTTCGTACCACTGACGGCCGTCACCAGGAAACGGTAAGGTTTCAGGCGCCTGAAGTATGACCCAAAGTGTATCCTTGAGATTTAATTCATCAGCCACAGAAGAAAAGTTGCGAGCGTTGTCCCCGAATCCATGCAGTGCCACAATCACGCGGCTCACGTTTGAGCCGTTTTGTCGGACGCAGCATTCCAAGGGTAATTGAAGAGAATGCACGACTCCATCGGAGGTCCATTGCATGGAAGTTGAGAGGGTCACGTTCGGCACAGCCAATCTCCTGACGCGGATTTCGTGAGATTCAGAGTCGGTGTCGGGTTTGACAGCGGACTCCTGCTCAGAGGGCCCATCTTACGTTAAATTCAAAGGAGAACAAAACCTGGAGATGGAATGCTGAGAGTTCTTGCTAAAGCGCTGAGCCGCATTTTCTTCCGAAGAATCTCGGTGTCTGGAACACCTTATGTCGGTCCGCACGCAATTTGGGCATCGAATCACCAAAGTGGAATTGTCGATCCTGCCATCATGATGGCCCTTGCTCCCGTTCCACTTCGCCCAATTTCTAAGCATACTCTTTGGGCTCACCCCATCATGAGGCCCCTTCTTGAACTGACTAAATCCATTCCCGTTCGTCGCACACAGGACATGATGATTGAAGCTCAAGCCTACAAGCAGGCTCTCGAGCGAGGTGTCAGCGAAAAAGAATGGCGTGCAGATGCGAATACTGAAGCATTTCAGGCTGTGTCTGACGCAATTGTTGCGGGCGATCGAATTCTGATTTTTCCAGAGGGTGTGAGCCACGACCTCCCTTATCTGCAAAAACTCAAAACGGGAATCGCACGCATGGCCCTGCAGGCCATGACACATTCGAGAAATGAAAACTTCACAGTTGTCCTCCAACCTGTTGCCATCGATTACTTCGAGAAAGATGAGTATCGGTCGGACATCGCAGTGCATTTCTGTGAACCAATAGCGGTGACGAGCAGCGAAACTCCTGTGGAAGACCTCATGGATGCACTGCAGCATTCAATTCTCGAGGCGCTCGCTCAGTTCTCAACATGGGATGAAAAACGCAATTGGCTGTTTCTTTTTGAAATAGCCTATGGCCGTCCTCCGCAGAGTGCGCGTGAATTTCGGGTTTTTGTTGATACATATCGCCCTGAGTTCGACAAAGATCCGGTCTTTCTGGCGCGCGTGCAAACAATGCGACGCATGCTTCTGGCTATGAATATTTCACCAGCGCAAATTATTTGGGGAGAGGCCCATGAGAAGAAGCGCTCCTTTTTCAAGTTGATTACCACCCAGGGTCTTTTTTATTTTCTTATTGCCGGGCCCATTGAGTACTTGAGTTTTTTCGTGTGGTTCATTCCGCAGCGCATTGCTGGATTCCTCGCGGATATTAGCACGAGCGACAGAGACGTGCTTGCGACAATGAAAATTGCCCACGGTGTTTACGTTTTTGCAATTTGGATTGCGCTCGGAAGTTTGAGTGCAAAGGCAATTCTTCTTTTGATTTGGCCTGAATTAAATGAAGCATTGGCTTTTATCATTGGATTAGCTTCCGGACCTCTGATTTTGTTTATGGGACTTTGGTCTACGGAGCGTCATGACCACTTTCCAGGCTACTGGCGGCTCGCTAAGTTGCGTTTGCTTTTTCCGCGTGGTTGGCGCGAAGTGATCGATGAGTGGCGCGGAATGAGTGAGGCCGTGGTTTCTAAAATTGATGTCGTCAATCAGCGCCATATTGAAAATGAGCGACAAATACGTGCCCGCTACGGCCGGGCTACAAGCGTGTCGCAGCAGTTGGTATGACTTTATCGTCTCAAAGGAGTGAGTTGAATGCACCAACAAAGGAGCAAGCAAATGAGTGATGGTGCATTGCCCTCTGCGAGTAAACCCGCAAGTCAGGCGCAGAAAAGCAAAGCCAAGGCGCGGGGCGATACGGCATTTCAGCGTTATATGAAGAACAATTACTTCGAGCACTTTCGAAGAGTCATGTCATGGCGCAGAGCAGCACGCTGGGCGCTCTTTGTTTATCCACTCACATCTGCCGTAGCTATTGCTGCTCCCTTTATCGCGCTGCACGCGGTGGCCAGGCAACTCTATAAGGTTCAACCTGAGTGGTTCACGAATTTTCTAAGTCCAGAGACACAGTCGTTTGTTCTTCCTGCTTTGCTTGCATTGAGCGGTGCGGCTCTCTTATTGGGACTACTCACTGGAGTTGGCCTTGGTATTTCTCGAGCACGAATGTTGACATTTGAGGCGGAGAGAACCGAGTTGAGCGTCCGCCACAGCTATTTCTTGCGGCGCATCGCTCGTACTCATCGAGGTGCGCGGCGAAGGTATCTCGAGTGAAGTTTTATTCCCTCTGACAATATTTACTTTTTTCTGATGAATCATCTCTTGTCAGCCTGCTGCATCAAACCTATCGTGCGCAGATTCTTCCCTGCGGAAGATGTTTTCAGGAGGAAGTTTATGTTGATTGGTCGTCGTATTTTGATTCAAGCCAATGCTTTTTTTTGTGCCTCAATTTGTTTCACTTCCGCTTTCGCAGCGGACCCATCAGCTCTCTTTACAATTGACGGGAAAACCTTCTCACAAAAAGATCTGACTCCCTCGGAGCAGGGACGCTTGCATGAAATTGATGTGAACAGATTCAAAACGATCGAATCGCTCGCCAGGCAGCGATTCGTGGAAGAAAAAACTCGTGCTTACGAAAAACTCAAGAGCGCCGAGAAGCCTTTTGCAGCGGAAGAAAAATGGCTCAACCAAAGTTTTGATCCGAATCAGCCAGAGATTGATAAAGCTTTGGAAAATTTCAAAGACGAGAAACAATTGCAGGCTTTGCCCGCAGAAGAAAAAAACAAAGTCATGCGTCGTTATTTGAGTCAGCAGAAGAGAGTAAAGGTACTCACTGAGGCAACTGACAAAGCCATAGAAAAAGGTGAAATCCGCATCTCCATGAAGGCGCCTGAAGCTCCTTTGGTTGTCATTAACAAGAGCCTACAAGTTAGCCTGGGTGATTCAAAAGCTCCTGTAAGAGTTGTTGAATTCACTGACTTTCAATGCCCCTACTGTAAAAAACTCGCTTCCGTAACACAAGATGTGCTCCGTAAACATGGAAAGAATGTCAGCTGGGAAGTTCGTCACTTTCCGCTTGGCTTTCATAAGCAGGCACGGGCTGCATCGGCGGCAGTTTACTGTGCGTCTGTGCAAGGCAAGCTTGCCGAAGCGAAGAAATGGGTTTTTGATGCACAAGAAAAACTTCCTCAAGAAAATATCTATGCAGAGATGAGCAAAGCCTTGTCGTTGAATTCCGACTCTTTCGAGAAATGTCGCAAAGCAGACACGACCGAAAAATTGATTCAAGCAGATGTTCAGGAAGGCGAACGGGTCGGAGTTTCTGGCACCCCGACAGTCTTTGTGAATGGACGTAAGTTTCAAGGTGATATTCAGTCGGTGGAAGCCTGGGATTCTCTCATCAGTTCTCTTGTGAAGAATCCACAAAACCCGACGACGCTTTAAGGAAATCGATGGGCTCCTCATATCCCGGTTGGAATGTGGGGAGTCGTAAAATCACGCAATAGCGTGTGCCTCTTCCTTTTTCGCAGATCTGGACATGAATGTGAACATTGTTGTTTTCGAGTAACCTGCGGAAACAATACCATTCTTGACTGGTCATGTTCGTTGCAGAATCGCTACCGAAAGTCGAATCGACAAAATGAGGATCGATTGGAGTATCAGAGGGGATGCAAACGTCTACAAACCCGTCCGCAATTTCAATCCCAACTTTCAAAGTTGAAATGGGATTTGTGCCTGCAGCAGGTGAAACGCCTTCGAGATCGAAACGTCTTTGCGCCTTGCCTGCTTTTTGAAGAGTGGCGAAAAATGCGTAGGCAATTTCCCACGGATTTCCACTCACAAATAAATCAGAGGGCGCCTCATCAGACTCAAGAACAATATTCATTTCATCGAGTCTGTTTTTTGCTGCAATCAGGCACAGATCGAAAATAGCTTGCAGTGAGGCGGGCTCAGTACCATTGTCGAGCGAAGATGAAGATTTTGAATTGTGAGTGCGTTTCAGGAGTCCTGAGCCACGAATGAGATCGTCGGCGGAAAGGCGCATGTGTAAAGCGAGCCTGCGGAGGCGAGCTATGTCTATTTGTTCGTTCTTAAGATTATCGAGGATGTCTTGGCTGCGAGCACGCAATACTTCCGACAGCATCAGGAAAGCGATGTTTTCTTCGCTGCAGATTTCACTTTTCAGGCCAGTGGGCTGTGTGAGTGATGTTTGCATGTTCTTCTCCTCAGCTGGAGGGTTTCTCGCGAAATGAATTTGACTTATTTTCTGCACTACTCTTTCGCAAACGATTGACTGACCGGCAAGTTGTTCGGTGAAACCTTCCGAATATGAAAGAAACACCCTGAATCGCTCGGGTGTTTCTTCTTTTAACTACATGTATTTTTGGGGATTTTTAGAGTCTCTGACATTGAGGCGTGCAATCAAACTTCCACTGATTCGTCGCTATTCCAGCCCGCAGATACAATTTTTTCTTGTTCCTTAAGGTGGAGCTTCTCTAATCCCACCGCCGGACTCGCTCGCTCGCTGCGACCAATGTATGCGAGTTGGGCTTTGGAATTTATTTTCCCGAGGACTTTCTCAATTTTTGGCATTATAAACGAAGCACCACCCATGTTGCGCGGCTCTTCTTGAATCCAACACCAGTGTTTTGCCTTTGGATAACTCTTGAGGGCGGCTTCGAGTTGAGCATGTGGGAACGGATGCAATTGCTCAATGCGAACCACTGCGGTGTTTTGAGATCCTGATTTGTTCTCTTGTTTTTCTGTTGAATCAAGCAGGTCGTGAGAGATTTTTCCTGTGCACAATAAAACACGCGAAACCTTCTCTGACGCGAGTTCAGAGCGAGGATCAACGAGAACTTCTTCGAAGCGACTCTCTGCAAGTTCGGCGAAACTTGTGGTTGCGCGCGGATTTCGCAGGAAACTCTTTGGGGTCATAACCACCATAGGTTTGCGGAAATCACGCAGGACCTGGCGCCTCAGTGCATGGAAAAGTTGTTTTGCATTTGTGAAATAGCAAACCTGAATGTTGCCCTCTGCTGCCATTTGCAGGAATCTTTCAAGACGAGCGCTTGAGTGCTCTGGTCCTTGCCCCTCATAGCCGTGTGGGAGAAGAAGAACGAGCCCTTGGGTTTGTCCCCACTTGCTTTCGCCCGCAACGATAAACTGATCGATGATCACCTGAGCACCGTTTCCAAAATCACCGAATTGGGCTTCCCAGATCACGAGTGCTTTGTTGTGTTGGGTTGCATAGCCGTATTCAAAGCCCATCGCCGCAGTTTCGGAAAGAAGACTGTCCCAAATTTCAACGCGAGCTTCCCCGTTGAGACAATTGGTGAGCGATGTGAAATGGCGCGCTGTCTCGGCATCGGTGAGAGTTCCATGGCGATGGCTGAAAGTTCCACGGCGCGCATCTTGGCCCGCGAGGCGAACGCTGTAACCTTCATTGAGAAGAGTTGCATAGGCTAAAAGCTCTCCCATTCCCCAGTCGATGCGCTTCTTTTCGTCGACCATATCTTTTCTCTCGCCGAGAATGATGCGCGAGAGTTTTGCATTGGGGGTAAAGCCTTCAGGGACTTCAGTGAGTTTTGTACCAAGGTTCTTGAGTTGTTCAATGGAAAGCTTGCTACTAAATGGCTTGAGCATTTCTTCGCTTCCGACATAGCGACGGAAAACTTCAAAACCGCGATGGGGGGCATTGCCCTCAAGCTTTATATGCTCACTCTTAACCTTGTCGTATGCAGCGTTCATCTCGGCCTTGATTGAGGTATATTTACCCATCAAAGCTTCCTGTGAGAGGCGGTCATCGCGGCCCTGCTGCGAGAGGAATTGTGCATAGCTCTCGTAGGGTGATGCTTTTGAGTCGACTCGTTTGTACAGTGTTGGCTGAGTAAAACGTGGTTCATCGGTTTCATTATGGCCGTGCCGACGGAAGCAAATTATTTCCACGACGACATCTTTTGCGAAGCGTTGACGATATTCAGTGGCAACTTTCATAATCGCGTGAACTTTTTCGATGTCGTCGGCGTTCACATGAAAAATAGGTGCTTGAACTGTTTTTCCGATATCTGCAACCGTGAGACCAGAGCGTCCGTCTTTGGGATTTGTGGTGAACCCAACCTGATTGTTGGCGATGATATGTATTGTTCCGCCGACGGTGTAGCCATCGAGCTTCATCATTTGCAGCGTTTCATAAACAACACCTTGCCCTGCAAAGGCCGCGTCGCCATGAAGCACAATAGGAAGAACGGCTTTTGTGTCGCCGTTGTGGTGAATCATTTGTTTTGCACGCGCTTCGCCCATCACGATACTGTCAACGAATTCCAAATGACTTGGATTAAACGACAGTGAAACTCGGATAGGTTGGCCGTCACGTGTTGTGCGATCTGATTCATGACCGCCATGATATTTTACATCACCGTCGCCTTGGAGTCCTTCATGAGGATACCCCTCAAATTCTGCAAACAGTTGTTCAATTGGCTTGTGTATGCAGTTCACTAGAATATTCAAGCGGCCGCGGTGCGCCATTGCTACGGGAAATTCTTTTGCACCCAATTTCGCACCCGTTTCAAAGACGGTTTCGAGCGCGGGCACTTGTGCATCGGCGCCTTCAATTGAGAAGCGCTTCTTGCCGATAAATTTTGTTGCAATGGTTTTTTCAAGTGCATCGGCTTTTGCTAATTCGCCGAACAGCGAGAGCTGAGTTTCTGTGGTTACTGGTTCGCTCAACTTCGACATTGATTCGTATAAATAATTACGTTCGCATGGGTCGGCGATGTGTTCAAATTCTACGCCAACCGTTGAACAAAAGCGGCGAGTGAGTTCGGCCAAAAGCGCACCAAGCGACATCGGTGCCAATAAACCAAGGCGATTTCCTGCGGCTGTCAATCGAGAGAGATCATTTGCGGTGAAGCCATAAGTTTCTAGCGAAAGTGCAGGGTGCGCTGATGGTTCTATGCCAAGCGGATTCAAATTCGCCTGGAGATGTCCAAAGGTGCAATACGCCTGCACAAGCGCTGCAGTGCGCTGCTCGAATGACATTTGCTCGGGAGTTGTAGGAACCTCTCCAGCCGCAGCGAGAGCGTGACCATTGCCGTTCGTATGTCCGTTTAGATGTTGCTCTTCCGGCTTCAGACGAACTGCGGTTTCGAAGCCTTCGTGAAAGCCTTCAAAATACGCCCGCCAACCTTCGCTGACAGACATAGGATTTTCGCTGTATTTAAGGAACATCTCCTCAACAAAAGCAGCGTTTGCCTGAAAGATGGTTGAAAAATTCTCGTTCACCGTCTT
The DNA here is from genome assembly GCA_903933385.1 of uncultured Silvanigrella sp. Taxonomy (GTDB): domain Bacteria; phylum Bdellovibrionota_B; class Oligoflexia; order Silvanigrellales; family Silvanigrellaceae; genus RFOM01. Next base: position 6,780 of record CAIZJW010000097.1, on the reverse strand, counting down.
TTCCTCCGCACTTTCCCCGCCCAAGGGTGTGGTTCATTTGCTCTTAGTTCTTCCCGTTCGGGATTCAAAGAAATCCCGAGTTTGCTCAAGTCCATGTCAATCTTCAGCATATAAGCATGCTCGCGCCGCATCATAACTCAAAAGGTTCACATGACGGCACCATTTCAACAACGCTTCGAATTGAAGATCTGGGTCTTCAAATGGAAGCATCATTACGATCTGTTCAAGCGCAATGCTTTTTTCCAATCCGTCACCCTGCGTTCCTTTAACAAGCTCGTATATGGATGCAACCATAGGGAGATTCAAACAGGCATCACGTAAAATTGCTCGACGAAGCAGCGGATCTTGCTCTTCCGCGAAGCTGCGACCTTTCTCTGTCAGAACCAATCGAGTTCCTGGGGTAAAGAGGAGTCCGAGGAGTTCGCCCGAGGCGACTGCAGGCAGCACGTGGTCGACGCTCTGTCCCATGTCATCGGCCAGATCATAGAGATCCATGCCGATTTCTTCTTCTGCAAGACGAGTGAGCAATCCTTCCACGAGCACCAGGCTTGTGTTGATGAGCGGTTTGGTGCGGCGCGGCCGCTCTGCATCCCCAGTCGTTGAAGTTCTAGTTTTTGCCGGAGCCGAAGTGAGGGGTTCTGTTTGTGCACTTTGTGGGGGCACATCGGCTGGAGGATGGTGCTCCTCCTCGTGCTCTGACAGCATTCGTCCGAGCTGCAGCTCTCCAAAGAGACGCTCGAGGTCATCTTCCAATTTGCGGAACTCTGGCGCGTTCGGATTGCGTGGGCGGGCGATTGGGACCTCAAATGTCCGATAAATCATGCCAGGGTTCGCTTGTAGAATCACCACTCGATCGGCCAGTTGCATGGCTTCATCAAGGTTGTGGGTAACGAAAACTGCGGCACGGATTTTGCGATCTGGCTGCATCCAAAGTCGGCCAATTTCTGAACGAAGAGATTCACTTGTGAGCGGGTCGAGCGAACTAAAGGGCTCATCAAGAAACAAAACCATTGGTTCGCCAACCATTGCTCGTGACAGCGACACCCGCTGTTTCATTCCGCCGCTCAATTCGCGGGGATAAACACCCTCGTAACTTGCTAATCCAACGAGTTCCAAAATGCTGTCGACACGTGCACTGCGTTCGTTCTTGGGAAGATGGCGAACAGCAATTTCGACGTTTTCACGCACTGTCATCCAGGGAAAGAGAGCAAAATTCTGAAATACGAAGGACACCAATGGATCGTTTGGGTCTTCGGGTTGTGTGTACGTTACGGATCCGCGCGTTGGTTTGAGAAGTCCGGCCATGCAGCGCAAGAGCGTTGATTTGCCTGAGCCAGAAGTTCCCAGAACGGCCAAAAACTCTCCATCATAGACGTCAAGATTAATACCTTCGAGCACCGTGACAATGTTTCCATTCGGTCTGACAAAGTCGCGGCACAGTGAGCGCACCGAGACAATCGTTTTCCGACCGTCCCGATTTATGCGGGGTTCATGCGATATTTGCAGAGCATTTAGCATTTTTTGATCCGCTCTCTTCCTTTGAATAAGGTCATGCCTTGAGCTCCTCAGCCTGATGATGAAGAGAACGCCAAACGGTTCGGTTTAGCACAATCAACGCAATTGTTATTACAATAATCGCCGCCACAAGGCGTTGATAATGGCCATGCGTGGTTGCTTCGGTTATCTCTGCACCAATGCCAGGAGAGCGCAAGCGCCCGCCGGGAAATTCAACAATTTCAGCCACGATGCTCGCATTCCAAGCTCCTCCAGCAGCGGTGATCCAGCCAGTGAGCAGGGATGGAAAGATTGCCGGCAGGTAAAGCTTTATGAATCGATCTTTGAGAGAGAATCGGAAGACTTTAGCAACTGTCTGAAGCTCTTGAGGGATACGACTTGCCCCCGAGATGACGTTGAAAAGCATGTACCACTGATTTCCGATTGTCATGAGAAGTGTTGCAACAAAAATTGGATCCATATTTGAACGCGCGAGCGACATAGCGATTAACGGATAAAGAACAGGAGCGGGAAAGGCAGCCAAATTCTGAATCACTGGAGCGACAAGTCTGCTGATACGCGGCGACTTTCCTATCCACAATCCAACGGGAACCGTCCAGAGGGTTGCAAACACAATGACACCAAGGACCTTCAGGAAAGTGAGCGCGAGTGCATTCGTAAGTTCAAGCCAGTCGGAGCGCGTTACTGATGCCATGCTGGCCGCAACATTCGGAATTGTTGGCAGGAGGAGAAAAACCAATCCACCAACAAGAAATCCTGAAAACCAACGAGCGATTGCACGAAATTGTTCGCTAAGACGGGCACGGGTTTTTCGTTCAATTATTTTACTTGGATTGGCCATAAAGTGCCATTTGCTTACGGTACCATCTAATTCACTGCTAGAGGTTGTAATGAAAAGTGTGCCCTTGAGATTTTTTCTACGTAAAAAATCTTTCACTCTGGCGACTGCTGCATGAAAATTTTCGGTTATTATCTGTGTAATTTGCGATCTACGTAACAGGTTTAGAAAAAGAGAACGCTCTCCAGTACCCGAATCTTGTTCAAGACTTTCTCTGTACTGCGCGCTCCAGGCAATGAGCGGGCGCCATAAGAGAAAATCAACGCCCCAAACCATAATTATCAGGCAGGCAAGCCCCGCAATAAATGATGAATATTGTTGCTTTTCAAATGTGAGGCTCAAAAAACTGCCAAGCCCAGGGAGGCGATAGCTTTTATCTCCAAGCACGAAACCTTCGCAGAGGGTGAGAAAGAACCATCCGCCGGCCATTGACATCATTCCATTGTAAACCAGAGGTCCGAGTGCACTCGGCAAATCGAGGCGAGTGAGACGCTCGACAGGCGACAACCGCGCAATCGTCGCATATTCCTTCAGCTCCGCGTTCAGTGCGCGCTGGCTTTCATAGTATGCGAACACGAGATTCCAAACCTGGCCTGTGACGATCATAAGAATGCAGGAAATTTCCAAACCCCATCGGCTGCTGGGGAAAAGTCGTGTGAGAGCAAGAACAAATCCAGGTAAGAACGTCAGCACGGGCAAACTCTGGAGAACGTCAAGCATCGGGATCATGAGGCGTTCATTGCGTTCATTGCGAGCTGCAATTGTGCCGTAAGCGATCGCAAATGAATAACTTATAACCAAAGCAATTAAGCTTCTTATGAGCGACAACCCGGCGTACTCCGGAAGATGAGTGAGATCAGAACTAATTGGTACTGTTTCGGAAAACGGTGCGCTTCCCACGGCAACAAAGTGCGCGAGCGCAAGACCAACAAGGATCACTACGCCGAGCGTGAGTAGTTCAGCGGCAAGGTATGAGCCACGTTCCACAAGGGGACGTGAAGCGATACGCATCGGCCGTGCCTCCGTTTACAACTGAGCTTTGGTTTCACTTGCATGCAGATTTGCCAGTGCACAATGTGCGACAATCGACACGCTGTTCGCCAGATTTAAGCTTCGCACACCCCGATCAAACATCGGTATCGTAACAAGCTGCCCACGTTGGTTTTCTTTGCAATCGGATAAAATGTGCCGGGGAATGCCGGTGGTTTCTGCGCCAAAGACAAGAAGATCGCCTGGCTCGTAGCGGAAATCAGACGGCGAATTCTGCCCACCTGTTTCGATAAGGACAATACGGCGGCCAGGGCGAGTTATTAAGAAGGACTCCCAAGAATCATGAACGTAGAGCTCCACGAAGGGCCAATAGTCGAGCCCCGCGCGTCGGAAGCTTTTTTCCGAGACATCAAAACCGAGTGGCTCAATCAAATGAAGCCGACAACTGAAAGCGGCACAGAGTCGGGCGATTGTGCCGGTGTTGGGCGGAATTTGCGGGGAATATAAAACAATCTCCGGATGATAATCTCGCAATGCTTCCACTGTTTTTTGGCTGAGGCCGCCATCACTCTCGCGTTCCAAAGTTGGACAAAATGCACTTGGCGGGAGAGGGGAGAGACGTGTCAGGGGGGTGAGGCCTTTGAAATTATTCTCATCAGAGGAATCAATTTTTTCCGCGGTTTTTTTGTTGCGTCGCTCAAGTTGGGCGCTGCTTTCACCTGACTCGAGACCGAGCTCCTTTGAGAGCATAACCAAGGTCTCTTCAAGCAGTTCATGAACAGAAGTTTCCGCCCTTGGAGTGCTCTCTAAACTTTGCAAAATTTGCCGGGTGAAATCGACGACCTGAGTGTGCAGCTCGCTCCGCGGTGCTGAACGTTCGGTGGTTTCAAGAGTCTTGGCATATGTTTTAATTGCTTGCGCAAGCCAGCCACGCGCGGTGTTTCTGCCCCTACGCCGAAGTTTTTTGAGAGTTCTCAAACTGCTCATACCCGCCGTGGTTCATTTTGGAGAAGCCCCGCAAGGCCACTCATAACCTCTGGCAGGCCCATCTTCTGAAGCGTACTCGTAGTTACAACCATGCCCGGTGGAAGTCCGAGCTGTTTGTTTCGCTGATGAATGACAACACCAAGTTGAGCTTTGGTGAATTTGTCGCATTTTGTGAGAACGAGCAGGACGTTCAAATCGCGTTCCAAAAACCACTGCACAAGACTGACGTCTTCATCATTCACATCACGCCGCACGTCCATAAGGAAAAGCAGGCCGAGAAGTGAACTTCTTTTTTCAAAAAACAACTGCATTGCTTCGGCCCAATGAGCCTGGGTTTCGCGGGGTGAGAAGGCAAAGCCATAGCCGGGGAGGTCGATGAGTCGGAATACACCACGTTCGGCAGCAAACACGTTCATCAGCTGCGTTCGTCCGGGTGTTGAACTCACACGAGCAAGCTGTTTTTGACCTGCTAGAAAATTAAGCAACGAGCTCTTGCCGACGTTACTGCGTCCGACGATCGCAAGTTCAGGAACGTCTGCCGCTGGAAGCTCCTCGAGTTTGCTTGCCGACGTAACGAATTCCATGCGCAAGGGAATTTTTCGGAGCATCAATTGGTTGATGAAAGACTCTGGAACGGGGGTATAGCTCATGGTTGTAATCCAGCGGGTGAGTTGCCTTTTCTGGTCGGCAGGACTAGATAGCAAGCCCGGGCGGCAAAGGCCCGCGTGTTATGACCCAGGAGAGTAAAAATGTCTACATCTTATGATCTCGTGGTGATTGGAAGTGGCCCTGCGGGCTACGTAGCTGCCATTCATGCTGCACAGAACGGCCTCAAAACGGCCATCATTGAAAAGAAGGAATGGCTTGGAGGCACCTGCTTAAATGTGGGTTGTATTCCAACGAAGGCCATGTTGCATTCGGCTGCTATGTACGACAAAGCGAGCAAGCTGGCGTCTTATGGCGTAAAGATTGCGGGTGCTGACAAGCCTGGCGCAATTACACTCGACTTTCCTCAAGTGAACAAGCGCAAAGACGAGATCGTCAAGCACGTCAACGGCGGCGTGGCTTTCTTGATGAAAAAGAACAAAATCGACGTGATTCGTGGCATGGGGCGGTTGGCAGGTGCAGGCCAAGTTGAAGTCACTGCAGCCGATGGCAGCAAAACCAAACTTCAAGCGAAGCATATTCTTCTGGCCACAGGTTCTAAGGTGCGTGAGCTTCCCCATATTAAAATCGATGGCAAAGACATCATGAGCTCCGACCACATCCTCTACATCGACAAAGTGCCGGAAAGCCTCGCGATTCTCGGCGGTGGAGTGGTTGGGTCTGAGTTCGCATCATGCTTCGGGCGTTTTGGTTCGAAGGTCGCCATTTTTGAAATGAGTGAACAACTCGTGCCGAGTGAAGATTTTGAAACGGCAGCTGAGCTCGCCAAAGCACTCAAGAAGCAAAACGTAGAAGTGCTCACGAGTGTCAAAGTGAAGAGCATCACGGCCAAAGGCGGCAAGGTTGAAGTTTTGGTGGAAGGCGAAAACGCTCCGCGCGTTTTTGAAAAAGCGCTCATCAGTGTGGGCCGTGCTCCCGTCACCGAAGATATTGGCCTCGAGAGCGTTGGTATCAAACTCGATGCCCGCGGCTTTATTCCGGTTGACCTTAAGAACTACAAAACCACTGCAGCGAATGTGTATGCAGTGGGCGATATTATTCCAACGCCCCAGCTGGCGCACACGGCCTCAGCAGAAGCCATGTTTGCAGTGGATGTGATTTGCGGCAAAAAGCGCACACCCATCAATTACCTCACCAATCCGGGTGCAATTTATACCTATCCCGAGGTTGCTAGCATTGGTCATCGTGAACAGGATTTGAAAAAGGAAGGACGCGAATACAGCGTTGGAAAATTCCCGTTCTCAGCAATCGCCAAAGCGCGCATTGAAGATTGTCCCGATGGATTTGTGAAGATCCTCACTGACAAAAAATATGGCGAAATTCTAGGTGTGCATATTGTGCACGCCAAAGCAACTGAACTCATTGCAGAATTCAGTTTGGGTAACAATCTCGAGATGACGATCGATGAATTGGCTCACACCATTCATCCGCATCCAACTATCTCTGAGACGATACTCGAAGCTGCTCACGCGGCTAAGGGGCACGCGATCCACATCTGACGGAGAACACAGACTCATGGCCACCAATGTTTTGATGCCTCAGATGGGAGAATCCATCACTGAAGGAACGCTGACCAAGTGGCATAAAAAGGTTGGCGATAAAATTCAGCGAGAAGAGATTCTCTTCGAAATTTCAACCGACAAGGTGGATACCGAAATTCCATCGCCTGTCAGCGGAGTTCTGGTTCAAGTTCTCGCGGCCGAAGGAACTGTGATTGCGGTGAATTCGATCGTTGCTGTGGTCGATGAGTCCGGAGCCGGTGCGTCTGTTTCCGCTCCAGCGGC
>CAIZJW010000096.1 GCA_903933385.1 uncultured Silvanigrella sp. | reverse complement strand
GGGTTGCTTGGTGGTCGTCAAACTCAATTGGCATCTCGTGCTTTGGAACCATTTCATTTTACTTACTGCAGAGGGGCACAACCAGATTTTTTTCAAAAACGTCGGCTGCAAATCAAATTTACAACAACTGGAATACGCTAGACGGATCTCGCTCCGAGCTTACCGGACTATGGATTGCATTCATCGCAATTGCCTCAATTTTATTGTTTGAATTGATGCCACCCTGGGGCCTGTTTCTACTGAATGTTCTTCCCTTGATATGGGCATTTCGCTTTGGGATTTTACATTCATCGCTTGTGCTAGCAGTTGGCTGCATTGTCCTTATCTATCATACAATTTCAAGTTGGGGATATTTGAGTCCGTTTTCTGGGATGCTCCTGTTTAATCCTCCTTCGTCACCAGAACTATTGAAAATTTCAACCGTTGTATCAGTTCAATTATTTCTTATTGAACGTGCGGTAGTCGTAAATTTTGCAGCCGCACTCTTTACAGACTTGCATTTAAAGCAACGCGCCCTGGTTGAAGCAGCCGAATCGCGAGAACGACTCATGGCACGGATGAGCCATGAAATTCGCACGCCACTCAGTGGAGTTTTGGGACTCATCGAGGCATGGGCGATCAAGGAGAAATCTGAGCAGCGCGCACACGACCTACAATTGATTCTGAACTCTGGTTCACAACTCAAAAGGGTCATCGATGATGTCCTAGACTACTCAAAGCTATCGGCGAAAAAATTAATTATTGAGCCTGTTCAGTGTCAACTTCGAGATCTATTTTCAGAAATTATCTCATTGCATTTAGGAGACTCACAACGGAAAGGAATTTCTCTCGAGCTAAACATATCGGAAAATATTCAAGACGCGGTCAATATTGATTCTCTGCGTCTCAGGCAGATTTTGAATAATTTAATAGCCAACGCGATAAAGTTCACTGCAAAAGGGTTCGTGCGTGTTTCAGCGCATACTGGCCTTCCACACGAAAGGGAACTGCCAATCTTGCGAGTGACTGTGGAAGACTCTGGAATTGGAATTTCGCAATCTGCGATGAAAAATTTATTCCAGCCATTTGAGCAGATTGGTAAGGAAACAACGAGGGCATATGGAGGAACGGGTCTTGGCTTAGCAATTTGCAGGGAGCTCACCGAGCTCCTCGGAGGTCGCATCGAAGTTGAAAGCACATTGGGCGTCGGATCGCTCTTCACAGTCCACCTACCTTTTTCACACGTCAGCGAAGGTCAGCCTCGAAAGCCTAAAAATGGACTGCTGAGCCCTCTGAGTGCGGTGCTAAAAGCGCAATCGAAAAATCAGATCTTGGTTGTTGAAGATGATCCCATCAGTCAGGTTGTTGCAACTCGATTTGTCGAGGCCGAGGGTTTTAGCGTTAGGGTGGCAAACAATGGGCCGCAAGCACTTGAAATATTAGAACAGCACGGAGGAGAATTTGCATTGGTGTTGATGGATTATTTCATGCCGGCGATGGATGGCTGCGAAGTGACTCGTCGCTTCCGTTCAAGCGAAAAAACGAATGTCGGTGCCTCTCATTTGCCAATAGTTGGACTAACAGCCTCTGTTTTGGCGGTTGATCATGAGAGATGCCGGCAGTCAGGAATGGATGACGTGCTGTTGAAGCCCCTTGAGCGTGAGAAGCTGCGCACAACTTTACTCAAGCTCATCACGCGCATGATTTTCATAACAGTCATGCTGGAAGCAACCCGATATTCATAGATTTTTCTCGGATTTTCTAAAAATACACCTGCTCCAACGCAAAGAATGAGATGGAAGTGCGTTTTCCATTTGGTTGGCTTCAGTGCCCGCCTCCAGGAGCAAAGTCGTGCCATTGTCACTTCTGTGATGATGATTAAAATCAATAGCCAGAGCTGCGCAGGAACAAGTGTTGGCATGTTTGCCAAACCAACCCTCGAGAAATTTTCTGGAGGTCACT
>CAIZJW010000095.1 GCA_903933385.1 uncultured Silvanigrella sp. | reverse complement strand
GCCAAGACGCACAACAACCGTATCCACCACCCCGGAAACGGGTAAAAAAGAGGCTGCGTTTTTTGAGAGCAAATCAAGGTTGACCACAGCGTATCATCTCACTATAAGGGGCGCCTGCGACCAGTATGCCCGGTTTGGCCGGGCTCGCAGAGGGTGCCTTTTACGTGTGTGTCAGATGACTGGCACGCGCATGTGCTTCATCAGGTTGAACATTCCACTGTTCAAAGGTGTTGCAGTGCGTCATGGTCACGTTCACAGGCGCCATCCGTTGGCTGAAATGGCTGATGAAGGTTGTGTGCATTGAGCTCTGCGTTGTGACAACGCCCTTTAGTTCTGCACCGCCTGCATCAAAGAAATCAGCACGCGGAGTAGCAATGATGTGATTTTTCGTATGGGAAATCACGTGGAGTTTCGGAAATGAAAACGTACAGCGCAAAGCCATCTGAAGTTAATAAAAAGTGGTTCATCGTGGACGCCGAAGGTCAAACCTTGGGTCGTCTTGCTTCGCAAATCGCGTACATTCTGCGCGGCAAGCACAAGCCTATCTTTACTCCGCACATCGACACTGGTGATAACATCATCGTCGTCAATGCCGAGAAAGTTCGTCTTGCAGGCAACAAGGAAGCTACCAAAATGTATTACCGCCACACCGGTTACTTTGGTGGACTCAAATCCTTCACCGCGAGCGATATCCGTGCGAAGCATCCAGAGCGCCTGATTGAATTGGCTGTTAAAGGTATGCTTCCACACAATGTTTTGGGACGTGAATTGTTCAGAAATCTCAAGGTGTATAACGGTAATGAGCATCCTCATGCTGCTCAAAAGCCAGAGCCACTGCCAGCGCGCACGCAGGCTTGAACTCACCTCTCAGATGAACTGATTAATAAAGGAAGGCTCCAACAATGGCCATCAAATACTTCACAGGTCTCGGCAAACGCAAACACGCTATCGCGCGCGTTTACATCAAAGAAGGCAAGGGAAACATCACTGTAAATTCCCGCACCCTCGAAGATTATTTCAAACGTCCTACTTCCCGCATGGTTGTTGAGCAGGCTCTTAAGCTTGTTGCTCTCAATGGCAAAATCGACATCAATGTTAACGTCATTGGTGGTGGACTTTCCGGACAAGCTGGTGCAATTCGTCACGGCCTCACACGCGCCCTGATGGAATACAACGCTGAACTTCGTCCCACTCTGAAGGCTGCTGGTTTCGTGACTCGCGACGCACGCATCAAGGAACGTAAGAAGTACGGCTTGAAGTCAGCTCGCGCTCGCTTCCAGTTCTCGAAACGTTAATTTTCTCTGCTGGGGTCAAATTTCGCCCCAGACTCGAGCAAATTTCTGCTTTGGCAGCCTGTTTCGAGCTTCAAAGTTGCCTATCAGGCAAGCAAAGATGGCCACCCTCACGGTGGTCATTTTTTTTGTGCATAAAATTCCGGCGGCTCAATTTTGTAGCAGGAAATACAAGCGTTTTTTGGACAGCTGGCCATGTGGATAACTTGTGCATAACTTTCCCTAACTGCGTCGCGCTGAAGCAGTCGGCTGAGCTGCCCAGGCACAAGGCAAAAAAAAAGAGTTCGGGACGTCTCCCGAACTCTTTTTGAAGCCTTTGTGCAGCACAGGCAGGCAATCCTGACCCGTGCGCTTACGACTTACTTGCCACCGGTTCTCGCTGCACGACGACGGCGGAGAAGACGACGCTTCTTACGACCGACTTTACGGCGACCCTTTGGATGCTTTCTCTTATGGCGTGAACCGTGCACAGGAACCTCCTCAATACATTCTGCAGAAATAAAAAATACATCATTCCTAGGAAAACTACTGGATTTTGAGCGTCAAAAGCCCAAAACGACAGCACCGGAGCTGTGGCGTGTAGCACAGTCCGGTGCTGTGGGCAAGAAGAGGTGGGCCCCGATCTGCACGATTCTCTTATTGCTTAACATCCTGAGCGGCGGGAGCTGGTGGCTGCCCGTCATCTGCAACCACAACGTTTGCTCCACGGACGATCGTGCAACCGGATGGGCCCGCACCACGCGCTGCTACTGAAGCCGGGTTCGTTACGTCTCGGTCGGAGCAAAGCACTTTGTTTGTGTTAGATGCCCATTTGTCGATTTGGCCTCCCAACAACGGACGCCGACTTGATGCTCCAACCAAAAACGAATCGGCAGCTCCATTGAAACCATATAAGTACTTGCTGTCTGGTGTTTGTCGAAAGGTGATTTGGTTAGCACCTGCTCCGCACTGCGCACCGTTGGCACACGCGGCCGCACCGGCTGGAAACCGATCGTTTGCGTCTTCATATGCAATCATTGCCAGGTACATCGAGTGAAGCGACGATTTCGCTTCAGACTGTGTGCCTTTAGCTCTAAAAGCTTGCACACGCGGCCCCGCGACAGCGGCGAGAATGCCGATAATGGCGACCACCACCATAAGTTCTACAAGTGTAAAGCCCGCTGCAGAATGCCGTAATTTTGTGTTCTTAATCATATCTAGCCTCCCCGGACACCGAAACCTGGTTCCTTCAGAAGCTGGATCGGAGTGTCGATTGGGAACTTGAGAGAAAAAAATCGGCTACTGGGGATATTCGACTTTTTGCCACTGCTTTGTCAGTGGGCTTCTGAACTCCCAGCTTGTGCCCGTGAGCAGGCGAAAGTTCTCATTTGAGATTGATATCTTCCCAAAACCACCAGGAATATCGATGGTTAATTTGGGGAGTGCCAATCCAGGAAGCTGCCCATCGAGGGAACTCACAAGCTGGAGGGCTTTTTCTAAGGGGATGCGAAAATGATTCGTTCCCTTCGCGAGATCTGGGTAGTGGAGATAGTAGGGAACAACTCCGGCTCGATACAAACCTCGAAACAGGCTCTCGAGTGCTTCCTGTGAGTCATTCACACCCTTGAGCAGAACCGATTGCGATGCGAGTCCAACGCCAGCTCTGCGGAGTTTTGACAAAGCATCAAGCGTTGGGGCGCTGAGTTCACTTGCGCAGTTGATGTGCACCACAACCCAAAGAGTTTTGCGTGAATGTGAAAAGCGCTCACACAATTGAGCTGTAATGCGTTCTGGCAATGCAGTGGGAATGCGAGTGTGGAATCGAATTGTTTCAATGTGGGAGATTGCTTCAACGCGTTTGAGATGCGCTTCGAGCCTGCTATCAGTGAGCACGAGTGGATCGCCACCGGTGAAAATCACTTCTTTGATTTCATCGTGATTTTCAATGTAGTTGTAAGCATCCTGCAAGGCATCAATCGATAAATTTTCTTCCGCGTGCGAAACTTTGTGCCGACGAAAACAAAACCGGCAATACATAGCGCATTGGTAAGTGATCTTTACAAGAGCACGATCGCGGTAGCGGTGAGTGAGTCCGGGGCACGGAGAAAATGCTTCATCACCAATAGGATCTGCAAGTTCTTCTGGAGCAATAAATGCTTCCTCAGCAGACGGAATAACCTGCTTTGCGAGTGAAGAATCGCCATGTTCAATTCCATCATGAAATGAAACTGGGACACGAATATCGAGAGCCTCTTGGGCTTTTTCAAGCGCAGCGCCGGATTGGTTTTCTGCGAGCCAGCCTCTGTTTTGCAATTGACTCAGTGTGACAATGCCACGACGGAGTTGTTGCGGCCAGGAAGCCTTCTCTGTATTTGTATCTGCTTGTGAGCCTTGCTCGCAGAGGGCGATCTCGGAAGTTGATTTGTTGGAGTCTTCGAGCATCATGATTGGAAGGCTTCGACCACCGTGTTGAGAGAGGCCGTGTTGGTTGTGCTGGCCTGACGGACCTCGAGAAAGCTGGCAGTGGCATAGCCTTCCTGAATGAGATTCACATCCTGTTCTGCGATGTTGCTGCCACGGCGTGCTTGCCCGCCAATCATGTAGACATGTGTACCGTGTTTGTTGAGTTCTTCGGAGGTCATTTTGTGGGCCGTGGGAACATAAACGCTAATCGAGCCACAGGATGCTGTGCGCAAGCCTTTCATTTGCAGACCGGGATGGTTCAGGTTCAGAACCTCAAGTTTCGGCCACGCAATTTTTTCGCTTTGCTCAACAAAATAAACAACAAGGTCAGCCGCGTTTTGAAAAGCTTTGAGCATCAATTCTTGTGTGTTGCAGCCTTCAAGATCAACGGAAACAGCAATGGCTTTGTAGCCAAGTGAGGCGGCCTCGGTGGCAGCTCCAACGGTTCCGCTGTAGTTGACGTCCCAGCCTACGTTCAAACCGTGGTTGATACCCGAAATCACCATGTCAAATCTGCTATTTTTGAAAAGATCATGCAGGGCCAAGAAGGCGCAGTCGGCAGGTGTGCCATGAATGGCGTAGGTGGATGTATCGACCTTTCGCACGAGCACTGGGCGGAAGAAGGTCATGGCATGCGACTGGCCGCTGCGTTCTTCATGCGGCGCAACAACAGTGATGTCGTGGCCTGCTTTGCGCAGGGTGGCTGCCAAGGTTTGGATGCCCATTGCTTGGTATCCGTCATCATTACACAATAAGATTCGCATACCCTGGCTCTCCTTCAATAACGGTGGCGGTGTGATACCCACAATCCCGAGCTCTGCCAAGACGTGTTTCAACCGATTCAGCATCCGATTGCTGAGCGTTCTTTTACTGTGCTTCACATTCGAACACCTTCTCCCCTCAAGCTCAATCGGAAGTGCCAGCCCCGTTGACGCAGCGATTGTCGGTTGGCCAGCCCCCTCCAGTTTTCAAAAGCGCCCCTCCTCACCGAGCATCGCAAACATCGACAAATCACTCAGAGTCATCACCCAAGAGCCTCATCCAATGGGGAGCGAACAGCAGCGTCTTTTGGCCCGATGGATGATGCGCCTCATGCGCAGTTGGGGATGGAAAGCGGAGGAGCAGCGCTTTGCTGTGAAAACTCCCGTTGTCTCTGGCAAAGAAAAAACGTTGGAGGAGCGAACGGGGCGCAATGTTGTGGCTTGGAGGTCGGGTCCGGACGATTGTGCGTTCTTGATTGTGGGCCATTACGACAGCAAGTTTTTTCCCGCTGGAAGCAGGTTTGTGGGAGCAAATGATGGAGGCTCTTCCACGGCATTAATGCTCGAACTGGCACGCCTTTGGATTCACCCTGTGCATGCGCTGATTCCCAAGCAAAAGTCAGCAGGAACCTGGTTCGACTGTGATGTTGTTTTTGTCTTTTTTGATGGTGAAGAGGCTTTTCTGCCTGAGTGGACCGACGGTGAGAAGTTGTTCGGTGTGCGAGATAATCTTTACGGGTCGCGAGATTTTGTGAATCGACTCCCGCGCAGCGGTCAGTCGGTTGTTTGGCAGAAGAAGCCAATTCGCCTGCTGCTGAATATCGATATGGTGGGCCATAAGAAGCAAAATTTATTCATTACCGAAGGCAGCGATCCTCTTATATCAGACCAACTCATCGCCTTGCGTGGGAACGTTCAGTTGCGCAAAGTGCCGTTATCTGTTGAAGATGATCATATTCCATTTATGCGCATGGGCGTGCCTTTTGTTCACATGATTGATTGGACGAATCTTCAGGAGTGGCACACTCCACAGGATAATCTCGATATCGTTTCCGCTGAAAGAATTGCAGCTCTCATTGAGGTTATGATGAAGTTCAGCGAACGAAAGAGGCCCTAAGAATGTCTCAATGGATAACCATCATAGGTGGCGCGCACAGCGGCAAAACAAAGTTTGCACATGAAGTCTGTGCATCTCTCGAAGACGTAGTTTGGTGGGGCACGGCGAGTGAATTGCCACAAGATGCTGATTGGCAGCAGCACCTGGAATCTCTGCGTTCTTCCCGAAAATCGTCGTGGCTGACTCTCGAAGGTCCGTGGTCGTGGCCACCTTCGCAGGGCGAAAGTTTGCAAGACTCCCAAATTCTTAAAGCCAAGGTTTTTGTGCTCGATAGCTTGAATCTCTGGCTGGCAGCGCAAATAAACCGCTGCACTTCGCTTTACTCGCTGTCGCAGATGAAGGTTCATCTGGAACTCGAGTTCGAGCGGCTTTTGGAGAATCTCAGGGCTCTTTCTTGCCCTGTGTTACTCGTGAGCGCCGAGGCAGGAAGCGGTGTTGTGCCGGCAGGTGAGGCAGGACGTTTATTCCGAGATCTTCTTGGGCAGTGGAATTGTGCTGTTGTGAAGGAATCTCATCATGGGATTTCGATGCAAGCCGGGCGAGCGCTGTTCTGGCCCGGGGGACTCACAGAACTGCCCCCCGAGGGAGTGCCCGTCCGGTGTGTGGATGCCCGGCTAATTCAAAGAGTTCTGTGTCAGGTTTAGTTGCACAATCTGTTTGCGGCACGTAAACAAGTGCATGGTTCCGCAGTTCATGCGGATGCGTCTCAGTGAAAGGGATGTCCCGTGGTTCTCAGGCCCAGCGAAATAATGCGTCTCAGTGAAAAATCTCAGCGTGTGCAAACAATGTTTGACAAAATTGCCCATCGCTACGATCTCCTCAACCGACTTTTAAGTGCGCGGCAAGATGTTCGTTGGCGTAAAGCACTTGCGAAGAGTCTTCCTCTGCAAACTGATCGCCAGGGAATTTTGTATGATGTTGCCTGTGGAACGGGAGACGTCATGCTGACCGTTGCCAAACAGCGTGCCGACTACGCACAGCTGCGCGGCTTCGATATTTCATTTGAAATGCTGCGAAAGGGCGAAAGTCGGCCCGATCTCGGAAAATGGGTTCGCAAGTCAAATTTGCGTTGCGCATTCACTCAGGCGTCGGCCGAAGCACTTCCTGCCGATACCGCCTCAGCGCACGCTGTTTCAATTGCCTTTGGGCTTCGAAATGTCGACAACCGCGAGCAAGCATTGCGCGAAATGTTTCGTGTTTTAAAGCCTGGGGGTCGGGTTCTGATTTTGGAATTTTTCCAACCGCACAGTACCCTTTTTGCAAAAGCTTTTGATTTTTATTTCAAGAGTGTGCTGCCTAGGGTTGGAGGAATGATTTCCGACCGCGATGCCTATCAATATTTGCCTGCATCGGTTGGTTCCATGCCCAGCGCTGAAGCCTTTGCCCAGACATTGCGTGAAATTGGATTTATAAATGTAACGCAACAGATGTGGCTGTCCGGAGCCACTCGATTATTTGTAGCTGATAAACCCTAAATTCTTTCAAACGGGAGCGAAGTCATGATCAAGCGTCCAAAAATCGCGATTGTGGGAGCAGGTGGAAATGTTGGCGCAGCAGTAGCCCATTGGGCAGCTGTGAAGGAGCTCGGCGAACTCGTGCTCATCGACCTCAAAGGTGATGTTGCTAAAGGCCGTGGTCTCGATCTGACACAATGTGGTCCGTTTGAAGGATTTAACAATGCATTCACTGCGGGTAGCGATGCAGCTCTCATGCAGGATGCTGATGTTGTTGTCATGACAGCGGGCGTTCCACGCAAGCCTGGTCAGAGCCGAGAAGAACTTGTGAACATCAACGCGGGTATCGTCAAAGAGATCTGCCAAAATGTGAAAAAGTATGCCCCCAATTCAATTTTGATTGTGGTGTCGAATCCCTTGGATGCGATGGTCTACGTCGCAAAACAAGTCACAGGCTTTCCTCGTGAGCGCGTGATTGGTTCTGCAGGAACCCTCGACTCCTCACGTTTCCGCACCAACATTGCCCTGGCTACAGGAGCATCTGTTGAAGATGTCCACGCTATTGTTCTTGGCGCGCACACCGACAAAGACATGGTGCCCGTGGTTTCTACTGCCGCAGTGGGCGG
>CAIZJW010000094.1 GCA_903933385.1 uncultured Silvanigrella sp. | reverse complement strand
TTCACAACACCGTTGCCACAGCGCATCGATTTATGAAAAAACGGCAAAATTCCTCAGTGCACTTCTGAGGAACTGAGTTCGTTGCGGTAGCATTCTTTTTTCAATGGAGAGTGCGCACAGTATGGAACAAACAACAAAAGAAGATGAGAGTTTTTGGCAGGAGTTTCGCAAGTTCATTCTCAAGGGAAATGTTGTTGAGCTTGCTATTGCTGTTGTTGTTGGTGGTGCCTTTGGAAAAATCACAACTTCGGTTGTCAACGACGTAGTCATGCCACTTGTGAACCCAATGATTCCAGGAGGCGACTGGCGAACTCTAGAAATTGGACCAGGAGTGAAAGTAGGCAATTTTGCCGGCTCTGTTCTCGACTTCCTAATAATTTCTCTGGTTTTGTTCCTCTGTATTAGAACACTCGGGCGAATTCATTCACGCGGCAGCAAGTGAAGTGAGTGCAGCGCTCAATAAAACAATCAGCCACGACGGGGTTCGAAAAAAATACAAGAGGGCTAGGCACAATAAAACGATTGATACGTCGCCACTGTTTGTGATCGCCGTGCTGCTCACAGGATGAATCAAGGCCGCCAACAACAACCCCACAACTGCTGCATTGATTCCTGTGATGACGCGCCTCGCTGCGTGAAAGTCTTTGAACTTTTCCCAAAACGGGATGGCGCCAATGACAAGAAGGAAAGAGGGCAGAAAAACTGCAACCAGCGAAACCCCGGCACCTGCCCAAGGGAGCCACTGATTAAACAGTTGCGCTGCGAACAAACCATTCTCTCTCTGTGCTGCAATGCCCTGTACTGCGCCTGTAGAAATTTCTAAAACACTCGCTGCCCCAAGGAACCCAGCAAAAGAAAACAAGGGGCCTGGAATTGCCTGCGCTGCGCCATATCCTGCTAAAAAAACATCCTTTGATACAATTTTTTGCTCAACGAATTCAGAGGCCAGAAGCGGAAGAACCACATGCCCACCACCAAACACAAACGCGCCTGCGCGGAAGAATTTATCGAAGAGGGTTAAAAAGAGATTTTCTCCCAGCCCCGCAGTGAGCGGAAGAAGACAAAGAACTGCTGCAAGAAGTGAAAGACAAATGAGGGCAGTTCTTTTAGGCACTTTAAAGAGAAGTGATTTATGCGCTGCGCCAATTGCTTCTGGCAGGAAGAAAACTCCAATGCATGCTCCCAGAATTATCACCGCAAACTGCACAATTGGCATGCCGAAAAAAATCAGCGGAAGAGCCAGAGCACATGCCAACAGTTTTCTCTTGAGATCAGGGCACAGTGATTTTGTCATAGAAATCAGCGCTTGGGCCACAACTGCAACAGCTGCAAGTTTCAAACCACGCACGAGAGCTGAACTTAAATAGCCTTGAAAATTACTTAGCACAAAAGCAAAAGCAGTCATGAAAAGGGCCGATGGCAGGGTGAATCCCAACCAAGCTGCGAGAGCCCCCGAGATTCCCCCACGCATCAATCCAATCGACATCCCAATTTGACTGCTCGCTGGGCCTGGCAAGATCTGACACAACGAAACGAGTTGGGCGTAATCTTGTTCAGAGAGCCATTTTCTTCGCTGCACAAATGCTTCATGAAAGAAGCCAATGTGTGCCACAGGCCCACCAAAAGAAGTGAGGCCGAGTCGCAGAAAAATAAAAAACAATCGGAAATTTTCTAGAAAATGATTCATACCAATCGAGCATCAATCTCTAGAATCTCGAACACGGCCGTGTTTTCGCTCTTCCCCTTCAAAACAACGTCGCCTACATGTCGAAGATTGAACCCCGACCCGAGACGCTGAGCGGTGTCGCCACTCACAAGCAGATTTGTGCCGAATTCTTTGTTAAGCGCCTCGAGGCGGCTGGCCATATTAACGTTGTCGCCCATAGCTGTATAATTGAGACGCTTTTCATGCCCAATGTTGCCCACCATCGCTATTCCAGTGTGCACACCGACTCGAATATTCAATCCAATTTTACCGTTTCTCACTCGTTCAGCGTTGATGGCGGCAATGCGTTTAACAATCATGTGCGCAGCGCGACATGCTTGCTCTGCATGATTAGGAATGTCGTTCGGTGCATTCCAAAAAGCCATCACGGCATCCCCAATAAACTTATCCAGCGTGCCATTAAACTCACTGACAGCCAGGCCAATGGCCTCAAAATAAACATTGAGCAATTCAACCAATTCCGACGGCTCCATGCCCTCACTCATTTGAGTAAAGCCTTCAAAATCAGTAAATAGAACTGTCAGTTCTTTTCTTTTGACTTCAACGATAGCCTCGAGCTGGTGAGACAAAACTTCTGTCACCACTTCAGAGGGAATGTATTTTCTAAATGAGTTCAAACCAACACGAGTTGATTCAAGGGTGTTGTTGAGTCGGCTCACTTCACTAATGAGCGATCGGAGTCGTCTTGTTTTGGTATTGACATCAAGAACTTTAAAGCGGTCGAGCTCGTCGGTGACCCAGCTGAGTGGACGGGTTAAGAAGCTTGTGGCGAATATCAAGATAGGAAGCAGGAAAAGTAAAACGACAAACGATGAGGCAACACCCACAGCCAGATATCTTTTTTCAAGCTCCCAAACCTGGGCTGCTGCCAGATCGATGCCCAAAATTGCTTCCACCGAACCATCGGCTCGGAGAATGGGCGCATAGCCAGAGAGCCACTGTCCCCAGTCGTCGGTGAAAAATTCTGGTTCCGCTTCAGGACCATTGCCTCTTTGAAATGCGGCCAGCATTGATTGTGTTGCTTTGGTATTGCCGTTGTTAAGACGATTCAGATTTTCAGTGGTGTTGGAATCGGCAATAACCTGGATTTTGTTATCGGCTTGAATTCGTAGCGTATACACATAGCGCGCATTAGCGATCGAACCCCTTAATTTTTTCAGAGTGGCTCTCAGCTTTTCGAATTCAAGACCCGCTCCCTTATTCTCGGCTGGAATTTTAGTGTGTGAGTCAGCATCAATCACTAAGGCGGCCGTCGCTGCTGCCGAAACCAATCGGGCACGAATCTCATTGCGAGTGAGCTGACGAGCCTTGCCATAGGTGACAAGGGTGACTGAAAAAACAGATGCCAGAACGATGATGATCAATGAAATCGAGAAAACCCAACGCAATCCGAACGTAAAACTTGTGCTCTCAAACCAATTTTTCGCGCGCTCCAGAATAAGTTCCATGTCACAACCTCAGCCCCCATCTTGTGCATGATAATATCAACAATTTGTTCACAAAACAGGACTGAGTCAGATACGACTGAAGAGGCTGGTAAATTTTGCCGCGCGATCTTTCAAACTCTGAAATTTCTCAGAGGGTGCTCAAATCGAGCCTTGAACCATCGCCAATTGGTGTTTCCAATCTGGCAATCGAATTCCAAAGGTCTCATAGCATTTTTCATTCGAGAGAATTGAATTCGCCGGACGCTTCGCAGGAGTTGGATAATCGGAAGAAGGAATGCAGGTGACTGTTTTGCATTTATGCTCTGAAGCGCGCGGATCGTTGCGTACAATTTCCTTGGCAAAATCAAACCACGAACACGAACCTGCGGCACTCAAGTGGTAAATCCCACTCCGCTCGCGAATAAATTCACTGTCTGGTGATTGGAGACTCTCTGCAACGATCTGGGATGTTGCAAGAGCAATCATGTAGCTCCAGGTTGGCGATCCCACCTGGTCTCCCACCACCCGCAATTCTTCACGTTCGCGCGCGAGGCGGCACATCGTTTTATAAAAATTCGCACCAAAATGGCCGTAAACCCATGCCGTTCGAAAAATGAAATAAGCACAGCCTGCAGCTTGAATGGCTTTCTCGCCCTCAAGCTTGGTGCGCGCGTACACTCCCTGTGGCCCAGTTGCATCGGTTTCCCGCCAGGGGGCCGTACCGCCGCCATCAAAAACATAATCTGTTGAGTAATGGATGAGTGGGATTCCAGCGCCTTTGGCCAGCTCGGCGAGCAGCGCAACGGCATCAACATTTAATGCCTGCGCTGCCTCTGGCTCCGATTCAGCTTTATCAACTGCCGTGTAGGCCGAGGCATTGATGATGAGTTGAGGGCGAAAATCCTGAACAAGTGCACGAACTTTAGCAGGTTGAGTGGCATCTGCGAGCTCGCGCCCGGCGCACAGCACCTCGCCGAGTGTGGGAAGAGTACGTGCCAATTCGCTCGCCACCTGCCCATTGCGACCCACCACCAAAATTCTCTTCATGCTCACAATCTCCCACGTATGCCCCCCCTCTTCTCGCGACAACCTAGGGCAATTTTTCACCCTTGCTCACTTCGGAGGGCCTCCAAAGTTGGCCCAAACTTTGCCATGTGGTAAGCAAAGTGTCACTTTTCGCGGGGACTTCTCATGAACAAAACCATTCTCGTTACCGGCGGTGCAGGCTTCATTGGTTCAGCAGTTGTGCGCCACCTTATGGCACACACGAACTACAATATCGTGAATGTTGATAAACTCACCTATGCAGCGTCACCCGAGGCTGTTGGAGCTGCCGCACAAAGCCCCCGCTACACCTTGCTCCAAACCGACATCTGCGACCTCGCTGCGCTGCGCAAAGCTTTTTCGACACACCAGCCAGCAGCCGTCATGCATCTTGCTGCTGAAAGCCATGTAGATCGCTCTATCTCGGGCCCAGGCGCTTTTGTGCAAAGCAATATCGTGGGCACATTTAACATGCTCGAGGCAGCGCGCGAATATTGGAATTCGCTGTCGGAAGGCGACAAAAAAGCATTCCGTTTTCATCATATCTCTACCGACGAAGTGTTCGGCACACTCGGTGACTCAGGATACTTCACCGAAACATCGCCCTATCAACCAAATTCTCCCTACTCGGCGAGCAAGGCGTCTTCGGACCACCTCGTTCGCGCTTGGCACGAAACATTTGGTTTGCCCATTTTGGTCACCAACTGTTCGAACAACTATGGCCCATGGCAGGCTCCGGAGAAACTCATTCCCGTTGTGATCCTCGCGTGCCTGAATGGCAAATCCATTCCCGTGTATGGAGAGGGCAAGAACGTCCGCGATTGGCTGTTTGTCGACGACCACGCGCGCGCCTTGGTCACTGTAGTGGAAAAGGCAGCACCGGGCAGCACGTGGAATATTGGTTGCCACAATGATGTGCCCAACCTCACTATCATTCGCAAAATTTGCGCGCTGATGGACGAACTTTCACCGAACAAAGCAAAGATAAAGAAACACGAAGATCTCATTTCCTTCGTGAAAGATCGCCCTGGCCACGATTTCCGTTACGCCATTGATCCAAAGAAAATCGAAACCGAGCTCGGCTGGAAGCCGCTCGCCGACTTCGATTCTCATTTACGCACAACGGTCAAATGGTATCTGGAAAATCAGGCGTGGTGTGACACTGCATTGGTGCGCCTGCACACTCACCGCTGATATAAGAGGGGTGCAATTTCAGCTAACGCACCTTTCTCGCTTTTCTGAAATTTCACGGAAGCTCGGGCTGTTCCAACTCCTGCCAATCGGGACGGTAGTCGGCCTCATCGCAGAAACGCGCGAGCATGGCTTTTCCCCTCTCGTTGATGAGAATTTCTTCGAACACATAGACAAGTTCTTCGAGGTCAAAGTGCTTCAAATCTTCTTCCTTGCGCATATAGCGTTTGAAAAAATCTTCTAAAAATTGATACCCGCTCTCATCACCCAGTTGAGCCATCATGGCTGCGTAAGAGAGCTTTAAATTCCAATGATTTTCTTCCTTCAAAAGATTATTTGCATAGGGAAGAATTTCGCTATGGCCTGCCTTCACTAAAATTGTTGCACGTGTCGCGCGGGTTGTGGGCCCCGCATTTTGTTCGAAAATTACATCAAGTTGTTGCTTTGAAAAAGGTTCAGCAGGAATTAGCTCAGCTAACTCATTCATGGCTCGGCTAAATCCTGATCCAGAATCATCGGCGTCACCCAGAAAATTCACAAGCGCATGAAGGGCATCTTTATTGCTGTAATGCTTAGTCATTTAAATTCTCCCTGATTCCAACTCGGAAATGCGCTCTTGGGGCGTCCATCTTTGCCAAAATTCACGATCACTGTAATACCCTCGTGGAGCACTTCACGCTTAGATCCCTTGTCAGTGACCGACACAACTTTACCCTCAATGCTCGCTTTGCGCACGGCATTTTCAATTGTTTCAGGTGTCCAATGGGAAGGAAAAAGTGTCTTGCCATTTGCTTTCCCAAATCCTTTTTCCGCCGCGAGTGACAACTTCCTTGCCTCTCGCCCAGTCAGTGCACTCTCTGGAAACACAACCCGCTCCACACCATTAGGCAGCATTTCCCGCGAAACCGGCGCATTCTCAACAGGAGCCTGTGCTAAATATTTTTGCAGACCATCGTGCGTATGCAGGCCGCCATCAATGCGCACTTTGAGCTTGTCTTGGCTCACACGAATCTCGCCAAACCAAATGTGCTTCTTGCCATAGGCCGTGAGGGTTGCTTCTGCCATGAGTTTAGGGGCAGTGCGTTCAATTTCTCGCGCAACAGCAACGGTTTCATCAAAAATTCTCGCACCAGCCGCAGCGCCATGAACAGCGGCCGACTGTTCTTTAAAAGCATTAAGTACTTTGCTTGCCACGCCAGCAGCGATCGCCATGGGAGCTGCTCCCAAAAGAACACCGCCTGTTCCCAACACCAAAGAGCCAATCGCAAAACCGCGTTCAAGTGCGCTGCAATCTCTGAGAAAAACTTGTCCTTCGGGGGTGAAGTCGAGCGTCTTGCCCGAAAACGCTTCCAGCACATTCAATGGAACATCGATAACCTTGCTGAGGCGCGCCACATCGAGCGCAGCCTGGAGCAAGGTTTTTGCAACCCTTGCAGAGTCGTCGGCCAGCTGCGACATCCCCTGCGACTCAAGGCTCTTTGCACCAACACTCAAATCGAGAGCAGCCTTTATCGCGTTCTCATCGGTGCTGCCTTTGTGCTGCGAAGCCCATGCAAATGCCCGCGCAGCTGAAAGGCGAATATCGTAGCTTTCGAGATTTCCCCGCCTTGCACTCGCATCTGCCATCTCTGCAAACATCAATGCACTGTCGTTTAATTCAGTATTCATAGAGGTGGTGCGCAGCAGGGTGTTTGCTTGCTTCAGCCGCTCTACTTCAGCTTCATAGGGAGTTGCCGGGCGAGAAAGTTGTGCTCCGCTATTGGCATCATTTGATCCCTGGTGAGGGTCGATTCCAAATTCCTTGTAGATATTTTCCGTTTTTGAATTGTGATTTTGAATGAGTTCACTTTGAATAGATTCACTTAATGCATTGTGTTCTTGTGCGCTTTTCTCTGCCTCATCAATAGCTCGCACCACCGAGGCTGCAATCTCCTGATGCTCACCTTCTACCTGTGCCTTTTTCTCGCGCGCGGCTGCCCTGATTTTCTCCCACTCAGCTCTCTGGGCCTTCAATTCATTCTCCAGGCGCTCAATTTCTTTCAGCACATCCTCTTTTGTTTTCAGAGTGTTCCTCGAACCTGGATCGAATCCATCACGACCCACCCGAATTGCACCAGGTGAGGCCTGATCGAGCCCAGGAATTCCTTCGCAGTTCAACGCACGGCAAGCCTCGCGTGCCTCAGCTAAGCGCTGTGCATGACCTCGTAGATATTCTCTTTGTTGCTCTAGATTCTCACCTTCAATATTCAATTCCGCATAGATGCGTGGCAGGCCGCGAGGAATATTTTGTTCGTCTGCATCATCTTGCGTATCGTTTTCATTTTCATCATCGGAATCGGAAGAGTTTCCACCTGAAGCTGCGGCTCCCGAGTGCTCAGGAACTTCAAATGAGATCGACTGATTGCCATCGCTGTCAGTTGAATTATCCACCAGCACAGGCTCAATCGGATTCACATCTCCGCGAACCGTGCCAGCATCATCCTGCACATATCTTTCAAGCAAAAATGAGCGGACAATTGTGCTGCTACGCCCCGGACGCACTCCACACGCAGTGTTGATGAGCAGCACCAAAGCAAGACCCGCCGAAATGATTCTTTTTGAATTTGAATTTTTTGGTTTCATGTCAGTTCAC
>CAIZJW010000093.1 GCA_903933385.1 uncultured Silvanigrella sp. | reverse complement strand
GGGACGCGATCAGGGTTGGTTGGCAGAGCACATGCTGATTTTGAAAGTTGAGTCACCCGCAGGTGAAAAAACCTATCTCACGGCTGCTTTTCCAAGCGCCTGCGGCAAAACCAACCTTGCAATGATCATTCCACCCAAAGAGTTCAAGGACTGGAAAGTAACAACCCTCGGTGATGATATTGCCTGGCTGCATCCGGGTGAAGATGGTCGGTTGTATGCAATTAATCCGGAAGCAGGATTTTTTGGAGTTGCACCTGGAACGTCTCTTCAAACCAATCCCAATGCAATTGCAACCATTCGTGCAAATACTATTTTCACCAACGTTGCACTGACACCTGAGGGTGATGTTTGGTGGGAAGGATTGAGCGAGACGCCCCCAGCGAAACTCACTGATTGGCAAGGACAACCATGGACTCCCGATTGCGGGCGCAAAGCATCGCATCCGAATGCACGATTCACCGCTCCAGCGAGTCAATGTCCGGTGATCGATGAAGACTGGGAAAATCCGGCTGGTGTGCCCATCAGTGCAGTGATTTTCGGAGGTCGTCGGGCAACCACTCTTCCGTTGGTCGTGCAATCGTTCAATTGGAATTTCGGAGTTTATCTCGCCGCGACAATTGGTTCAGAAACAACGGCTGCCGCAACCGGAAAAGTGGGTGAAGTGCGTCGTGATCCCTTCGCCATGCTTCCCTTCTGTGGTTACCATATGGGCGAATACTTTAACCATTGGTTGCAAGTGGGTCGACAACTCTCGAATCCCCCGCGCATTTTCTGCGTCAATTGGTTTCGAAAGGATGAGCAAGGAAAATTTCTTTGGCCAGGTTTCAGTGAAAACATGCGTGTCATTAAATGGGCTGTTGATCGCGTGCATGGCCGCGCCTCTGCAATAGAAAGTCCTCTCGGCTGGATGCCGCAATATTCTGATTTGGATTGGCGAGGTCTCGATTTTTCAGCCAAGCAGTTCAACAACATCATGACAATTGAAACGGAAGAGTGGAAACAGGAAATGCTTGGTCATGAAGAGTTCTTTCACAAGCTCTATGATCATCTTCCAAGAGAGTTCGGCAACATGCGAGAGCTTTTGCTTTCTGCTCTATGGCGCTCACCTGAAAAGTGGGAAATGCTTACTGAACGGCATGCCGAAGAGACTTGAAGAACGTTTGGTCTAATGGCTTGAACGAACAGCCAGCAAGCCGCAGTGAAGCATTGAATTGCGCTGCGGATTCACTTTCCATGAGCTCAGAGTATATTTGATACGCACACAGAGGAATGTTGCGTGCATTTCGAATTGCCAAGCTTTCATCGCGAATGTGTTTATCTATGAATTCTTGCTCGATTGTTCCCAGAAACCCGTGCCAACTTGAAAATGCGTTAAAAGTTTCTGGCTTTCTGGCTGCCTCATCTGCCCATGCATCTGCGTGACGCGATATTTGTGGGAGCATTTTTAGACCACTTGCAGACGCATCGAGCACGGCTGACCAGTTGATTTTATCAACAATCAGATCGTCGATAAGCAAGCGTGGGTGAAGTTGGCGGATTTGGTTCAAGCCCGCAACCCTCAGAAGGGCCCAGCGAGTTCCCAGGGCATCGTCGAGGCGCGATCTGTTTAAGATCTGCAGGGCGCGCACTGTCGCTCGAAAGTCGTGCATGGGCTTGAACTCCCTGTCCAAAAATTCCCTAAGTTTCGATAGTTTAGATTAGTCTTAGCAGACAATCCGGACGCTGATTATGGCCGGAGGTTTCATTTTTGGAAGAGTTTGGTGTCTACGAAATGGGGTTGACTTCCCTCGAAACAATCAAGTCACAATATTGCTCTTTGTTAGAGCATTAAATGATGATACCGACACATGGAGCATGCTCCGGGGGTCCCACTGATGTTCAATTATGCTTCCGTTATTGCTGTCCTTTTGGTTGTTTCAACGGCGTGTGCTTTTCCTACACGCAGCGGTTCTCAGGTGAAGCATATTTGGGGTGAAACAACTCGAGGTGCTCCATTAGCCGGGGCTCCCGCACAATGCCCCAACTCCGACCCTCAAACTCAGCAAGTCACTCGCTTGCGGCAATTGGCCAATCGAATCGCGCAAAGTAACGGTGATACCTTTCAGGGTGCTTTAGACATGTCTCAAATGTGTATCGGAGTGAATGCGGCTTGGAGTAACATAGATGCCCGAACGCAGCCTGAGGTGAAGACAGTGATGTTTTCTCCATCAATGTTGATGATTGCTCAAAACGACGATGAGCTTGCAGCTGTATTAAGCCATGAATTAGCTCACGTCACACTCCAACATGCAGGCTTTGGGGAGGCGCCACCGCGCGCATCTCTCGATCCAGATTTTGCAGATGCTCAAGCGCGCGCTTCAGCGCTCCAAAGTGAAATTGCGAAGCTTGCAAAGATGGGTGGGCGAGACAAAGAAATTTTTGCACTTTCGGAGCAATTTGCTCAATTGCAGAAATCTATGAATGAAAGAATAGATGCGATTTATGGGGAAAAAAATGCGCATTTGAGTTGGTTCGAGCAGGAAGCAGATGAGGTGGGTGCTGAGTTTTTTGTGAAGGCTGGCTTCAAGAAAGAATTTTATCTTTCCATGCTGTGGAGAAGCTCGACTGCGAGCGTTGAAGATTACCAAAAGTGTCAGAAACTCATTGAAGCTGCTTTGCAGCAACCCGGAAGCGCAGCTCGCCCTGAGCGCGGAAACAAAGTTCACCCCACAACCTGTTGGCGGGCATTTCATCTAAAAGTCGACGAGTGGTCGCATGCACATGCCAGCGAAATTGGTACACTGGGTTCAAGATAATTGAACTCGGGGTGCGCATGCAGGTGGCAGTCATTGGGGGCGGTTTTACTGGACTCGCCTGTGCAACGATTCTTGCACAAAATGGGGTAGATGTTTTTCTCTATGAGAAGAACGAGAAACTTGGCGGTTTGGCTGCTGGCTTCCAGGAGCTCACTTGGTCTTCCACCCTGGAAGCCTTCTATCATCACTGGTTTAAATCAGATGAGCATGTTCAGCGCTTCGCAAAGATCTGGAATGCCGAAGAGGGATTGATCTTCAAAAGGCCATCGTCAGTTTTTCAAACCGAAGACAATGGTTTTGTTCCACTCGATAGTGCGCGTGCACTTCTTCAATATCCTGAGCTGGCGATCATCGACAAACTTAGAATGGGTGCTGCTCTGGCCTATTTGAAGTTTTCAAAAAAGTGGCGAAAGCTCGAAAAAATAAGTGCAGAAGAATGGTGCACACAAGTGATGGGTGCAGAAGGCTTTGAGCGCATTTGGAAGCCACTCCTGGTCGGAAAATTCGGCGAGCATCATGCAAGTGATGTGAACATGGCTTGGCTCTGGGCACGCCTCCATTGCCGCACACCAGAGCTTGGAACCTATCAGGGTGGCTTTGATGCCTTTGTAAAGAAGGCGGAAGTGTTTCTGCAAAGGAATCGCGTTAGGATTTTCAAAGAGACCGAGAAGATTCAGTTAGAGAGAACGCGTCAGGGATGGACGGTTGCAGCAACGAATCATGGGATTCAGGAACACGATGCTGTTGTTATTGCTGCGTCACCACGCGCATTTGCACGGCTGGCCTCAGCACATGCCCCTGAGCATGTGGCTGCAACCCTGGGGCAACCTTCATTGGGTGTTCAGGTTGTTATTCTCGCCTTGAATCAGAAATTGGGTGAGCATTATTGGTACAGTCTTAAACGCACGGCGCTGCAGCCTTTTTTGGCGGCAATTGAACACACAAATTTTGTTGATTCTGCGCAGTATGACGGAGAGAATTTAATATATTTGGCGAAATATGTGGATGTGAAAAGTGAGGAGTGGAAGCAGTCTGATGAACAGCTTGTTGACTGGGCCCTCATGAGTTGTCGGTTCATTAACTCTGGTTTTCATCCGGATTGGCTCATACGGAGTCGCGTTTTTCGTGAAGAATACGCTCAGCCTATTGTTGGATTAAACGCATCTCGCTTTGTTCCTCCCATTCATGTTCATGGAGTTCCGCGCTTGTTCCACGCCAGTCTCGCACACGTTTACCCCTGGGATCGTGGCACAAACTTTGCACTGGAGTTGGGTGGTCGTGTTGCAAATGAGGTTCTTAAAATTAAGAAGCGTTGAGATCTTTGGATTTGTGCAATTCAAGGATTATCAGACCAAAAAACCCTATAAGAATCGAAAATAAGAGGAGCGAGAGGAGTAATGCTGCCTCTGGCCAAAATGAAGTGAGTGTAAACTGACAAGCCCAGCTCATGAGAATAGAAATGAGCATTCCCCAGAACAGCGGTTGAATTCTCTTCTTATATTGGCAAAGCACGAGCGTAGGCGAGCCTAGGTTCAAAATTGCATGAGTGGCTATTGTAATAAGGCTGAGTTGAACAACAGCTGTGTTGCTCAAAGGAAAAAACCAGCTCACCCAACCCAGCCGATGAGCAATCCACAAACCTGTGGTCATAAGTACAAACACAACTCCAATGCGAAAAGCATAACGAAGCAAGGACGTTTTTATCTCCTTGTTATTTGCCTTCGTCCATTGGGCTACAGATGGCAATTGCAGTTGGTTGAGTGTCTGGAAAGCCAAGATGGCAGGGGTTGCAACGGCGAGGCTCGTGTTAATTGCCGAGAGTGATGTTTCACCGATGGAGCGAACTAAAAAGGCCTGCGCAACGAAGGATTGAACAAATTGCAGAACAACGAACGCTCCGGCAATCGCACTGCCTGCAAGGAATGGCTTCTTGAGTTCTCCTGCCTGTTGCCACCAGCGTAAACTCAAAATAGGCAAACTGTGATCGCCGCGGGCGTGCGGCCTCAGCAGAAGAAACCACGTCGCAAATGCGAATATGATGAATGTGAGTGTGGAGAATAATGACGACACCAGAAGAATGTTTGTTTTGTTTAACGTGGCTGAACAGAGGAAGAGAGCCAATGCTACCAACCTCGCGACGCGAGACAAGATTGCTCTACCGAAATCCTCACTGGCAAGAAAAAAAGAATCCGCTGTGCTCACAAAAGCGAATGGAATGAAGGCTAATTGGTACACAAGGAAAGCCAATGTCATTTCACTGCTGAATCCTGCCAAGAACGCATATCCTGCTGCAACAAGAAAGCTTACAATGCCCAATGCCAGGCGTGATTGCAGAAGAATATGAAGCAAAGCTGGAAGCTCTCTTCGCTCAGAATTTTTGAATGTTCGAAAGAACTCTGTTTGAGTTCCGAGATCAGTGAGCAATTGATACGTTGTAAATGAAAGAAGTATTGTTGAGAGCTGGGAGTAAACTGCATGATTCGGAGCAGTGTGCTGGAGGATTTTCAACGCCGCAAAATTGGCCAAGCCGCTTGTCACAGACAAGGCGTATTGAATGAGGCCTCCTTTGAGGCGTTGCGTCCGGGCTGAAACTGTCACGCAATCTCCCAAACTCTGATTTTTTTAGTTTTTGACATTGAGTGCCAAAGAGAAATTCAGAGTGTGGATTTGGTTGTTGTTGTAGCCACTAGAACCTGCAGTCGGATTTTTATTTGTGCCTTTTGCGCCACCACCAATGTAGCGAGTTACAAATGCGGCATCCAGCCAAGAAACCACCGGGAAGCCTAGTTTCAACGATGCATCGTGGAAGGATCCCTCAACATCTGAAGTTCCTCCATTGAGATACTTAACTGGCACATAAATGGTGTCGATATCTGTTCCCCACCAAACGCCGTTTTCAAGTTGTGTTGTGCTTTGAAATTTAAAAATGGGCACCGGACCAACGTTGCGATTGCTGCGGTGTTGAGTGCCATCGACGCTGGTGAATTCAATGCGCGCATTGCGCAACTGCAAGCTGGCTCCGAGGGCTATTTTGGTTGTTTCATTTGCCCACGTATCGCGGAGCCAACTGAAGCGATAAAAAGGAAATGAATATTTAAAATCAACAGGCGTTCCTTTTGCAAATAGAACATCGTCGACTTGAAGATTATCATTCACCACAACGCGCGTGTTCAGCTCGAGCGGCTGGTAGAGGAAAACGAATCGATCTTTCTCGGTTGTTCTCACTGCGACTTCCGCGCGCGCGAATGGAACGAGAATATCTTGGCCACCATTTTTCACATAATCGAAATTGGTTCCGTTTTTTCCAAATTGAATTTTGTGTGAGACGACAGCCGAATATCCAAGCTCAAGGGTTCCCACCGTTTCAGGTGCTTTCGCGAGGCAATCAGGTTGGTATGCAAAGCTGCTCACAAGCGGAACAAGAAGACAGCTTAGGGCCGTTGAACTGAGTTTCAAATGATTTCTCATGAGCTTTTCTTCCTTGCGAAAAGTTACTGGTTTCATGAGCTTATCTGGGGGATGGCACCCTTGTCACGGGATCGTCGGTCTTTTTATTGAAAATGATTCTCATTAGCGATAGGGCTATGAGTGTGAGCGGAATGTCGGGAGGGGGCTATGCGCAAAACTCTAAAAGAACTGCCGAGAAATACGAAGGCTAGGGTTGTGGATGTTGCCCCCGGGCATGCCATTTCTGTGCGCCTCGTGGAGTTAGGCTTTATGGCTGGGGAATGGGTTGAGGTGGTTCATGAAGCACCTCTGTCGCGCGATCCAATTGTCGTGGAGTGCGCTGGCACTCGAATCGCATTGAGGCGGAGTGAGGCGTCGCTGATTTTGGTCGACGACTCACCAGAGTGTTCGGGAGTTCAGTCATGAGTGGTTCGGAAAAAGTTCTTGTGGCGCTCGTAGGGCACCCCAACTGTGGCAAAACTGCGCTCTTCAACGCACTGACTGGCTTGCGTCAGAAGGTTGCAAATTATCCTGGAGTGACGGTGGAGCGCGTTGAATCGGATCTGCGCTCAGACCTCGGACATCCGCTGCGCGTTTTGGATCTGCCTGGTGCATACAGCCTTAATCCGCAAAGCGAGGACGAGAAAATAACTCATGACGTCCTGCTCGGTGGCATGGGAACTGACGTACGCCCAGGTGTATTGATTGTTGTCCTCGACGCAACCAATTTGCGCTTGCATTTGCCTATCGCTCTTGAGGTTCGCGAGTTGGGATACCCTATCTGCGTTGCTCTCAATATGATTGATTTGGCTGAAGCTGCAGGGATGCAATTGAATGTCAAAGCCCTCGAGGAAGCCTTAGGCTGTAGAGTTATTCCAACATCAGCCACCCGCAAGGATGGTCTTGTGCCATTGGTTGAAGCTGCAGCAAAGCTTGCCAGCAGTGAGTTTGACGCATCAAAAATCCAATGGGCTCCTTCAACTCGGGAACAAATTATTCTGCGCCGCAAATCGGTAGAAGATATTCTGCGCCGCACTGTAGTTGTTCCGGGCCATCCTTCACTGTTCACCACTCGAGTCGATCGATTCTTGCTGCATCCGTTCTTGGGACCATTAGCTCTCTTGGCGATTGTCTTCTTGGTTTTTCAAGCTGTGTTCACCTTGGGGGCAATTCCGACTGATTGGATCGATGGAGTTATCTCGAATTTTGCTTCTTGGACGCGCTCGCAACTTTCATCCGGTATGCTCTCAGATCTTTTGGTTGATGGCATTATTTCTGGAGTTGGCGCGGTATTAGTATTTCTTCCGCAGATTCTGATTTTATTTGCCTCGCTCCTCATTCTTGAAGACTCAGGATACATGGCACGTGCGGCATTTCTTATGGATCGCATCATGGGCCGTGTTGGCCTCTCAGGGCGTTCTGTTTTGCCTCTGGTTTCAGGATTCGCATGCGCCATTCCAGCGATCATTGGTTCGAGGAGTATTCAAAGTCCAGCGCAGCGATTGGCAACAATTCTAATTACGCCAGTCACGACGTGTTCAGCGCGCTTGCCCGTATATACCCTCTTGATTGCTGCCTTCATTCCAAACACGGTTGTGGCCGGACTTTTCGGTTTGCAGGGATTTGTTCTAACTTTGCTTTATATCTTGGGTGCTGTGAGCGCCTTTGTTTTTGCGGGCCTGCTGAAGGCTTTTAACCTCACCGGAGCGGGAGGCTATTTTCTTCTTGAACTTCCAACATATCGATTGCCATCCATGCGTACTGTTTTGCGTGGTTTGCTCGATCGCGCCCGTGCATTCATTGTGCGCGCAGGAACGCTGATATTGTCTATCATGGTGCTGCTCTGGGCGATGTCTACTTTTCCCCGTCCACCTGAAGGTGCGACACAGCCCTCAATCAACTACAGTTTGGCAGGAAAGCTCGGAAACATTGTCGCGCCGCTGCTAGAGCCCATCGGTTTCAATTGGAAAATTTCTGTGGCCATGATTCCAGGTTTCGCAGCGCGTGAAGTGCTTGTGAGTGCGCTGGGAACTGTTTATGCGGTTGAGTCTGAGAACTCAGAAGATACTTCGGCGCTCACCGAAAAACTTAAAGCCGACTGGAGCTTGCCAACAGCGCTGTCACTTTTGGCTTGGTATGTTTTTGCTCCTCAATGCCTCGCAACCTTTGCTGTTATGCAACGAGAAATTCGATCACTGCGCTGGACGCTCCTGAGTTTTACAGTTCTTCTTGTTGTCGCTTGGCTAGCCGCCTTCATTACCTATCAAGTGGCAGGCAGGTTTCTATGACCGGCACCGATTGGTTGATTGTTCCGATTGTAGCCGTTGCAGCTCTTGTCGTTCTGCGTAAGCTGTTCGCAGGCAAATCCAAAAAGGAGTGCGGCGGATGCTCTTCATGTTCCCGAGAAAAAACAACAGCCAAACCCTGAATGAGTCTGTTCATACATCGGATATGAGCTTCCACCAACGCAGCAAAATTGCGACAGAGGTGAATGAGTGGCTTCATTTGGCATGCCAAGATCGTCTCTCTGACCTTGGCATGCATGCTGAAACATACAAAGAAGATTTTGATCTTGATCGCCTGCCAACAGGCTGGGGACCCTATCCTTCACTGGATGCAAATGATGTGCGTGCAAAGTTTATCTCCGACGTGGGCATCGCTTTTGCGTGGCGTTTTGGCGCCATTGTGTTTGTTGAAGTTCCAAAGGAAACACGCCATCGTGAGGTCGATCTTCTCCGAGAATCACTCGGGCTTCCGCTGCGAGACCCTCGCGTCACTGCCGAGAAGTTTTTCATTTTCATTGATTCAGCGCGCTCCGCTCAGGTTGAATACAATCGCCTTGTATTACCCTCAATTAACCAGGAGCGGCTGGGAGCCGTGGCACAAACACTCGCTCAAAGTGTGGCTATGGAATACTACGAAGCTGTTGTGACCCAAGCAAAAGTGCAGGTTCTCGCAATGCTCGACAGAATTCGGCGACAAGGACGCATTGCTATTCCTGCCATGCGACTCAACAGCCAAATTGCCGATGCATCCATGGCTCAAGCAGAGGTTGTTGGTGTTCTTCATTTGTTAGATAAACCAGACACCCTTTGGAATGACGCTGAGATGGAATCTATTTATCTCGATTTGCGAAACGCATTCGATCTTGAAGAACGGTTTAAATCAATTGAGTACAAAATTGAAACTATCAAGGAATCTTTGCGGATCGTTCTTGAAGCCCGCAACAGTGCACTTGCCCAGCGATTAGAAATCATCATCATTGTGCTCGTTGGAGTGGAAGTGATGTTCTCAATTTTTGGACGCTTTCATCTCTTTGGATGGTGAGTGCTTGTGCAATGCGCGCGGAAGCTCCGGTTGAAGTGCTTCCTAACGCTTCGAAGGGCTTTGTTGTTCTGTTCTTAGTCGCGCTTTCTCGGGCAATCGATGCAATTTGTTTGCTGACTCCCTCAAGAAAATTTGAAGCCAAGGTCACCCAGCCTGCACTCACCAAATCAAAACGATCTGTGTTTGACTGAAGCAGAAT
Source organism: uncultured Silvanigrella sp. (assembly GCA_903933385.1). Classification (GTDB taxonomy): domain Bacteria; phylum Bdellovibrionota_B; class Oligoflexia; order Silvanigrellales; family Silvanigrellaceae; genus RFOM01. The sequence goes on along the minus strand of CAIZJW010000093.1, from coordinate 3,057 downwards.
GCCACGCGTTCCGAAAGCAGAACTTTCATCGAGAGTTTCTATCGAGTCGCTGACAGCGCAACTTGCTCTCGACAAAAGAAGGCATCGTTGGAGATGATTCACCCTTGCAAGACGAATAACCCTGCTAGAAAGTCTCAAATTAGCGCCCTCGGATGGGTCGAGGAAAACGATTTTGTGGTCGCCGAGCGCACTTTCGATTGACCTTAAAAATTCTTCTGACATCTCTTGCTGAGATCTTAGGTTGTTCAACTCAAAAAGAACAATCTTGCTGTTCTTAATGAGGTGCCAACAGGGCTGAATTGCGCTTGGAAAAAGTTCATCTGTGTCTTTGTTGAACAACAAACTCTGTGAGATGAGGCGCCCAGAGTCAGCAATCGGACTTCCAACGGCATAAATCCTATTTTCGTCGATGCCCTCGTTAATGAGGGTGTTCTTAACCCTGCCGCATGCCGTGAAGTGAAGGTCGGCAATTGCATTGATGGATTTGCGAATTTGGGAATCATGATCGCTGTTTCTGCATCGACTCAAGAGTGTGTTCGCGTCGCAGAGATGTGCAATCGCAACTGAGTTTTGGAAAGCAGAAAATGCGCAAGAGAACGTGAACGATGAGTGCCCAAAACTGAGAAGCCAATTTGGCCTCTGTGAATTCCAAAGCTCACCGAGCAAAAGGAGTATCTCGCCAAAATAAATTCCAGATTCGTTATCAGTTCCACGAATGCGCCATTGAACATCGGGAACGATGTCGAGGCTATTTAGGACAATATTGAGATCATGATCACGGGTTGCAATGGTGATAACGCGCACCAAAGTGCTGTACTCCTTGCGAAGTGCATGAATCACCGGTGCGAGATGCATTGCTTCACGTCGTCCTGAGATAACCACATCAACGAAGTTGGTACATCCTGTGTCCATTTCACCCTCCCGAAGAAAGATGAGTTAAGGCTGACCAGCAAGATGTGCAATTTTGATTTCTTAGCAGGACGGAAACAACTGAGAACGGGCTGTCAGTGCTCTGTATTGAAGAGGTGACACATGTAAATAAAATTCTTTAAGAGACGATCGCCATCTCGAGTTGGATGAGGGGTTTCAGGGTGACTTTGAACCGAGTAAATGGGCTTGTTTGGATGCACCAGTGCATCTACTTCACACTCAGGGCTTGTCATTGCAACGTGCAGATCCCAGGGGTGGTGAGGTTTTTTGACCTCCTGTTCATGCCAGGTATGACTCCAGAACTCTTTGGGCCACAATGATTGAATTGATTTCCTGACACGCTCGTAATTTGGCAACAAAGGCAGATGTCTGCTTTCAACGGAAAAAACTCTCTGCCAATCGTTTTCTCGCCAGTTTCTGGTGAGTGCCACAGCCTCTCTGAAAGAACCGTCTTTGCGGTTTCCTGAGAAATAATCATTGTCGCCTAAAGTGGCTGCTAAAAGTGCCATTTTTGGCGAGGTCACCTGCTTGCCTCGTGGCACTTGATAGCGCCGAGTAGAAAGCAAATGCCGGTTGTCGATGAAGTCGACTTTTGCCTCATGAAGATCACCAAGCATTTGATGTGAAAAACAGATGCCGAGGAATGGAATGTGTTTGTCAAAAATATTTTCTATAAGCAGTTGGCGCATGGTTGGTAACCAGGGCGGATTATCGGTTACGTTGGCAGTGCTTCCGAGTCCAAAGACTCCGGCATATCTGTGTTCATGAAATGCAGTTTCGAGAGGGTCATCATTAGAAAGCGCGGGGCACTTTATGACAACCGAGCGCAAAGAGAATTCTTGGTGCTCAGCAAGCTCGCCGAATAGCATCAGTATTCTGTTGTAAGCTGCGGTTTCAGGCTCGTGGGCAGCCGGATCAACAATCAAAATGTCATGTTTACGCCGTTTCACCTTGTTCTCCCGAGGGCACATGTTTATTGCGTGCCCGATTTAGAACTTTTGACACAAATCCTCCTGCGGCGAAAGCATTTCCAGGCTGGAAAAATACTTTCGAAATTTCAATAAAATGGACTCTGTTCGGACGCCAGGGAGTGTTTATTGTTCGAGTTGGAAGAGTGCCTCGGTTGTGGCCGAGGTTTTTTGCAACAAAAGGGTCTCGTTGGAGACAGGGAGTATTAAGAATGCCAGCAATTGCCAAAAAAAAGCCGACAATAGTGCTGCAGCGAACTCGCCACCCCCTACCTGAATCGAACCGATCTGAAGTCGTAAGGGCCTTGCAACCCATTCAGACAGGATCAATTGAGCTTTATTTGCAGCTCAAAAACGCTCATTGGAATGTGCGTGGCCATGCATTCGGTTCGTTGCATGCACTCTTCGACGCAACGGCAAACGAGGTTCTAGAATTTGTCGACAATCTTGCCGAGCGTATGGCAATTGTAGGCGGCGAACCACTGTCGACAGTGCAAAAGTTGGCTTCGGTGCCACAGCTTGCAGATGCTCCGCTGGGTATGAAGAACCAAGATGAGTTTATCAAGTTGATTGTAGATAGAATTTCCTATTTTGCAGGTATGGTCAGAGATTCTCTTTCAACAATCGAAAGAAACAATGACCCCGTTACAACCGACGCTTGCTTGAGGGGACTCGCCTCAATTGAGAAAAAGCTTTGGATGATTGAGTCGCATCTGCAATCAAAGGCATAACGAGTGAAACATTTGAGCAGCATCTCTGCCACTCAAATGGAAACCCACTTGAGTGGCAGAGATGCTGCTCAAGTGGATTGCAATTTGAAATGCATTTCAAAATAAGAGTCCGGCAGTGAATTTTAGAGTTCCGCCAATCGATTCGGCAACCACCAGATCAACGCCAGCTCCAATATCTACTTTGTTTTTGAATCGATAGTTCCAACCGAATTCGGCACCTGCCTCAACTGCCACTGGCGAGCCGAGCCCCATGTATAATTTTGCCCCACCATTGAATCCAGACATGTTTGAGGGTTGTTCCCAGATCAACACCCTCATGCCAATGAGTTTTAGTCCGTAAATCTCTCCTCCAAGCGTCGCATTTTCGCTCAGGAATGAGCACGAATCTATTGAGATTGATGCGCCTCCTGCGCGTGTGCTGCCAAGAG
>CAIZJW010000092.1 GCA_903933385.1 uncultured Silvanigrella sp. | reverse complement strand
ATGAGGGTTGGCTCTACTTGTGCATCTTTCTTGATTTATTCTCGAGACGAGTGGTTGGATGGGCAACAAGCAATCGAATCAATGCCGAACTGGCAGTATCAGCTCTTGAAGCTGGAGTTGGAGGCAGAAAACCTGAGGAAGGATTGATTACGCATTCGGATAGAGGTTCCCAGTTCTGTAGCCGTGCATATCGAGCTTTCTGTGCCAGCAAAGGCATCAAACAAAGCATTGGTAAAACAGGCTCAGCGCATGACAATGCTATTACTGAAACTTTCTTCTCAACGCTGAAGAAAGAACTCATTCACGGAGAACGATTTAAAACAAGAAAGGAGGCCACTGCCGCAATCTTTGATCATATCGAAGTGTTCTACAATCGAACACGAATGCATTCATCGCTTGGCTATCAGAGCCCGGTGATGTGCGAGAGGGATGTTGCTTAACACTGTCCGGGAAAACCCGATCAGATCAAACTTAAATTATTTAGAATGCTGGAATCTCGTCGAGCAACAGGAATCGAGTGACCATTAGAAAATCGCACACAATATCGAGAATACTTACCCGCTCGAATAAGGGATACGAAATCTAAGCGTGACATTATGGTTTTTTCATGCAGATCGTAAAACAGAATATTTCTTCTTTTTTTATCTTTCCCTATAACAACCACAGTTCCTCGAGTCGTTTGTGTTGCGCTTCTAAGCGGCAGCCCGCTGTATTCACGAGTGTCTTCAGGGTTTGTTATGAGCTCTCTATTTTTAAGTGCATTGATCAATACATCAAAGAGCTCTTCTCGACCTTTTAGCTTCTTCCCGTATTTCCTACCTACGGCATTGTTCCACAAATCCATATTCATAGAACGCTCGTTGTTTGGAGAGGATGTGCCATGACCGGGAAAAAATTCGTAAATAGTACCCAAAAGCTCCGCTGTGATTGATCCAAATTCCTGCGCATAAATGCCGCTGACATACGCGTGCCGCAGCGCATCGACATCGTTATCTTGAAAACCAGACGCAGCGAAGTTTATGGAGCCATCTTTTGTCCTAGGTAATTTTCGATACTTTTTATCTATAAGTTGATAAACTTCTTTCTCCGCATTGCTTTTGAGGTCAAAAATATCAGTTATCATCAGCCTTTACCTTGCGTTTCGCAAAAAAAACATAATATGAATATGCCAAAACAATAGCAAAAACTAAAGAAATCAAACCGATTCCCGGAGTCACAATTAAGATGCTCGGAAAAATTGGGAGAAGTAAGGAAAATCCAATCAAACGGTGACTCTGAAAAAAGCGAAAAGTGGAGAGAAAAAGTCCGCCACTCGCTATGCCCGAAAGAATTACACATCTTATTGCGAATGAAAAATTCAATTGTATCTGCGGATAAAGATATTTTATCTTGTAGAAGATGTATGAGAAATAACAAACCGAAATGAGTCTCACAATATTTTTCGCTACATTCGTGCGCAACAATTCAGCCAGTTTTTCAGAGCGCAGCAAATAGGTCATATCGTTCACGTTGGGTTGCGACATATAAGAATCCCTCTGATAGGTTCAAGCTCTTAAGAAATAAAGGTACTGAAAAAGTACTGTGAGTCAATGACATCTCAAAGAGTATTGTCGCACGGGGTAGTGTGAATGACGAGTTTTACGGTGTAGAAGGGGAGGCGAACCGTGGCGGCAACTAGAACATTGGCGCTAATGCGTGTCGCTTTGCCCCGAACCGGAACAACTCGCCGCTGAACGTTTGGCAGAAAATTTTTCTCTTCACCCTAAACCTAGTATTCGCTATTCAACGAAGGCGATCAAACTCTTTGGCTGCTGTGATTTACCACGCTCTTTTGAAGTGATTTTTTTACAGTTCTTTGAAGTGTTCTCAGCATTAGATGCCGAATTTCCTTATCGAGATCCACTTAATTTCCTGATTGAGATCCACCCCGTCAGGTCATCGCGTCCGACGTATACGTTTTCGATTTCCACTGGATCTCAATGGGTGTCAACCCCCTTGGTCTGAACTCGTTTCTTCCGCATGGATTCTCCTTCAAGTTTGAGTCTGATAGCACCGTGAATGAGCCGGTCGAGAATGGCTTCCAAGGTAACGGGATCTTCAATGACCTCCTTCCAGTTTTCGAGAGGAATCTGGCTTGTGATGATTGTGCTCCGCGTAGAGAATCGCTCTTCAAGAATGTCATAGAGATCTTGCACGACAGATGCTGGAAGTTTCTTGATTCCAAGGTCATCGAGGATCAGGCATTCGGTTTTTATGAGCCTGTCTCGCAAGCGCAGATAGCTTCCTTCAGTTCGTGCAACCTCCAGCTTTTCAATGAGTTCGTGGATACCAACGAAGATTGTATTGTAACCGCGGCGGCAGGCTTGGTTTCCAAGCGCTGTGGCGAGATAGGTTTTTCCGACACCTGTTGGGCCTTGAATCAGAACATTGCTCGGTTCCTTGAGGAAGTTTAACTCCATCAGGTCGCGCACCTGTGCAGCGCTGAGGTTTCGTTTTGAAGTTGTGTCGATTTTCTCGAAGCAGGCATCTGTCCGGAAGCGTGCCGTTTTGATCCGCCTCTTGATGTGTCCGCTGTCGCGGAAGGTTTTTTCATCCGTAATTATCGCAGCAAGAAAGTCGCTGTGACCCCAACCTTGACTAGTGGCCTCTGCAAGCAGGCATTGAGTTCAACCAAGCTGGTGAACGTACGGTGGCGAACCTTTGCATAGAACCAGCGTTGAAAGATTTGAATCGTGCGTTCAACGATGGCTTTGTGTTTGGGCGAGCGAACCTGTGCCGGAAGGATTCCAACATCATAGTATTCTGCTAGCTTTGTGTATGCAGGATTCAGGACAGGGTCGTAGCGGTGAGCCTTTGTCACGGCTGATTTAAGATTGTCGGGCGAAGCCACCTGTGGCACACCGCCGAAGTATTCGAACATCCGAACATGACTGCGCAGGAAGTCTTCGGACTTTTGAGTCAAGGAGAACTCGGCGAAAGTATATCGGGAATGGCACAGGACTCCGACGAACAGCTCGGTCTTGAGAATCTCGCCGGTGGTCGGCTCGAAGATGTCGATGCCGTCACAGTAGTCGATTTCCACTCGTGAGCCGGGTTCAAAGACCCGATGCATCGAGGTTCTGCTCTCGGGAAAGCGTTTCTCGTATTGTTTCCAGAAGGCTGGATACTGGACGGGCACCCCCGTCCTCAACCTGCTCAGTCCAAAGAACCTGCAGGCTGACCCCTGACAGAACTGAACGCTGGATCTCATTCCATTGAACCAGTTCCGTCCATTTCGCATCCGAGGGGTCTGCTGATATTTCAAGACTTTCCGTGGGTTGGCCGAACTCCATTTCCCGCACGGCTTTGACCGTGTTGCGGCTCACGCCGAGAGCACGTGCAATGGCTCGGCTTATCAGCCCCAGTTTCATCAACCTTTCTATTTCAGTGATTTTAGCCACATGCGTCCTCTTACCAGCCATACCACCCTCCTTTGAGAGGGGGCTTATCGCTTTTAATCCGGAGCGCTCAGGACTCTTTTGGGGTGGATCTCAATGATGGAAATCAGGTGGATCTCCATCATGGAAATTCAATGGATCTCTATCGAGGAAATTGGGTGGATCTCATTGGTGGAAATACGGCAGCTAACAATTCTGAAAATCTCAAATTGGCCATAAATAAATTCGTTCACACTGCCTGAAAATTTTCGTCCAACTTGCACTGCAATTGATCCACACCTTACTTGCACGCAGCGTTGTCTCCCGCATTTTCGAAGGAGACTCAATGAGCAAAAGCTTTCCAGAAATCATTCCATCTGCCTGCATCCCCGGCACACGTCTGCCACGCCCCACCAACGATCTCGTATTTAAGCGGCTGATGCAAAATAATCTTGATGCCCTCAAAAGCCTGCTCACGGCCGTGCTCCAACCCAAAAGCCCAATCGATTCGATCACCCTTTTGCCAACCGAAATCCAAGGACCTCATCTAACAAGCAAGGAGTCGAGGCTTGATCTTCTCGTGAGGCTTCACGATGGCACGCTCATCGACATCGAAGTGCAATCACGCAGCGAAGCCCACTTTGTGAAACGCTCGCTCTATTACACAGCTCAGATGATAGGCAGTATTCTGAGCAGGGGCGAATCCTATGAAAACCTGCCGAGCCTTGCCGGAATTTACATTTTCGATGACGTGGTTTTTCCGAGCCTCACAGAGGTCCATTCAAGCTTTCAGCTCCGAAGAGCCATTCCAGATGATGGCTTTCATTTGCAGCCGAAGCT
>CAIZJW010000091.1 GCA_903933385.1 uncultured Silvanigrella sp. | reverse complement strand
TCAACGAGGTTGGAGGTTTCGATTCGAGATTTCCATACTTTCTTGAAGATTCGGATTTGGCATTTAGCCTTCTTGAACGCGGGCATCATATTAAAAATGCGCAAGATGTTGTTGTTTATCATCCTCGCATTCGAAAGCCGTTTCGCTAACACTGGTGGCAAATGACCGGACTCGCCTTTCGCATTCCGTTGCTCTTCGCAAAGCATAGGGATGTGATTCGCAATTGCCGTAAATACGGAATCCCTTGGCACACCATGCCCGCTTGCCCAGTTTATTTCTACGGCTATTACGCCACAGTTTTGCTTGCAGTTGTCAGCATGGCCGATCCTTTTCTGCTCCCATGGCCACTGGGAATGGAGATGAAATGGATTGGATTGTCGCTTGCGCTGTTGGGATTCCTCTTCAGCTATGCAGTCACTATGTATGCACGTTTGAGAAGACGGGCATGGGTTTGGAATGAAGTGTGGCCACTGCTGTTGGCATATTTGGAGATTCCATATGTGCGGGTCTTTTGGCTCATGAGGGGGGCTGTTCATTTCCGCGTGCGGTATCCCTTTCCTTAATGAGCGGAAAAGGCGAGGGAATAGAATTTAATAGGTACCTGCCCGAATAAGCGGGACAATCGAAAAGCGAAATTAATGGGCGCGATAGGGATTATCTGACGCGTATGATCGAGAATTTTCTGGCACCGGCGAAGCTGATTGAGCGCTACTTAGGAATTCGAGAAGGCGACACTTCAGTTCACGAATTCAAAGTGAGAGGGGGTGTTCGTGAGAATAGTGTCGATGCCAGTTGCAGGCAGCGAAGAGCGTCAGCTCACCGGAACAGCGGTGGGTGCAAAACACGGAACTCCTGCCGGAGGGCGACGCATATGCGCAGCTTCCCAAATGTGCTGTCATATTTCTCTTAGAAGATGCCTATTTTAAGTACTTTGAGGATGGTCACAACGAGTTTCAGATGTGCCGCACCTGGCCGGTTGAGAAGACAAGAGTGCTTCACAACAACGACCCGCCATCGCTGCACTTCATAGAACTCGGCAAACTCCGATCTTCGGGGGGCAGCGAAGATCCGATATTAACTCCATGGTTGGGATTGATGCTCCCGTCCTCTGCGGAGGAGTGGGACAAAATTCCTGGTGCGGACCCATGTTCTCGGAGCTAAAAATGAAAGTCGAGAAATTTTCGGCAGATCACGAACTCGCTATGCGACAACGCGCTATCGACGAAGGCCGCATGGGCCGGTAAATTGAAATGGCTGGCGCATATCAGCGCGGGAAGAAAGAGGGGCGCGAGGAAGGACGAGAAGAGGGACGCGAAGAAGGAATTACTCGAGGACGGGAGGCTGAACGAAAAGACATCGCCCTCCGCCTGTTGGCCAAAGGTATGAGCAAGGAAGAGATTGCTGAGCTGCGGGGGATCAGTGTTGAGGAGCTGGAGATTTTGGTTGGTAGTGGGTAAAAAGGCTATTTCTGTGAGAATGTCGATAGCCCGGCGGTGCCAATCGGCGTCTGGCTATCTCTGATCCAGAACCGGAAGGAAATACTCGAATAAAAAATCAAGAGAAATTTTAAAAAAAATCCGAACAAAATCAGATATCGAAAAAAATAAATCATCTTGAATCAGAGAACTCATAGACTTATAAGTCTGGGTGCCTTCCGTTGAGTCTGTAACCCTTGCTGAGAGGTCATAACGAATAATGAAGAAGACGCTGAAGATACTTAAAACAACAACCGCCTCAACTCTTCTCCTGTCAATTGCGGCAGCTTGTGGAGCAGAAGTGCAAGGAACTCAATCAAAATCCACAAAAGCGGAACCAGAGCAAAACCTGCCTTCAAACGCCGAAGAGCAAAAATTTGAATTTAAGATTGACGAGATTAAAGACAGCGTCAACGCCGAACGTTGCCGTGCCAGGTGCGTAATTACCGACCAATGAAGAAACAAGATATATTCCGTGCGATACTGTTAGTTCTCGTTACAGTACCAGTCCTGTATTGGAGTACTTCATTGCAGAAACAAGATGATTCAACCCTGAAAGTCGCCCTTAATATCTCAACGTCAATCGATGATCTGGATACTAAATCCATCATAGAATCTGCAGATTATTCAGTACTGGAATTACTATTGAGCCCGCTGGTTGAATACAACAATCAGGGAGAGATAGTCGGGGCAATCGCGGAGAGATTTTACTGGGACAATAATGACCTCATTTTTGAGTTCAGAAAAACTACATTTTCGTCTGGCACACCGGTGACTCCCGACGATGCTATAACAACATTTAAGCGCCTTATGATTCTGAATTCAAATTCTCATGGAGAGCTTGCCAACCTGCTCTGCATAAAGAGTAGGCCAAAGAGTCTTTCTGATGACTGTGAAGGAATGATAGCGGATGGAAATCGGCTAATTCTCCGAGCAAAAAAGAAAACTCCCTTTCTGCTGCCTCTGCTAACATCGATCGATTACGGGATTTTGAACAGTAGATTGATTGACCAGAATAGCCTTAAGATCATTTCATTTTCAGACACTTCTGGCCCTTATAAATTAAATAAAGTTGACGGCAAGCAATACCTTAATGCGAACAAAAACCACTGGCATTATAGAAAAAATACGCCACAAATAATTGACTTCGTGCCATTCGATTACGATATTAATTCAAAAAATTCTGCAGAGAATCAATTCATTGCAGGTCGGGTAGATTTTATACCAACTGCCTCTGAGTTTCGTTTAAATAACGTCGATTACATTCAAAAAAGAACGGCCAAGCCTTTCCGTGTGCACGTAACGAATCCAATTGCCTTTGCCTACGCCGAGTACACATTGCCAGGGTTGGCTCTGCCAATTGAAGCCAGGAGACACATTTTTGCATGCATGAGACGTGCTGTGAAAAAACACCTCGCAAACGATCCAAGCGGCCGCATTGCTACAATTCAGATTCTCCCACCATCATCAGAGGGCAATCTCTCCCTTGAACAAATGGAAAATATCGAGTCTGAGATTGAAAAGCACAATAAGCCATGTGATGCATTGGGGATAAGAATTGCTGTTCCTAATTTTCTGTTGAATTACTATAAGAAAATCCTCGATGCTGAGCTCAATAATTTTAACCTTGTTGGCTACCCAGACGTTGCAGTATTTGGAGATCGAACAGACAAAGACGTTCCAGAACTTACGATACTTGGAGTTGACGTTTCTGCAGTCGAGAGCATAAATTCTATAAGTTATGCAGTAAAGAACGGCATTCTTGTTCCTCCCGGGAATCAAACGCCCAGTGAGTGGCTCAAGACCTACTTCGACACGCCCGAGAAAAGTGACCGCATGGCAATGCTTCAGAGTATCCAATTTAACACTGTTTGGGCTAACCCGAGAATTATTCCCTTCTCGATAAGACCGTTTGCTTCGGTAATAAACGCCCGCTGGGAAACCGATTTCTCACAGCTCTTTGCGAATGATCCATACTGGAAAATCAAGCTAAAATGAGGGTGTTCGCAGACTGGATAAACGAGTTCAAGTCCAAAATTGGCTTTGAGTACTCAAGTTTCGATTGGATAAAAAAACTACCCACTCATGCCTTCGACATCCAATGCAGCTTTGTAAAAAACGGAAAGCATTACGCCGGCCGCGGCACAGAGGAAAATAAAGACCTAGCGATCATCAAATCGACAGCTGAGATGCTCGAGAGATTTTTTCTCGACCAGCTTAAAGAAGCTGATTCATCGAACGGAGTCGCAGTACACACGGACATAAAAGCCGCTGAAATCAGCGCACTGTGTGAGCTTTTGGAGCGGGATTCATTCTTCTGTCATTATTTAACGAAGACTCCGTTTAAGGAAATGGAAATCTCAGGTTTTCCAGACTCACCACTTTTGCAGGGCATTCTGACACTGCTCAGATCGCATGGAGCAGAAATTCGCATAGGCCAAATGCGCACTGATTCACAATTTAGTTCGGTCGTATGTGCGATATTTGGTTTTTCTGCAGAAATTCCATTTGGAATGACGCTTGGTACCAGCGTGAAGCTTACAGTTGCGGAGGCATTGGAGTCGGCGGTCATCGAGGCTGCAAGGTCTGCTATTGCATATCTTTTGAATCCGCAGCTTTTGACACCCGAGAAAGACTCAAATGACAATCCTACTTTTTCAGGTCCAGAGGATCATCTTCGAGTGGGTTTGAATATCGATTACGCGATCCAGTTCAGAGAGGTATTCTTTGAGCATCATTTGGCCCAATTCGAATCATTAGGCTCCGAAATCGATTTTGAGAAGGTTTCAATTTCCTCTTTCAAACCTGAACTCTTTGAAGGCTCCATTTGCATGAGTCCGCCAATATTCATGGCAAGGGCGAGCTCAGATTACTTGATTAACCTGTTTTTCGGTGAATTCATCCCAAACGAGAGCAGGCTCAAAAGACTCAGTGACTTTCTTAGGAGACCTATTTCACCGCATGAGATCAATAATGCAATACATCCCTTCGCGTGAGTCTACGAGGGCATTGAAATGAATCTCAGGCGGCGGTCGAGAGTTATATATTTTTTATTTCTTCTTGCGGCACTGCTCGTAATCACTCTCGGAATTTCAGTGATAGAGAAGCAGGCAATTGAAAAACAAATTGAACATCTCGTTCCCGAGTTTCGACGCTCGCTTGTTCAGGGCGACAACCGGGCCGTTCGCGAGATCATTAGAAACACGCTGAGATACCCGGTCCTTGGTCTTGAGGTAAAGCGTTTTGATGGCATTGTTGTTGATTCGCAGAGTTCAAATGATGAAGTCTCAATGGTCAATTTCAAGCTTTCCTATCCTCTAAAGATTTTGCGAACAGAGAGTGAAATCGGGGTAGTCAAAGCAACTTATACGCTCGACCAAAGTCTTCGAAACGGTGTTCTCATTTGGTTTATTTTTCTCCTTATCTCAGCGCCTCTTTTTGCACAGTTTTTGCGAATCCAGCAGAAAATCGAGGCACTGAACACCGAAAATGCCAAGGCAAATGCCATCGCCCGCACGACACAAATGCTCGCACATGATGTGCGCAAGCCATTTGCACTTTTTAAAATGACCATCGAGCGCATCAAGTCTGCAGCTACAACGGAGCAGGTGTTACAAGCTCTTCAGGAGGCGCTTCCAGAGGTCGAGCGTTCAATGGGCAGTGTCGACGGCCTTATCATGGACGTGATGAATGTCGGCGGAGATTTCAGTCTCGTACTCAAGCCAGTGCGCTTGGGGCAGATTATCGAAGAAGTTACTGATGAAGTCTCTCGGCTCTACCCTCAAAGGTCTTTGAGCATTCAGTCGAATCTCTCACCTCATCTCTGGATCCAAGGCGATCTCACTCGGCTTCCGAGGGTGTTTCTCAACATTCTGTCGAACGCAATTGAAGCTGTGGAATCGAAAGAAGTGCGGCTCTGGATTGCCGCTCATGCCGTTGAACCCGACTCGAACACTGGCAATCGAATGGTCGAAATTCTCTTGGGCAACGCAGGAAGCTTCATTGCTCCCGAGTCGCGCGAGCGCATTTTCGATTTGTTTTTCACGGCAGGGAAATTGGGTGGCACGGGCCTTGGTCTAGCGATTGTGAAGAAGATCATCTCTCAACATGGTGGCACAGTGGTTTGCAGCAGTGAAAAGAGCGCCGCTTTTCCAGAGGGCAAAGTTGAGTTTGTTTTTCAGCTCCAAGCAGCCTCGCCAGTGGAAGAGTCGCCACCGCAAGCATCGAGCTCAGCGCAAAGCAGACAGGGTTTGCCAGAAGCC
>CAIZJW010000090.1 GCA_903933385.1 uncultured Silvanigrella sp. | reverse complement strand
TCCAATCCTTGCCAGGCGGCAAAGCACGAGCCGTCGATAATCGTGCCAATGTAAGCTCCATCGCCCTGGACAATTCGACACAAAGATTCAATTTCACCCTGCTGAGCTGTGACTTGCTGAGAAGGAATCAGGCCAGGATTACCATAAGTCTCTCCGTTCGTTGGCCCTTCGAGAAGATTCCAATTGCGATGATTGCGGTGGTTTGAAGAAATCCAGCGAGGATGTGAGTCGCCTCCCAAAAGGTCAAAACCAATGCTCACAACGTGACCGCGGCCAAGGGGGCGCGAGTAGTAGTTGCAGCTTCCCGAATAGAATCCGCCGTATGACCAGCGGCCAAGGTTATCTGAGAGGCGACAAATGCGCAGGTCAGTGCGTCCGAAGTCAGGCGAGTTCCACCACCCACCAACGACAAGACTTCCTGGAGGGTTAATAAAACCCGGGGATGACCAGGGTTGCCAATACATCGGTTGCGCTTGTGCTTCTGTCACAAGCGCGGCTGCGGCGGAGCAGAGCATCGCACCAGTCAAAACCTTGAAGAATAAGTCTTTCATTGCGAACTCCTTTCTTGATTTTTCGACGTCGAAAGTGCGCTTCGTGCTGCAGAACGGGCGAATAAAAGCAGCACCCTTCCACCATGACGTCAGAATCAAGGTCCAACCACTGTCGTCTCTTCCATGTTCAGCAATTTTTTTCAGTTGTTGAGGGAATTGGATTGGTGAACGGTTAAGCAACGGCCGAGGGCGAGCTGACACTGGGCTAAATCTTCATTGAGCCGGCCTGTGGTTGGGAATTTTCGCAAGGGACTGAAATTCTTTATCGATAAGCCTTGCTGAGTGAAGCAGCGCGCAAGGAATGCGCGCACAGTGCGGCGGTTGCCATCCATAAAAGGACGAATTGTCATAAGACGCAGCCACAGTCTTGCACTTGCATGAATGAGCGTCGGTGCGGCGGGATCTTTGTCGAGAACTTTATAAAACTCGCGCAAGCAGCTTCTCAGTTCTTCAGTGACCCGATCCCCTGCTGGGCACCGGTATGACCAACCTCGGCAATCCGCTGAGGAGACAACGCGCGTTCTGACCAACGGGACTCCCTTGAGTCCTCGTATGCGCCCGTTTAGAAGCCGCAGATCGTAAATCCAGGCATCTTCACGTTGGACATGGTTGAGTTGGGTCACGAATAACACTCCCTGGAAACTCGCTTGCAGTTGAACGGCCGTGGGGCGGAGGGATGCCCCATTTCGTCCGACCAATCAAGAAGAAACTCAAGCCTGTGCGTTATTAAAAATTTCGAAGAGATCTTGGGGAGTTGCTGCGATATGGTGGGGGGCGGGCTGAGTGGGAGATTGGCTTTGATATCCCCATGCACACCAGACCGTACGAGCGCCACAATCCGCACCGGCTTTAGAGTCTCCTTGACTATCTCCAATCATGAAGACTCGATCAGACTCGACTGATCCGCCAAGAGTTTTGAGTGCGTGTCGGAGCGGCAAGGCGCTCGGTTTTGCTTCTGCACAGGTATCGCCCCCAACAACGAGGTCAATGAACTGGGAGACTCCTAACGAATCGAGAAGTTTTTTGGAAAGGGACTCTGGTTTGTTTGTGATGACAGCTGTGCGCCCAGTGTTTTTTGCGTGCTGAAGAATTTCTCGAATTCCGGAATAAAGCACAGTGTGCACCGCAATATGACCGCCATATTCCTGATTGTAAAAAGCCTCGATCTGAGAAAGCTTTTCTGAACTCATTGCTCCCTTAAAAGTCGCGAGATAATCATCGAAGCAGTTCAGATAGAGCTCGCGCATGCCTTTGTTGACGTGAGGCACGAGTGCATCGAAGTTCCTTTCAGGTAGCCCAAGTTTCGCCCGCACATTTTGCGCCGCTAGAACCATGTCTTGCCGACTGTCTTCGAGAGTTCCATCAAGATCGAAAAAATAATAATTCATCGTCAAACTCATTTCTCTTTGTGAAGATCTTCAAGACTTCCCCGGCCGTCTCCCAATTCAGTCACAGATCGAACGCCCGAGAGCGACCCTTTGTATGCGGTAAAGGGTTTGTCGTTGTGCGTTTGAACAGCGTGGGGGATTCCGCCTGGTATTAAAAGGATATCGCCAGCCTCAAGTGTCACGGGCCCTTCATCAAAGTGAAATGTAGTGACCCCTGACACCGCGCCACGAATTTCGTCGAAATCGTGCGTATGCCGTGACCGTTCAAACCACGGAGGAATTGTCTGAAGATCGTAAACCTTGTAGCCGTGGCGTTCCATTTCAAGTGCTACATTCGTTTCGTTAGGCGGTTCTTTGTGTGGCCACTTGAAAACTTTAACGGAATCAAAAAGGTTTGCCATCTGGCGAATTTCCTTGGATTTGAGTGCCCTTTCAGAACTTATCTCGAAAGGTTCTGACATGGGTGAATGTGGTAAGATCATCGTGAGTGTCAATCGCTTTTTGCAGTGATGGTTCATCCCACCGAAGAAACGGATTGGTTGCTCGCTCCTCTTTCATATTCAGGGGTATTGTCACCCAGTCGTGAGGTTCGACTTGTTCCTTCTCAATGAAGTGCTCCAGGCGTTGGAGGCGTTCTTTTTGAGCTGAGTTGTTTTCCTGCAACATGATTGCAACGCGAAGATTTTTTATGGTGTACTCGTGCGCACACCAGATTCTGATATTTTCAGGCAGCTTGCGGAGTGTCTTGAGAGCCTCAAGCATTTGGAAATGAGTTCCCTCAAATAATCCACCACATCCCGCTCCGAAGAGTGAATCGCCAACAAAAACGTCACTTGGCTGGTTCGATTTTTTTTCGCTCAGGGTGAGAGCAATGTGGTCGAGCGTGTGACCCCGAACATCCAGCACCTGAATTGAGTGTTTCCAAAGACAAAACTGCTGTGCGGGCGCCATTCGGGTCAAAAAGAGTTCGCTCCAAGAGGGTTTGGCCTTGAACCAGGGCGAGCACACGAAAACAGCTTTTGGCCATTTCTGATGGAGTTGTTCCACGCCACCGACATGATCGGTGTGATGGTGGGTCAGGATCACGTGACTTAATTCGAGATCTTTTGAGATTAAAATTTCTGAAATTGCAGTGGCTTCGCCGGGGTCAATAACAGCGGCCTCATGAGATTCAGTGTTTTCTAGTAAATAGAAGTAATTGTCTTTGAAGCCCGGGACTACATGTAAAACAAGATCCGCATAAATCTGAATTTGAAAACGTCCACGCCGCATCAGTGTTGCACCGTGGATGCACCCCAATATTTTCCGTACAGAGGCCATAATGCTCGTTTGGTTTCAATTGGAATGATCTCGGGTGAGGTCATCAGTGCGAATTGCGCAGCATTAAAGAGAGGGTTGTCGGAATGTTCCGGGAGTGATTCGAGCACTTTGCGCACGATGCGCTTTGAGGCATCAACGTTTTTCTTGAGGACAGCGAGAACAGCTTCAACTGAAACCGCCTCCTCATTTTCTCGCCAACAGTCGTAGTCGGTGACAAAGGCCAAAGTGCAATAGGGGATTTCGGCTTCACGTGCGAGCGAGGCTTCTGGCATTGCTGTCATGCCAATGATTCCGCAGCCCTCAGCCCGAAAAGCGTGGCTCTCGGCGCGCGAGGAAAATCGTGGCCCCTCAACGCAAACATAGGTGCCCTCGTGGTGAACGATAACACTCTCTTCACGGCAAGCAGCAAATACTTTTTCCTGAAGCGTTGGACAGTATGGGTCGGCCAAACTGACGTGTCCTACAACACCACGACCAAAATATGTGCGCTCCCTTAATCCAACGGTTTTGTCGAGTATCTGCTTGGGGATGACAACCGTGCCCGGCGCATATTGTTCCTGCAGACTGCCAACCGCGCTCACACTCAGGATATGAGTCACGCCAAGTGATTTCAGTGCATATATATTTGCCCGATAATTGACTTCAGACGGCGTGAAGCGATGACCTTTGCCATGACGGGGTAGAAATGCCACCGGGCGTCCGTTGATCTCGCCCGAGATGATCACATCACTTGGCTGGCCAAAGGGGGTTGAGAGAGAGTGTTCTTTAATGTTTGTCAGGCCTGGAAGATCATACAGACCTGAGCCACCAATCACACCTAGGTGAGTTTTTCTTTCCACAGTATCTCTC
This sequence comes from uncultured Silvanigrella sp., assembly GCA_903933385.1. Lineage (GTDB taxonomy): Bacteria > Bdellovibrionota_B > Oligoflexia > Silvanigrellales > Silvanigrellaceae > RFOM01. The sequence continues at coordinate 53,067 of CAIZJW010000090.1, read as the reverse complement.
CCTCAACACAGCCTTAAATGCGCTTGTTGTTAAACTTTTTCAGGAGGTCCTGCAATGAAGCCGGGCCCGTGGCCTGAGCTACAGCCGGACGTTCTTCACGTCCCTGCGGCCGGCGTGGTCCGGGTGTTGGCGAACCCGACGAAGCCGCGGGGCGATTGCCGGGGGTTGAACCCTGTATGCTGCGTGGTCCTTGTTGGCCTTGAGATGACGAGGCTCCAGCGCGCTGCACCGGACGTGAGCCGAGGGTCGCTCCGACGCCTTCTTCGACCGCTTTGCGGCTGAGGCTGATTCGTTTGCGCTCCTTGTCGACTCCAATCACTTTGACTTTGACTTGATCGCCGACCGCAATGGCCTGCGACGCATCCTTGATGAATTGAGTTGAAAGTTCGCTGATGTGAATGAGGCCGTCTTGGTGCACACCGATATCAACAAACGCTCCAAAGTTTGTAACGTTGGTAACAGTGCCCTGCAAAACCATTCCTTCTTGCAGACTGTTGAGGTCTCTCACTTCGCGGTTATACGTGTGTTTAACGCCATCTGCGCGCGGGTCGCGTCCGGGTTTGAGCATTTCTTTGACGATGTCTTGCAGTGTTGGAACGCCGATTTCATCGGTGACATAACGTTTGAGATCGAGTGTGTTTAACACGTCACGTTGTCCGATGAGTTCCGCCACCGATTTATTGAGATCGCCAGCGATACGTTCAACGACTCGATACGCTTCAGGGTGAACCGCAGTGTTGTCGAGCGGGTTGCCCGCCTCAGGAATTCGCAAGAATCCTGCCGCTTGTTCGAATGCCTTTGGACCGAATCCCATAACCTCAAAAAGAGCATTTCTGTCTTTGAAAATCCCTTTTTGCTCGCGATGCCGGACAATATTTTTTGCGAGAGTTGGACCAATACCCGCAACGTAAGAGAGCAAGCTTGGACTCGCAGTATTGAGGTTAACTCCAACGTAGTTAACGCAGCTTTCCACAACCTCATCGAGCTGCTTTTTGAGACGGCTCTGATTCACATCGTGTTGATACTGACCAACACCAATGCTTTTTGGTTCAATTTTTACAAGCTCGGCAAGAGGATCTTGAAGCCTGCGGGCAATACTCACTGCACCGCGGTAGGTTAAATCCAGATCAGGAAATTCATCGCGAGCCACATCACTTGCTGAGTAGACACTCGCTCCAGCCTCATTCACCACGAGAATTTTAATTCCCAATGACTTGTTGGACTCAATGAGTTGATGAAAGAAATCGTCGAGTTCCCGACCAGCAGTTCCATTGCCTACACTGACATACTCGACTTTATATTTTGTTATAAAATCGATAGCTTTTTCCGAGGCATTACGATTCTTGGGCGATGTCGCGGGGGATTCTAGGTCGGGGAAGATGGTTGAATGGTCGAGGAGTTTTCCAGTTTCATCAACCACGACAAGTTTACTACCTGTGCGGATACCCGGGTCGACACCTAAGACAATTTTCTTGGGAATTGGAGGCAGAAGTAGTAGCGATCTCAAATTCTTTGCGAATACTGAAATAGCTTCTTCTTCGGCACGATTCTTTGTTTCTAGGCGCAATTCTGTTTCAATGCTTGGCGAGAGTAGGCGCGAAAAAGCATCCTTGACGCATTCTGCGAGAAGGGTTTTGACGGGCGTTGTTGCTTTACTTTCAATGACCCGATCTGAGATCATTGCCATCGTTGTTTCTGCATCATATTCAACAGTGACTTTGATTATTTCTTCTTTTTCTCCACGGCGTAAAGCCATCAGCCGGTGTGCTGCGATTGAACTCACGGGCTCGCGGAAATCGTAATAGTTTGTGTATTTTGTTTTTTTCTCTTTGTGCTCATCTCGCACAACAGAAACGAACGTCGCATTATCGTAGATCCATTGTCGAAGTTCGCCGCGCACTTCTGCGCGTTCCGAGATATGCTCGGCGATGTAATCTTTTGCACCTTGGATAGCGATTTCGAGGGTGGTCACTTCGTCGTGTTGACCTACGTACGAAACGCAAAGGGAAAGAAGATCTTCAAGTGCTGGGTCTTGTTTCAAGATTTCCAGTGCTAACGGCTCAAGACCGCGCTCCTTGGCTATCTGACCGCGTGTTCGTTTTTTGGGTTTGTAAGGCAGATAGAGATCTTCAAGTTCTGCCTTTACTTTACAACCCTTCACTCGGGCTTCGAGTGCGGGGGTCAATTTACCCTGCTCTTGGATTGACTTGAGGATGGTGTCTTTGCGCTCACTTAAAGCGATGAGATATTCAAATCGATCGCGGATATCGCGAATTTGAACCTCGTCAAGACCACCGGTCGCTTCTTTTCGATAGCGTGCGATGAACGGGACGGTACAGTCGTCAAGGATGAGCTTCAGAGTGCTTTCAACCGGGGATTTGCTCAGATTGAGCTCGGTTGAAATATCAATCACAATCTCTGGCGTCAGCAAAATATCCTTATTAGCCATGGCCGTCTCTCTTATAAGAAATTCGAAAACAAAAGAGGGGGGTCACAAAGACACCCCTCCCCTTCAAAACTTAACTGCGGAAGGTGCCGCAGCCCATCAGTGTACGTTAGCCCGCGCGATTGACAAGCTCTGTCCCAGAGAAGAAGAAGCCCAATTCAATTGCCGCGTTTTCCTTGGAGTCGGAACCGTGGACTGTGTTTTCGCCGATGCTCAGGGCGTGCACCGCGCGGATTGTGCCTTTGTCAGCTTTCTTGGGATCGGTTGCACCCATCAATTCGCGGTATTTGACCACAGCATTTGGGGCTTCCAGCGCGGAAACAACTACTGGGCCAGAGCACATGAATTCAACGAGTTCGCCAAAGAATGGGCGCTCTTTGTGGACAGCGTAAAACTGCTCAGCTTCGCGGCGCGACATGTGAATCATTTTTGTTGTGACAATGCGCAAGCCGGCCGATTCCATCATGCCAAGAATACTGCCAACCAAGTTGCGACGCACACCATCGGGTTTGATGATCGAAAAAGTCATTTCCATCGTAAATTCCTTTCGTTGTCTCGACCAAGTTCAATCACTAGGCCGCGGTTCGAGGCCGCAGTATTGTCAAAGCCTAAGTCCCTGTCAAATAGCTTATCTCGTGGTTTTTCAAATTGTCTATGAAACTTGGTCTTAGGAGAAATCTGGATCAACGCCATAGTTTTGGTCAGTTTTGCTTGAACCTGGCGAGCGTGCGGGTGACTTAAAAAAGGGTTCAAAGTTTGGTTTTTGATTTTTACCATGGACCAAATCAGAGAGAATTTTAAGGTCGGTTTTGTGCCGAGGGTTCTGATGCTGCAGGTCGCGAATTGTTTCTTTTAACACTCTCATGAGTATGCAAAGGTCAAACAGACTTTCGAGATCCGAGGGTTTTTCGGGAAGCAATTCCACACCCGTTGAGTCTTCTGCAATCGATTGCAAATATGATTTGACAAGTGTGTTTTCAAGCTCATCCAGGGTTGGAGTATAACGCACGGGTGTCGCGAAGTTTTCAAGGCTCTTAATAACATGCTGACCGAAGTCGCTTTGCGCTCCTAGAATGTCGCGAAATACAGGAAATTCCTCACTGCGATCAGTTGTGAGCCAAGCAAATTGGAGACTCAACAGAGTTGCCGAAAGATCTTTGAGGCAGGTTTGCTTTTGTAATCGGTATTCTTCATCGTCGAGGCTGTCGGTTTCGTAATTGACGAGATAAATTCCTTCTTCACCAATAAGAACTTGTCCTAAATGTGCGTGACCGTGAATACGAATGAGCAATCCCAGGTGTTCTGATTGCCTGACTTTCTCAAAGAGCGCATATGCAAACTGAGGCAGGTCATCGAGTGTTTTCTCGAATCCATGTTGCGTAGCAGCAAGATTGCGAACCAGGTAAATGCGTTCGTTGAGTTTATGCTGTGTGATTTCGACCCACCGATCGCGCGCTGCACTGGTATTGGCTTCCGGATTAATGAGGGCGTTGTCACGGCAATGGGACATGGCGATGTGGAACTCGGCGAGCATTCGTCCGAGTCCGCTGATTGTCTCCGTAATTGTATACCAGGTGAGTCGTGAAGATCTCTCGCGCATTGGTTCTGGGTATCGCGCATGTTGAATTTTTGCAGTCAGATCCTGCCATAATTTTGCATTGCTTTGGATGTAGCGTGTGACTATTGCGACAGGGAGTTGCAAGTCTGAATTTGCCGCTATGAAATCGTAGCGAGTTGTTAATTCAGGGTGTTGCAGAAAATGATTCTGCACATTCAGGTATTCGAGCATGTCAGCCTCCACCGAGTGGGGCTGGTTTGGGTCGAGAACTCTGAAAATCTTACACAGGTGCTGTGTTTCAACCCGCGTGCAGGCGTTTTTGTTGTCGGTCCAGAGGTTGACGATGTTGAAGCTCGATTGAGCATCGAACTGTCTGCACTGAAGAGCACCGCCGCGCATGGTGGTCATTCGCCCCGAGGAAGCAAAGGCCTGTTTCCAGGTTGAGTAGAAAAGAGCGTCAGTGGATGCCTCTCGGAGACTCCAAGGTGGGAGCATGATGAGGTCGCCGTCTTGACTGTAGCGAGCAATACGGAAGGGAAAAGTCATGAGCTCGCTCTGTCCGGGACATCTCAGCCAGGCCATGCCCAAAGCACCGCTGGCATCTTGATGAAAAACGCAAGCATCGAACAGTTCAATTGGACCACTGGGGGGAGCGGGGAAAGGAAAGAAGCGCTGCCGTGCCCAGTGTTCGGGCAACATGGAGGTCAACAATTGCTCGAGTATTTTTAGGAATGCGTTCACTTTTTTGTCCCATCCTTGGGTCGGGTTTTGGGGCTCCTACCCCATCGATGCGCCTTAGGATGGGTCACTAACAACGACGTCGTCAAGCTCAGGGAATTCTTCGAGGATATAATTAGCAATAGATTCAGAGGTATAGGCTTGAACATTGCAGCTGCCACACGCCCCCGACAAACTGAGTGTGAGGATTCCATTTTCGAGTCCCTCGACGAGGACGTCTCCGCCGTGCGATTGGACCCCTGGTGCAATTTTTTCATCAATAAAGCGCTGGATTGCTTGACGTTGGGTGGATGTGTTGACGCCTATGACACTCATTTTCATTCCTCTTATAAGAAGAGCTCCGCTAAACTCGTTTTGAAACCGAATAGACCAATGGTTGGAGAGTTTGTGACGCCTGTTGACGGTATTCCCTTGAATCTGTTCGCTTCGCATGATGGAATCGAACGACGCCGCCCGGCGGACCAGGGGAAATCAACAGCAGTCGAAAAGTTCGACCAACCACTGTGCTTCTTACCTGGGTCTGTGGTGTGTGAAAAGGAGAATTTCATGCGTTTTGAGAGACGCTTTCAGCACGGGTCGACCACACTGGGTCGGTTCAGCATACCCGGCTGGAAGGGTGGATCATTGCCACAGAAGGCGCTTGGAAGAATGGGAGCAGCTCTTGTGTTGCTTTCCTCTGCTATCTTTTCGGGTTCGCCCGCGAGTGCGCAGGAGCTCTATTTTCCTTTCACCGACAGTATTCCTTCGCCTATTGCGCCAGGAATTGTGAATTCCTCTCCCTTGGGATCTGTCGCACCTGCCAAGAATCAGGACGCCACTCAAAACGACCGCTCGATTATGACCGAGTTCAAGATTGTGAGTCGAAGATTATTTGGTCTCGATAGCATGGTGGGCGTGTCTGTTTTCGATGCCATTGGGTCTGCAGATGCGGTGCGTAAGGCTCAAAGAATAAGTGCGCTGTGTGAGCGCGTTGACGAACGATACCGAACCTTGGGTTGGAAAAGAAGCCCATGTAGTTCGTTACCCTGGACCTATGACCGGGTTTCAGAACAGGGGTATCCACTCATCTATTGGGATTATTCTGGTCTGACTTGGGGCCGTGGCGAACCACCACCGGATGAAAGCACGCTGGTTCTTGGGGGTGTTCATCCTGATGAGCTGACCCCAATCAATTTGGCCTTCCGATTTGCCGAGGCACTCTACAAAGACCCAGGTTTGTTTGCGCAACATAGGGTTGTAGTCGCTCCACTGGTGAACCCAGATGGATTTTTTATGTTCCCTGCGCGCAGAACTAATGCAAATGGCATCGACCTAAATCGAAATTTTGCGACCCGAGATTGGTGGTCGACTGCTGTAAGTTGGTGGAAGAAGCGCCGGAGTTCTGACCCAAGGCATTTTCCTGGTGCGGCACCCGAAACTGAAGAAGGCACCCGATTTCAGGTTGACCTCATGAGCCACTTCCAACCAGATAAGCTAGTTTCCATTCATGCTCCGCTTGGGTTTCTCGACTACGATGGTCCAGGAGACAACAAACGTCAAAATCTTTCAGATTTTGAGAAAAAAGCACGCGACCTTGCTTACATAGTTTCGCGGAATTCCAACAATTACAAAGTCCTTGATTTTGCATTTTACCCGGGCTCGCTTGGAAATTATGCGGGCAATGAACGGCACATGCCAACCGTGACCCTTGAACTTTCGAGCACAAACCCTCGCTTTGCAGACAAATATTGGCGTGAATTCTTCCCGGGACTGCGCGCTGCTGTGAAATATGAATTCAAACGCAGTGTTCTGGCACGTCTCGAAACTCTCTCGCTCCAAACCCAAACGGGCACAACCGCAACAACCTGCTGCCAAGAATAATCTTGATTTTCCGAGCTTGCTTGAGTTTAAGCACCTGTGTGAAACGCGGGGGGCTTCAAGCGTGGCTTTTTCATTTCAGGTACTTGGTCAGGATAAAAACACCTCTGCCCGCAGGGGAGTTGTGTCGACCTCTCACGGAGTGATTCAGACACCCGTCTTTATGTCAGTTGGGACATTTGGCTCTGTGAGAGCCCTCGACCATGTCGATCTTGAATCGATTGGCGTTCAGATCATCCTTGGAAACACATATCATCTCTATTTACGTCCGGGTGCGCTGACCTTGCAGCAGCGCGGTGGCTATCACAATTTGATTCACTGGAATGCCCCCATTCTCACCGATAGCGGTGGATTTCAGATATTTTCACTCCCGCATCAGCGCGTCATTAGCGAACAAGGTGTTGAATTTAAAAGCTACCTCGATCAGGCTGGCCGTTTTTTTAGTCCTGAAAGTAATATTGCCTTTCAGGAGACAATTGGCTCTGACATTATGATGGTTCTCGATGTTTGCGTTCCCTCAACGAGCGCACGCGACATTGCTGCTCGAGCGATGGAGCGAACACATCGTTGGGCCAAGCGATGCAAGTCAGCCCAAAAAAATCACGAGAATGCTTTGTTTGGAATTGTCCAGGGAGCGATTTTTGAAGATCTACGCAAAGAAAGTGCAGCGGCACTCACTGAGTTGGATTTTCCGGGCTATGCCATCGGTGGTCTTGCCGTAGGCGAAACTGATGATGAAAGAGAACATTTCACGCAATATACTGCTGCACTTCTTCCTGCGAACAAGCCTCGATATCTTATGGGTGTTGGTACTCCTCATGATTTGGTGAGAAGTATTCGAGCAGGCATAGACATGTTCGACTGTATTATTCCTACAAATCATGCCCGGCAGGGTGTTGCTTACACGTTCAGTGGGAAAGTAAAATTACGGCGTGCCGCTCTAGCGATCGCTGAGGAAAGTATTGACTCCTCGTGTGGCTGTTTTGTGTGTCGCAGGTATTCTCGCGGCTATTTGCATCAGTTGATTAAGTGTGACGAACCGACCGGCTGGCGGCTTGTGAGTTATCACAACACCTGGTTTTACGAGCGACTTATGGAGCGATGTCGTGATGAAATCATGGCTGGAACGTTTGATTCTTTTAGCGCTTGGTTTCTGTCTCACGCCGAAGATTAAGCACAAACAAAAAAGCCATCAGTCACCTGATGGCTTTTTTGTTTGGACCCATCTTGAAATCAGATGGGAAGCAATATGTGATTGAGCTCTGTTTCAACCGAGCAGCGATCCAGGTTTTTTGCCGCCGAGATCTCGGAGACGATCATGGCGCGTGCTCGCTCGAGCATCTTCTTCTCGCCAAAGGAAAGATCTTTGTCGTTCCTTAAACTCGAGAGGTCGCGAAGAACCTCTGCGATTTCAACAAGGTTTCCCGTGTTGAGCTTTTCGTTCAAAGCTCTAAAGCGCCGATTCCAAGTGGCTGTCGATTTTTTCGACGGTGACTTGAGAATGTCATAAATTCTCTCAACTTCACGAGGAGAGATAACAGCCCGTAATCCTACGGTTTGTGCTGCGCGTGTGGGAACCATCACTTTAGCTCCGGTCGCATGAATCTTCAGAACGTAGAAGTCCTGCTTGGTTCCTGCGATCTCACAGCTTTCAATGTTTTCAATAGTGCCGACGCCATGGCAGGGATAAACTGCCTTTTCGCCAACCCCAAACATTACTCTCTCTGAACTCATTTCTCTAGCCCTCCGGGAGAAGTGGTTCACGACCCAGTGGATGGAGTACCATCGCCACCCGAGCTCGTTTAGCAAAACCCTTGCCAAGGTTTCCGCACCGTCTTTGACTCGTTCGAACAATAGCGGAGGGGCGGCCCGGAGACGTGCCAACGAGGGAACGTCTTTTTGTTGGGAAACCTCTAAATTCATGTTGAACTTGCTTGGAAAGTAAGGAGACCCCTTTCACAAAGGTAAAGGGTTGGGTACCACGCCGCGGTTGCGCATGTCAATCGTTTTTGCTTTCCCATGAGGCACGCGCAGAAAAGCCCTTGCTTGTTCGCATGCTTTCAACAATCGCTTTTTGTGTCTATTGGTCTCAATAGCGTTTGACGTATAGGCGGAATTCGAATGTTGGAAAATTCTTCTATTTCTCAATCTTTGATGTTTGTCGGAAAAGTGCGCGACCCGTTGCACGATACGATTTCATTTACGTTGGTTGAAAAACTTGTCATCGATAGCGAAGAGTTTCAACGTTTGCGTCGAATTCAGCAAACCGCTTTCATCAAGTACGTATTTCCTGGCGCGACACATACCCGTTTTGTTCACGCACTGGGTGTGATGCACATGGCGGGAGTTCTTCTGAATTCTTTAGTTTCAAATCAGGAAAGAGTTCTTGAAGCATTGAAGAATTCCTTGGAGCATCTGCCCGTTACAGTGCAGAAATCGCATGTTCTGACAGAGCTCCATCATGGAAGCCTGACGCAAACACGCGGAGCAATTGCGTGGTTGAGGGATCCAGAGATCGCACAGGTTCTGCGATTAGCTGCACTCTTGCATGACGTGGGGCATGCTCCGTTCAGTCACAGTCTCGAGCGATTTATGCCGACCTGGAATGAGCTTGCACAAGCAGTTGAGTCTCTTTCTCTTTCTTCCTACCTTGTCGAGGCTATTCAAAAGAAGATTGCCAGACAGCGCGCAAAACATCCGCATGCCATGGATGGCCGTATTCGGCATGAAATTTACACCTTGATGATCGTCGACAGGATTTTTTCTGGACGTCAAATCGAGTTGACCCCAGAAATGGGCCAGGATGTGTGCGCTGTTTTAGATTTGGATGTGCAGCCTCGCGATGTGGGAGTTGTTCATCAAAGTGGCTTGCAAACTCTGCTGCATGAAGTTGTCAGCGGTGAGATCGACGTCGATAGGATGGATTATTTGTTGCGCGACTCGCGTGAATGCGGAGTGGTATACGGTTTATTCGATGCGGGTAGAATCCTTGATTCTGCGTGTTTTTATCGAGACATGGAAACCACCAATTTTCATCTTGCAATTCGTCGCAGTGGAGTCGCAGCTTTCGAAGATTATTTACGCGCGCGCTGGAGTATGTATCAGCAGGTTTATTTTCATAAAACAGCGACCGCTTGTGAGGCGATGTTAGAGGCAGCACATAAATCACTGAATCGTTTTTCGTTGCCTTTGCGTTTGGAAGAATTTCTCGCACTCGATGACGCGTCGTTCCTAGACTACGCGAAAAGTAAGACATCTGATCCGCAGAGCAGAGGCATTAGGTTATTGAATGATCTTCTTTTCGGACGGCGACTCTGGAAGAGGGTCTACGAGGAAAATGTACCTGTGGCACAACTGGCAACCTCGCCCTCTCTGTGTCCGGCAACTGTTAATCTGCTGCGCACCCAGGGTATTCCCAGTGAGATGCTCGAGAGTAGTACGAGCTTGACTCGATTCTCCCCAAAAGGCCGCGAGAGACAGTCTCGAAACAAGCTTAAAGTTGTCATAAAAGATGTTCACGGCTTGCGATTTCTTGAACCGATTGAAATGCATTCACGATTGGTAAATAGGCTTGATGAAGAAGTTGTCATCCGGCGCATCTTCGTTGCGCGGGAAGACGACACTGGAAGAGCAATTGATGCTAAAGAAGTTCAAAAACGGGTCTCCTCTGAGGTTGTGAGTCCTCGGACAAATGATGACCTGTGAACGAGTATAATTCACATGGTTATTGATTTTATTGTTTCGGGATGGAGCTTCTTTTTTCGGTGGCCTCTGGCAAATGCCAGAATTTATAGAGCGGCAGGCGTTTTCCTGGGGCCTTGTCTTCAGACGTTTGTTTTTTTGGTTTTTTCTTGCATAGCCGCTGTTCTTTTAGGTTCAGAAGTTCGATTTTGGGCGCCGATATTTGGGTGGCTTGGACTCTCGATGCTCACAGGATTTTTCCATGAAGATGGGCTTGCGGATACTGCAGATTCATTGGGGGTTTCTAAATTCAACTCCGGTGAATCCCTCGACAAGATTCATTCAACATTCAAAGACCCACGACTTGGAACTTTTGGTGTCAGTGCGCTCGCGGTGTTCTGGCTGTTCCGTTACGCAACAGTTGCTGAGGGAAAGGTGGAAATCGCCACTGCTGCAATTGTCTGCTTGTTTTCTAGAGCAATCTCTCTCGGTCTTGGTCTCTATTTTTCTCCCCGCGTTGCACATGCAGTTTCGCCGCGTTCCTCGCATGTGATGCAGAATGTAAATGGACGCGTGGCTCGATGGATACTGCTTTTGGCCCTCGTTGTTGGCATGAGCTTCTTGCTTTTTGCATCGCAAGTTCTGCACTCGTTCGGTTCCCCTTTGCTTAGCGTTGAAATCTTTGCGGTGAATTTAGTTTCGGCGCTGTGGGTCGTTTTGGCTGCTTGGACGCTATCGGCGCTGGTGTTGCATTTGTTGGTGCGCAGAACAGAAGCACTCAACGGCGACCTCCTCGGCGCAGTTGTCTGCATTTCTGAGGTTTTTTTAACAATCGGATTTCTCAGGATTTTGTGAATATAGGTTTAAGTTCCTCAGAAGCGTGTCCGACGACATTGCGACTTGGAGGAGAGACCATGGCCGTTCGACTTTCATTTGCAAGCGATCGCAATCCTGCGAGCCGAGGGGTGGACAAACAAAATGCTCTCGTGGGTAGACGAGTGTTGGTTGTCGATGACAGCGTTTCGCAGCGGCATCGACTGAGCGAAATTTATTTGAGCTTGGGCATGCAGGTTGTTGGTGAGGCCGCTCATGGGCTCGAGTGTCTTGCGCTTGTGGACAGGCTCCAGCCAGATATTATTTCACTCGACGTTATCATGCCTGTGATGCATGGGGTGGAAACTCTTGGTTATCTTCGTGAGAGTAAAAGCCAGGCGGTGATTATTTACGTCAGTGCACTCGGTGGCGTGGATGCAATCACTGAGTTGAAGGCACCTGGAGGCCATCTTCCGGACGCGGTTTTTTCAAAAAAAGATAGTCGTGAAACCTTCGCTGAGGTTCTCACGGCCGTCCTCACTGGGGAAGACGAGCCACCTGCGGAGTCTCCCAAAGTGGCAGAGCAAAGCGCGCCCAATCCAGCCAACCGCGCCGGCTGAACCGCACCAATAGGCCTACCTTTCAGTTCAAAATCCTTGCAGGCTTCCGAATCACGGGCGAAACTCCGAAACCGCCTGTGAATCCGCTTGTGCTTCCCCCCATGGGAAGTTCGTATTTGGCGTGATAAACGGCTGGAATGATTAATTAATGTTAATTCATTCTCCGAGCTTGGGGATGAGTTCGATGGGGAGGCCTGTAATATGGAAAATTTGGACTGTGTGTCCTTCCCACAACTGAAGGGGTCGTTTGTGGAATTGGAATCGAACAATCAGGAAAAAGTGGCTCCTACCGTTTTCACTGTCTCTGACGGCACCGGTGAAACAGCCATGAGCATTGTTCGGGCAGTTCGGGTTCAGTTTGAAAACGCAGAAATTCAAATAGAGCGTTTTAATAAAGTGAGAACTCGAGAAGTTCTTGAGCATCTATTGCAGCGCGCGTTGCACGAAAAAGCGACTATCGTTGCTACAATTGTTGACCCAGAATTGCGTGTGTATCTCATTTCCCGGGGAATGCAGCTCGGCGTTCACATTGTTGATGTCCTTTTTCCACTTTTGGAAACGTTATCGACGCAGCTTGGCCGCCGTCCAAGTGCAATTCCAGGTTTGTTGCGGCAGCTCGACCAAGACTATTTCAAGAGGGTTTGGGCTGTTGAGTATACAGTGCGTCATGATGACGGCGTCGCTCTTCATGATTTGAATGATGCTGACATTGTTCTTGTTGGAATCTCGCGTACATCCAAAACTCCGTTGAGCATGTACTTGGGCCACAAGGGATACAAGGTTGCAAATGTTCCACTGGTCCCTGGGGCAGAATTGCCAGCAGAAATCTTCTCTGTTGATCAGAACAAGGTTATCGGTTTGGTGATTGACCCGCTCCGCCTCACCGAAATCCGCACAGCACGTGTGGAAGCTTTGGGAAGTTCGAGCCAGGGCGATTATGCCAATTCGGCAAAAATCTTTGACGAGCTCGAATGGTCGAGAGAAATCTTCAAACGCAACAAACGTTGGCCAATTTTGGATGTGACCGGCAAGGCTCTCGAAGAGACGGCCGTTGAAATTGAGCGCATTATCCTCTCTCGATTTCCGCATCTTCAGGAATCAGGATTCTGAGTCGCCGCAAAAGAAAAACCCTCGAGCGTCACTCGAGGGTTTTTTAAATGGCGGGCCGTAAGGGATTCGAACCCCTGACCAACGGTTTCGAAGACCGTTGCTCTATCCAGCTGAGCTAACGACCCGCATTGCGTTGCAGTGTGCCGTTAAATTGCAACATTTTCAAGTTCCAGCGATTAAATCTGAAGTGTCCAGCGAGTTCCCCGGGGCGTATCCTGGATAACTATCCCTTGAGCGAGAAGTTCGTCACGGATTACGTCTGCCGCATTCCACTCTTTGGCAGCGCGGGCTGCATGACGATCGTTAAGCTTCTTTTCGATGTCATCTGGGCTCAGTTGACCACCAAGACGATACTTTGCAAGGCTGGTGAAAAATTCCGATGGGGTCATCTGCACGAGACCCAGTGTTTGTGTCAGCCAAGCCCTGGCAAGGGGCCACTGGTTTGCAAGACGATTTTTGTCGGCTTCGTGTAGCGTTCTGCCTGCCTTTTCGTTCGCAGCAAGCCCACTGTTGATGCTCCGAACAGTCTCGAAAAAGATCCCCATAGCTGCCGCGCTGTTGAGATCGTCTGAAAGTGCAGAGCGCATTTTCTGAACTAGAGAATCAAGCGTTGTGAGCACTTCTATTGTGCTTACATTGGTGCTGGAAACTGGTTCTTGCGCATAGCGATCCATGAGCTCCACAAAACGATAGATTTTCGCGAGTTTTTTGAAGTTCTCGTCAGCGAGCTCCATGGTGAAATCGAGTGGCTGCGCGTAAGAAATAGAAAGGAATGTGAGGCGAAGAACTTCTTGAGGATATTTTGTGAGAAAATCTGCGATTGATACGTAGTGGTTAGTACTTTTAGACATTTTATCACCATAGAGGGTGACCATGCCTGCGTGGATCCAAAATGATGAAAGTGGCTTCCCTGATGCACCTTCAGACTGAGCTATTTCTGCTTCATGGTGAGGGAAAATGAGATCCCGTCCGCCCATATGGATATCAATTGTGTCACCAAAAAGTGAGTGGATCATAGCTGAACATTCGATGTGCCACCCTGGCCGTCCGTCACCCCAGGGGCTTTGCCATGTTATTTCTCCAGGCTTAGCAAGTTTCCACAAGGCAAAGTCGAGAGCATCTTCCTTCGATTCATCGACCTCGATGCGCACGCCTTTTTGAAGATCGTCAATGTTGTTTTTACTGAGCTTGCCGTAGCCAGAGAATTTCCTGACGCGGTAATACACACCACTTGTGGACGCGTATGCAAAACCGCCATCAATCAGTTTTTGAATCATTGCGATAATCTGAGGAATATTTTCGGTGACTTTGGGCTCATGCTGAGGGCGATGAAGATTGAAGTGCTTGAGCATTTCGTCTTGTTCGCCCACATATCTGTTGACGATTTCCTCGCAACTCACGCCCTCATCGTTCGCCTTTTTTATGATTTTGTCGTCAACGTCGGTGATGTTGCGTGCCCATTGAACGTCGTAATTTTGATCAACGAGCGTGCGGTAGAGCAAGTCGTAAGAAAAAAAAGTTCGACTGTGTCCAATGTGAGTATTGCTGTAGGGAGTTACGCCACAACAGTACATCTTCACCTGCGAGCTATTCGGACGGAATGGTTCTTTGCGGCCCGTCAAGGTGTTGAGTAGATGCAGTGTCATGTGAGGTAGATCCTTTTTAAACGTTGCTTAAGAATGAAAAGGCCAGAGCAACTGCCCTGGCCTTGGCCACAGACTTGCGACGATTATCCAAAAATTCTGTCGAAGAAACCACTTCCCTGTCCCTTGACGGCTTCTCCGTGTTTTTCAGCAAATGCTCTTAGATGATCTTCCGCGTCCTTTGTGAGCTTGGTAGGAATTTCAACTGAGATTTCTATAATGAGATCGCCTTTACCACGGCCATATTTTTCCAATTTTGGAATTCCTGCACCTTGGATAACCAGGCGTTGATTGGGTTGAACACCTGCCGGAATATCAATTTTCCGAGGTTCATCTTCAAAGCAATCGACGACTATTTCTGTTCCAAGAATGGCTTGTGCTACGCCGAGTTTGAGGGGGAAAATCAAATCAAACTCTTCACGCTTGAATCTGCTGTCTTCGGCGACGTCTATGAAGACATAAAGATCTCCCGAAGGACCGCCGTTTGCGCCGGCTTCGCCTTCACCTGTGACGCGCAGGCGCATTCCTGAATCGATCCCGGAGGGGATCTTGACTGTAATTGTACTGGTTTTGGTTATGTGACCGGTGCCCCGGCAGTCTCCGCAAGGTGTTGCAATACGTTTCCCTGATCCGCTGCAATCGGGACATGTGCTTGCGTAGCTGAAGAATCCCTGCTGAATAACCACTTGACCCTGTCCGCGACAGGTGTTGCAGGCAACCGGTTTTGTTCCTTTTGCAGCGCCGGTCCCTTCGCACGAAGTACATTGCGAGCGGCGTGGGATTTCGATTTTCTTTTCTGTGCCGAGTACAGATTCTTTGAAGCTGATTTGGAGATCATACCGCAGATCGGCACCGCGTCGTGCTCGGTTTCCGCCCCCGCGTCGTCGTCCTGCGCCACCTGGCATGCCACCGAAGCCAAAGATGTCTTCAAAAATGGAACCAAAATGTTCGAAGATGTCATCTACGTTGTTGAAGCCACCTGCTCCACCTGGGCCCTGCACTCCTGCGTGACCAAATTGATCGTATCGGCGACGCTTGTCGGAGTCGCTGAGGATTTCATACGCCTCCGCAGCCTCCTTGAATTTATCTTCTGCCGATGTGTCTCCGGGATTTTTGTCCGGATGGTACTGCAGAGCGAGCTTTCTATAGGCGCGCTTGATGTCGTCTGCGGCTGCGGTTTTAGCGACACCGAGTATGTCGTAATAGTCGCGCTTTTGCTGGGCCATGATAAGTCCTCACCGACGTGGAAGCCTGAGCGGCTTGCGGGCATGAGAAAACTAAGCCACAGCAACAGCATGTCAAGAGAATTCATTCATAAGTGTTGGGTGAGATACCAATTAGCCGGTGACGAGAGAGAGGCTGGAGAAGTCAGGGACTTCGGAGAGACTGCTTGGGAAGTCGAGCAAGCGAGCAAGCGAACTGCGAGAATTTTTTGCTGTGACGGTTCTTATTTCAACGGCATCTGACTCTTCAATGAGCAATTTAGCAAGAGCCGTGTGGAGGTCGTGGCCTGCCTTGTGAGCAATGATATGCCCTGAGATTGGAGTTCCAAGCAGGGCCAGGTCTCCGATACAGTCGAGAATTTTATGGCGCACGAATTCATCAGGAGCCCGGAGCCCAGAAGAATTGAGGAGTCCCTCAGTGCGGCTCACAACAATTGCATTCTCAAGACTTCCCCCGCGTGCAAGACCGCGGGATCTCATGAAATCAACTTCCTCAGCTGTGCAGAAGGTGCGTGCGTGAGAAAGTGCTTCACAAAAACTACGGCCCGTGAGCGAGAGTGTGAGGCTCTGCGATCCAATGAGTGCATTGTTTCTAAAGTCGATTGAGTAGGTGATGCGTGGATGTTTGCTTGGTTCAACTCGGATGAATCGAGTTGGGTCGCGGGGGTCGACAACTTCCAGTGGCTTTTTGATGACCCGAATTGAGCGCGCAGCCTCAAGTTCTTCAACTCCTGCCTCGTCCAGCAAAATGAGCCAAGGAACTGCAGAGCCATCTACGATAGGCATTTCTGCAGCATCTACACACACGCGAGCGTTGTCGATGCCAAGGCCAAAGAGTGCGGCCATCAGGTGTTCTACCGTGGAAACATAAGCTTTTTCTGTACCAAGACGAGTCGCCAAGGCTGTATCAAAAACCGAATGAGGATGGGCAACGATTTCAACATGGGGGCTGAGGTCGGTGCGAATGAATCGGATGCCGGAGTGCGCTGCGGCTGGATGAATTTCGAGATGAACTGGCCGACCGGAGTGGAGTCCGATCCCAGTGTGGCGGATGGTCCGTGCCACAGTTCTCTGATTCAATTCAAATCTCCTTACCCACCAGACCAGGAACATGACCTAAGTCAAGTGTTCTCACGGTCGTCTGCTTACCAGCCGAAAGGTTTGGCAGCAAGCAAAACCATCCTGGTGTCGGCCTGTTCTTCTTGAAGTTTAGCCTGAACTCCGAGAAAGGGGCAGTCCCAGGGCACCCACGTCAAGTCTCTGACATTGCTCAGGTCGAATTTTTTCGCCTCGGATCGGAATCCGTTCAATGGGCACGCCGGTGTTGACCCGGCTTCAGATGCGATTTAAGTGTGCAATCAGACAATTTGAGCAGGAGACAGTGAGTATGCAGGGTGTAAATAAGGTGATTTTGATTGGTCGACTCGGACAAGACCCAGAAGTGCGCATGACGCCCAACGGACAAGCTGTCTGTAGTCTTCGTTTGGCGACAAGCGAAAGCTGGATGAAGGATGGCAACAAAGAAGAGCGCACTGAGTGGCATCGTATTGTTGTTTGGGGCCGTCAGGCTGAACTTGCAGGAAAATATCTGAAGAAAGGCCGTTCCTGTTTCATCGAAGGCAAGCTGCAAACTCGTAGCTGGGATGATCAGCAATCAGGTCAAAAGCGTTATTCAACTGAAATCGTTGCGAGCAATAT
The DNA here is from genome assembly GCA_903933385.1 of uncultured Silvanigrella sp. GTDB lineage: Bacteria > Bdellovibrionota_B > Oligoflexia > Silvanigrellales > Silvanigrellaceae > RFOM01. The sequence continues at coordinate 35,680 of CAIZJW010000090.1, read as the reverse complement.
TCAGTTCCTTGATTCAGGAACAGGCCGTGGTGCCGAAGTTGCGCCGGGCAATGATTATGCTGGAGATGTCGGCTCCGAGAATCCATTCTTCGGTGGTGGACCTTCCTATGACAACGCAGGCAGCAATCGCCCTGCGGCCAATGGAACAACCAATCGCAGCGTTGATCTCGACGACGATGTTCCGTTCTGAGGCGGTGCGTTGGAACGAGTCTTCTGAAAAGCCCTGTCGGTTCTGCGACGGGGTTTTTCTTTTATAAGAGCCCTTTTTAAACACGGAGATGACCTCAGTGAAGATTCTTGTCGCAGGTGGAACTGGCTTAGTGGGAACCGAGCTCTTGAAGCTCCTTGCGCAACGCAGCAATGTTCATGTGACTGCGTTAGTGCGGCAGATTCCGGCTTTAGGATTTTCGAGTGATCAGATTGTATTTCGTGTCTTTGATTATGACCGTGAAGAAGATTTTCAAAAGCTCGCGCAAGAGAAGTTCGATGCGGTGTTTTGCTGCCTAGGCACGACACGGAAGAAAGCTGGTTCAGACAAAGAGTTTGCTAAGGTGGATTTTGAATACCCGCGGCGCCTGTTGGCGGCTGTGGCTCCCTCTTATCCGATCTTTTGTGCTGTTTCGTCTGTGGGTGCCGACAAACCTCGTGGTCTTTACTTGAGCACCAAAGCAGCCATGGAAAAAACTATTATGTCGAGTGGGCTTCGTTACGTTATTCTTCGGCCATCACTTCTTTTGGGGCAACGCCAGGAGTTCAGGTTCGGAGAGTGGATCGCTGGGAGCTTATTTTCACGTTTGCGCCCAGTATTAGAGAATTTCTCGGAGCAGAAAATTGCCGAATTTATGCCAATTTATGCAAGTGAGGTTGCACGTGCGATGGTGACCTATGCTTTGGATCGGCCGCCGCAGGAAGGAGGGGTTGTCATTTTCGGAAGAGCGCTTTTTTGGGATGACGAGCCAACCTAAACGCCCATATTTCTAACTTGGAATGACAATGGCAACAGAGTTTTTTTCTTTGAGCAATGAGTGCGTCATGACAAAGCCGCGCGTGCCTGCCGAATGACCTGAATACCCGAAGATAAAAAAAGTAGCGTGATCGCAATTCCGACAATGAGATCGGGCATCGGACTGGTTAAAAACGAGACAAGACCTGCTGCACCAAGAACAGCGACGTTTGCGATGATGTCATTTCGTGAGCACATCCAAACCGACGACATGTTGATGTCTGACTGTCGGTAGCGAGTGAGAAGCAGCAAACAGAAAATATTGGCAGCGAGCGCCGCTGCAGTAAAGAGAGTCATGAGTTGGGAAGATGGTGGTGTGGCGTTGATCACCCGGTATACAGCCTGGGCTGACACACCAAGACCCGTGAGAATCATGATGATTCCCTTCGTCATTGCGGAGAGAGCTTTCGACTTCAAGCCTTTGCTTATCACATAAAGACTGCTCCCATATGCGAGCGCATCGCCTAGCATGTCGAGAGAATCAGCTGAGACACTCAGAGATTGCGACATCAGGCCGCCTAGGGTCTCGGCAAAAAACATTGTGAGATTCACGAACAGAACAACCCAAAGCACTTTGGCCTGTTTCTTTTGCATTTTCTCGAGTTCACACGATTTTGACTGACAGCAATTGTTCATAATTGTTGGACCTGCATGTGTGCTGATACTCTTTAAAAAAATTGCATCGGAGAAAACGTCATGTCACCCCAGCGCAGAGCACTTGTTTTATTTTTTCATCCAACCCACAAAGCATCTCACGCTGGCAAGGCTCTTGCCGCGGCAGTGGCTGGAATGAATCAAGTTACAGTCAGAGACATGTATGCTATATATCCAGACTATCTTGTTGATGTAAAGCGAGAGCAGGCTCTCCTGGAAGAACATGATCTGATCGTTTTTCAACATCCTGTCTATTGGTATTCTTGTCCCCCACTTCTGAAGCTGTGGATCGATGAAGTCTTAGAACACGGATGGGCTTACGGGAGCGGTGGCACGAAGCTCCATGGCAAAACCCTCCTGAGTGCCGTCACCGCTGGAGGTCCGGCTGAGGCTTATTCTCCCACGGGATCAAATCGCCACACAATAAACACATTTTTCTCGCCCTTTGATCAAACAGCTCATCTTTGTGGAATGAAATATGCAGCACCCATGGTCATTCATGGAGCACGCGGTTTAGGTGATGCCGAAATTGCAGAGGCGTGTGGCACCTATCAACAACTTTTATCCAATTATATTTCAACTGGAGAACTGCCATGAGCGGACAAGCACTGTTGGGAACGATAGCGGCGTTGTTAGCTGCAGGGGTTGTCAGCGTTCCTATTGCAAAGCGACTCGGTCTTGGGAGTGTGCTGGGGTACCTGGTTGCGGGCGCAATCATTGGACCGTTTGGGCTTAAATTACTCAACAACTCAAATGACGTCATGCATGTCGCCGAATTCGGCGTGGTCATGTTGCTGTTTCTTGTGGGCTTAGAGCTTGAGCCTCGTCGCCTTTGGTCAATGCGCACTAGCATATTTGGACTTGGATCGTTGCAGGTCATTTTATGTGCAGCGGTGATCACGCTGTGTATGATTCCTTGGGGGTGGAACACCTCTGCGGCACTTGTGGCAGGGCTTGGATTTGCGATGAGCTCTACAGCAATTGTATTGCAGATCTTAGCAGAACGAGGTCTTGCGCAGTCCTCTGTTGGGAAGGATTCATTTTCGGTCCTGTTGTTTCAGGATTTAGCCATTATTCCCATTTTGGCGGTGCTTCCGCTCTTGGGTCATAGTGCTGACTCGGCTTCGGCTCAAAGCCAGTCGATGTCGCCAATCATTCGGACAGCTCTTGCGTTGGCTATTGTTGCGGGGCTTGTGATTGCCAGCAGAACTGTTGTGAAGCCGCTGTTTAGGTGGATTGCAAAAACAAGACAAAAAGAGATTTTTACCGCAACGGCACTTTTGATTGTCGTGGGCGTTGCCTTGCTTATGGATAGTGTCGGTCTCTCTATGGCCCTAGGGACATTTCTTGCAGGGGTTGTTCTTGCTGACTGTGAATATCGTCACGAATTAGAAAGCAATGTTGAACCATTTAAGGGCCTTCTTCTTGGGATCTTTTTCACAGCCGTCGGCAGCTCGATGGATTTTTCCATATTGTCCTCAAAGCCGTTCCAGATTCTTTCAATCGTAAGTCTTCTTCTCTTGAGCAAAATCATCATTTTGAAAATATGTGCCCGTATTTTTAAGCACGATAGTCGAAATGGGTGGCTCTTTTCAGTGCTTTTGTCTCAGGGCGGTGAGTTTGCTTTTGTTCTCTTTACAACCGCGCGGGGCTTTGGTGCACTGACGCCTGATCAGGCCTCCGAACTTACATTGGTTGTTGCACTTTCGATGTTCACGACTCCGTTTTTACTCAAAGCTGCGGAGAGATTTCTTAAAGAAAAGAACACGCAGCAAAAAAGGCCGGCAGATGAAATTAAATCAGATCATGATCCAGTGATAATCGCGGGAATGGGAAGATTTGGTCAAATCGTCGCCCGGCTTCTTCATACGCAGGGCTTAGCCGCTACAATTGTGGATTACAGCCCCGACATTCTCGATAGAGTTAGGCCGTTCGGATTTAAGGTTTACTATGGCGATGCAACGGAACTTTCGTTGTTAGAATCTGCGGGAATAGAACATGCCAAGGTAGTGGTTTTGGCGATAGATGATCGTGAAGGATGCCTGCGTGCTGCCGAGCAGATTAAAAAACACTATCCACATGTTCGAGTGATGGCGCGCGCCTTCGACATGATCCACGCATATGAGCTAAAGGATTTAGGGATTGATGATTTTGAGCGTGAGACGTTCAACGCGGCACTTGCACTCGGAGAAAAGGTTCTTGTCTCGCTTGGAAGTCATCCGCATGCAGCCCGCAAAGTTGCAAAGATTTTTCATAACTACGACGCAGGTGTTCTCGCCGACTTGCATAAGGTTTACAAACAGAGAAATGATTTTGTCTCAGGTTCAAAGGCGGCTCGTGAAGAACTCGGAAGGATATTTGCAGTCGATGCGAAAGCTTTGGAGCATGGTGGTGCCGATGCATCCTGGGTGGTGAAGTGATCGGGTGAAGCGAATACATTGAATGTTCTGACGAGTTGGCGACCCGATTCAGAGTCCCGAAGAGATGACAGGTGCTTGTTCTGCGCTCTCCCAAGGGAGATCGGGCCACCATTTTCTTCTGAGTGAATCGGGAATGAATTCTGGATCGAAACTCTCACCTGGCCGCGGCAAAACAAGATTGATATTCATACGAGCGGCTCCTGCAATGAGTCTTTCGCCGGGTTCTGTCCAGCTGTGAGTTGCAAGACTAAAAGTAGCCCAGTGGATTGGAAGATATGTTTTCCCTTTGAGATCGATGCACGCCTGAAGAGCTTGCTCTGGTCCGATGTGTACATCAGGCCATGCAGAATTGTAGGCTGCAGATTCAATGGCCACGACATCGAATGGCCCATACCTGTTGCCAATCTCTTTGAAGCCGGGAAAATATGCTGTGTCGCCACTGAAGTACATCCGTTGCTTCTGTCCTAGAAATGCCCAGCTGCACCACAATGTTGAATTGCGGTCGAAGGGAGTCCGACCAGAAAAATGTCGCGCCGGAACGCACGCTAGTTTGACTTTGCCAACGGTGGTTTCTTCCCACCAATCGAATTCTTGAATGAGAGTGTGATGTACGCCCATTTCCTCAAGCCTATCTCCAACTCCCAGAGGAACAATAAAAGGAATATTGAGAGTCGCTAGATGTTCCACCGTCTCTCGGCAGAGGTGATCATAGTGGTCGTGCGACAAAACAATTGCATCCAAGCGGGGGAGCTCGTTGAGTGGCAGAGGAGCTGGAAAAAATCTTTTGGGGCCGGCAAAGGAAAGCGGTGAGGCGCGTTCACCCCAGACCGGATCAGTGAGAAAACGGCAGCCATCCAGTTCTACAAGAAGTGTAGAATGTCCGAGCCAGGTCACACGAAATCCTGAGTCAGATGCGCCTTCGAAATCTTTCTTTGATTTCTTCACAGTGGGAATTTCTTGGTCTGGCGCAGTTTTCGCACCTGAAAAAATCAATTTGCGAAAGGCTTCGGTAAATTTTGTTATTTCTGGAAGTCCATTTCGGAACTTACCATCTTTCCACTGAGGTGAACCCTCCTTGCGCGCCAGTCGCGCTGCGCGAGCCACAGACGCGCTCACCGCATTATCGATTGTGGTTGCTGCCGATGTGCCCTTGTTTCCTGGTTGTGCACTCGAAAATTTTGAATCAAAGAATCCACCCATGCTTGCGACTCCGAGTGTATTCAGAAATCTTCTTCTGGATTTGTTGGTCTTTTCGGTGTCCGGCATTTTCAACACATCTCCCGAAAAATAAAAAGAGGTGAGACCGGATGGCCTCACCTCTTTTACTCTATGTGAATTTTGTTTTCAGCGAAGAACTCTTTTGAGAGTTTCGCCAATTTCACCGGCACTGAGAACTGTGTGAATTCCGCAGTTTTTCATTGCCTCGTATTTTTCTGCTGCCGTGCCCTTGCCGCCGGAAATAATTGCACCGGCGTGGCCCATACGTTTGCCCTTAGGCGCTGTTTGGCCAGCAACAAATCCAACGACTGGCTTCTGCATGTTTGCTTTGATCCACTCGGAGGCTTGAATTTCCGAGGTCCCGCCGATTTCGCCGATCATGATGACAGCATCGGTGTCTGGGTCTTTGTTGAACAGGTCGAGAACGTCGATAAAGCTTGTGCCGTGAAGCGGGTCGCCACCAATTCCGACACAACTGCTTTGGCCAATACCCAGGGCGGTGAGCTGACCAACGGCTTCATATGTGAGTGTACCGGATTTAGAAACGACTCCAACGCGGCCTGGTTTGTGAATGTGCCCAGGCATGATTCCTATTTTGCATGCGCCAGGTGTAATGACGCCAGGGCAGTTAGGGCCAATCAGACGGCTTTGGCCGTTCGCATGACCAAGCGCCTTTTTAACGCGCAGCATGTCAAGAACAGGTATTCCTTCGGTGATGGCCACGATGAGTTCGATGCCAGCGTCGATAGCTTCAAGAATCGCATCTGCGGCGAAGGGCGGCGGCACAAAAATCATGGTTGCATTTGCACCCACTTCTTTGCGTGCTTCGTATACGGTGTTGAAAATGGGGCGATCGAGTGTTTTGGTTCCACCCTTGCCCGGCGTCACGCCACCGACCAAGTTTGTGCCATATTCTGCGCATTTTTCAGAGTGGAAATGACCGGCGCTGCCGGTGATGCCTTGGCAGATGAGACGGGTGTTTTTGCCAACCAGAATGCTCATGTGAGGAGTCCTTTTAATTCAAAATCGTGCAGTGAAGAGTTGTCGAAAATTGTTCAGCGCACTGCGTGAACAATTTTTTCCGCGCCATCACTCATTGAGTTGGCGGCAATAATATTTAGATTCGAGTCGCCAAGAATTTTCTTACCAAGTTCAACGTTTGTACCCTCAAGTCGAACAACAAGTGGAACTTTGAGTCCAAGCTCTTTGGCGGCGGCAACGATGCCATTTGCAATGACGTCACATTTCATGATGCCGCCAAAGATGTTGACAAAAATTCCGCGCACAGCCGCATCTTTAAGAATAATGCGGAATGCTTGCGTAACGGTTTCTTGGTTCGCACCACCGCCTACGTCAAGGAAGTTTGCTGGCTGGCCGCCTTTTTGTTTGATGATGTCCATCGTGGCCATGGCCAGGCCTGCGCCATTCACAAGGCAGCCGATGTTACCTTCGAGCGAAACATAACTGAGGCCAAACTTAGATGCCTCTAGTTCACGTGCGTCTTCTTCTTCGTAATCACGCAGATCTTGGATTTCTGGGTGACGGAAGAGAGCGTTTTCGTCGAATGCCATTTTGCAGTCGAGAATTTGCATTTGACCATCTTTGGTTATTGCAAGCGGATTGATTTCAATCATCGAGCAGTCGTAGGCCATGAATGCATTGAACAACCCACGAATGGTTTTGTCGAATTCCTTCGCCAATGGCCCTGTGAATCCAAGTCGAGCAGACATGGTGCGCACAGTGAACGGCATGAGTCCCACGGTTGGATCGATATTGGCAGTCACAATTTTTTCTGGATGTTTTTCGGCAACTTCTTCGATGTCCATGCCGCCTTCGGTGGAAGCCATGACACCGATCGCATCGGTCTCGCGATTCACAACCAAACTCAGATAATATTCTTTGGCAATGTCCGAGCCCTGAGCCACAAGTACTTTATGTACTTTCTTTCCCTGGTGGCCTGTTTGTGGAGTGATAAGCTGCATGCCGAGGATTTTTTGAGCCCAGTCATGGGCTTCTTCGGGAGTGCGTGCCAACTTAACTCCACCGCCTTTTCCGCGGCCACCGGCGTGAATTTGTGCCTTAACGACACTGAGTGCTTCAGGACCGAACGAGCGAGCTGCCCACTCTGCTTCTGTTGCAGTGTGACAGAGTTTCCCTTTGGGGATGTTCAGACCAAATTTGGCTAGCAGGTCTTTGGCCTGATACTCATGGACGTTCATCTCAGACTCCTCGATGATGACAATTGCAACCAGGTTGAGCGGGATCCACTCAAGCGTATCCTGGTCGGTGTACCTAAAAACCTTACACAAAAAACAGGGCCCTCGCTATCGCGGGGCCCCGGGAATATCAATGTTACCAAAGGGCTTTTACCCCCTTTGAACAAAGGGTGACCTTACATCATGCCGCCGTAGCCAGCGCCAGCGCCTGGATTGGGTGCAGACTTGTCGTCTTTTGGACGCTCAGCGATCATGCACTCTGTTGTAAGAAGCAATGATGCAACCGATGCTGCGTTCTGAAGAGCCGAACGAGTGACCTTAGTTGGGTCGATGATGCCAGCCGTAACCATGTCTTCGTAGCGCTCGTCTTTTGCGTTGAAGCCAAAGGTTGTTGAGGTGTTCTCGCGAACTTTTTGCAGCACAACAGAAGGCTCTTGACCAGCATTGTTGGTGATTTGGCGAAGAGGCTCTTCAACGGCGCGGAAGATAATGTCCACACCAAAGCGCTCATCACCGGTCACTTTTTCACGAAGAACCGTAAGCGCTTTTTGAGCGCGAATGAGTGCAACACCACCGCCAGGAACGATGCCTTCTTCAACAGCTGCTCGAGTTGCGTTCAGAGCATCTTCAACGCGAGCCTTCTTTTCCTTCATTTCAGTTTCGGTGGCAGCTCCAACGCGAATCACTGCAACGCCGCCTGCAAGCTTAGCAAGACGCTCTTGCAGCTTTTCACGGTCATAGTCGCTCGTGGTGTCTTCAACTTGCTTGCGCAATTGCTTGATGCGAGCTTCGATGTCTTTCTTCGCACCTTGGCCGTCGATGATGGTTGTGTTGTCTTTGTCGATGCGGATGCGCTTGGCCACGCCGAGTTGCTCGATAGCGGTGTTTTCAAGCTTCATTCCCATTTCTTCGGAAATGACAACGCCGCCAGTGAGGACAGCGATGTCTTCGAGCATTGACTTGCGACGATCGCCGAAGCCGGGAGCCTTGACAGCAACCAATTTGAGGTTTCCGCGCAAACGGTTGAGAACGAGAGCAGCAAGGGCCTCGCCTTCGACGTCTTCAGCGATCATGAGGAGGGGCTTGCCTGTGCGAACAACTTTTTCAAGGATTGGAACAAGATCTTTGAGGCTCGAGAGCTTCTTGTCGAACAGAAGAACGTAAGCGTCTTCATAGTTGACTTCCATGCGCTCAGGCTCATTCACAAAGTAGTTAGACAGATATCCACGGTCGAATTGCATACCTTCGACAACTTCCAGAGTGGTGTCCATGCCTTTGGCATCTTCAACCTGGATAACGCCTTCTTTGCCCACTTTTTCCATCGCATCAGCAATGATGTTGCCGATTGCGGTGTCGGAGTTTGCAGAAATTGTTCCAACTTGGGCAATTTCTGTGCGGCTGTTTGTTTTCTTGCTGAGTGTCTTGAGTTCGGCAACGACTTCGACAACTGCTTTGTCGATGCCGCGCTTGAGGTCCATAGGATTATGTCCTGCTGCAACCAATTTAACGCCTTCGCGGTAGATGGCTTGTGCCAAGACAGTTGCGGTTGTGGTTCCGTCGCCTGCGACGTCAGAAGTTTTAGAAGCCACTTCCTTCACCATTTGAGCGCCCATGTTCTCGAATTTGTCTTCGAGTTCAATTTCCTTAGCAACCGTTACGCCGTCTTTGGTGACGTTGGGTGAGCCAAACGATTTGTCGATAGCGACGTTACGTCCGCGTGGCCCCATTGTGATTTTAACCGCGTCGGCAAGAATGTTGACGCCCGTGAGAATTTTTTTGCGAGCATCTTCGCCGAAGTTGATCATTTTAGCTGACATATTTTATCTCCGTGTATACGAATTAGAGTCAAATTTGAGTGAGGGTTTAGTTGTTGACGATGCCCAAAATGTCGTCTTCGCGAAGGATCAAATGCTCTGTTCCTTCAAGCTTGATTTCAGTGCCGCTATACTTGCTGAACAAAACGCGATCTCCGACCTTCACTTCCATTGGGCGAACTTTTCCGTCGGTGAGAACTTTTCCTGCACCAACGGCAACAACCGCGCCTTCCATTGGCTTTTCTTTAGCATTGTCAGGGATTAGGATACCGCCTGCCGTTTTGGTTTCTTCCTCAACACGCTTCACCAGAATGCGGTCTGCTAGAGGGCGAACTTTCATAAAAAACCTCCTAAAGATTTGTGCGTTTCCCATAACAAAAAGTGAGGGTACTGCACAATAAGGTGCCATACCAATTGATGAATCACTTCCTGTTCTCCAGGACGTCGTTCAAGCTAAGCGGGGTTGCCCGGCTGTCAAGGAGGGAAGCTCTGAGCGCTTCCTAAAGAGGTTTGGCGTGGCGTGAGCGCTTGGGGGCGCTCCCTGTTCTTGGTTGCATCTCAGAGCACAACATTCTCTTTATACTCACCAAAAACGCTTCTGAGGGTGTTGCAGATTTCGCCGACACTGCCATAGGCACGCACAGCTTCAAGAATGAAAGGCATGAGATTTGCGTCGGCCTCGGCCGCGGTTTTGAGTTCAGTGAGTGCTGCAGCGAGACGAACGGAATCTCGCTGTGCTCTAACTTGGTGCAGTTTACGAATCTGATTTTCTTCAACGGATTTCGAGATGCGCATCAGTCCCTTGGGTGGCGGTTCGGTGATTGCGAACTTGTTGACCCCAACAATGATTCGGTTCTGGTTTTCTATGTCTTTTTGGTACGTATAGGCCGAGCGTTGGATGCTGGCCTGAATGAACCCTTGTTCGATTGCTGGAACCACTCCACCCAGGTCGTCGATTTTCTGAATGAGTGATGCGGCTTCGAGTTCAATACGTTGCGTGGTTGCTTCTACATAATACGAGCCTGCGAGTGGATCGACTGTTTCGGCAACCCCTGATTCATGCGCAATGATTTGCTGTGTGCGCAAAGCAATACGAGCTGATTCCTCACTGGGAAGCGCCAGCGCTTCGTCGCGCGAATTGGTGTGGAGGCTTTGTGTTCCACCCAGAACTGCCGCGAGTGCTTGTATGGTCACACGCACAATGTTGTTGTCAGCTTGCTGAGCTGTGAGCGTAGAACCAGCGGTTTGTGTGTGGAAACGTAGCATCAGACTCTTTGGATTTTTTGCGCCGAATCGTTCGCGCATAATTTTGGCCCAGAGGCGCCTCGCTGCGCGAAACTTTCCAACCTCTTCGAGAAGGTCTGTAAATGCATTGAAGAAGAAGCTCAGGCGCGGTGCAAAATCATCTACATCTAAACCTGCGTCGATTGCTGCTTGAACATAAGCGATGCCGTTTGCAAGAGTGAAGCCAACCTCTTCGGCTGCTGTGCTGCCCGCCTCTCGAATATGGTATCCGCTGATTGAAATAGTATTCCACTGCGGCACATCTGTTTTACAGTATGCAAAAATGTCAGTGATAATTCGCATCGATGGACGGGGTGGAAAAATATATGTTCCGCGCGCGATGTATTCTTTCAAGATGTCATTTTGAATTGTTCCGCGAAGTTTTTCGGCAGAAACGCCCTGCTTTTCGCCGACTGCAATATACATCGCAAGTAGAACGCTCGCTGATGCATTGATGGTCATTGAGGTCGAGATTTTGTCGAGAGGAATTCCCTGAAGAAGAATCTCCATGTCGGCAAGGGTGTCGATGGCAACACCTACTTTTCCAACCTCTCCGGCCGCTTGATCGGAGTCGGAATCGTAACCAATTTGAGTCGGTAAATCGAAGGCAACGCTGAGGCCTGTTTGACCTTGTTCGAGAAGATATTTGTAACGTGCGTTGGATTCTTCGGCCGTAGCGAATCCCGCGTACTGGCGCATGGTCCAGAATTGGCTGCGGTACATCGACGGATGGACACCACGCGTGAAGGGATAATTGCCGGGCTCTCCGAGTTCCGAGAGAAAAGTTTCCAAGCTCCCCAAGCTATTTTCGTCATACAGAGATTCTACTGGCGCGTTCGAGGCCGTTACAAATGCTTCAGAGCGCATTTTCGATTGCTTTGTTTTTTCGCTCACGGTCGTCATATCCTCGTTAATTATTTTGCTCTGACCTGGCACGGCGCCCAGGAAACTCTGACCAGAATGACTCGACGAAAATTTTGTCGAGAAGAACGTTGACCTCTGCAAACTGTCGCACGCCGCTGGGAGACTCAGCGCGCATAATTGAATCGCGGCCCCAGATCAATTTTCCACTGTTGGTATCGATGAGCAGAAGAGTCACCCCAACTCGAACTACGTATGCATTTTTCTCGGTGGTCTTTTCTAAAGATGTGAGAATAGGCAATAAAATTGAATCGGAATTTTGAACTGCCGCAGAAAACTGATTGAGCAAAGACGTCCATTTGTTCGATTGATTCACGCAATGTTTATAAAAATCAAGAAAACTCTTTTGCGATCTGCACTCTCTGGTGAGCAGGAGTGTTTCTCGCGCTGATCCGCTGTTGGTGAGTTGACCCATTGATTTGAGCTCTGAATCAATATCACCGGCAAGACGAGGGGCGGTCTTGAGAGAATTTCGGACAGTTTGAAAAGAAACACCATTCACATTGGGTTGATTCTTGAATGCTGCAAGAATCTCAGATTCAATGAGACTTTGAACTTGTGATGTCACAACAGCTGCAGGATCGATAGAGGTTTTCTCTACGGGGTGAGCCATAAGCATCGGGGGAAAAGCAGCAATACGTGCCGGATTCAATGCCAAAAATTCGCTCTGAAGACCTTCCCTTGTGGGGGGCACAGAAGTGCAGCTGCTCGAAACAAAGCCCAAGGATGCCATCCACAAGAGATTCAAGAAATTTTTCATAATCTGTCCTTTTTGCAGCCCCAGATGCTTGTGCACAGAACCATATCCACTTGGTGTTTGTTTGTCATGTGATTGGCGGGCGGTGACTGTGGCTCGCCCCTCCTGTGCCAAGATGGCCCATGTTGGACCTTTATATTCGGGTCATCTGGCGGAGGCAATCAAGATGTGGCTGGGAACTTGGCAGAGGCTGGGCGCACGAACGAGTTGGTTGAGAAGATCATCAGTTCTGCTGCTCTGTGCCTCATCGGGTTTGGCCTCTTCAGCACAAGTTGTTTCAATAGCCGATGTCGTGGATCGGGTTTTGCCGGGTGTTGTAAACATCAGAACCCGCGATAAACTTGAGTCGATCAAAACTGAAAATGCCGGCCGCGAGATACCCTCCGATGGTCGATCGCCGGCCGCTTCTGATCCTTTCTTTAAACTCTTTGTTTCGCCTCTTGAGGTGATTCAGAAAGAAATTCCCCGCTCGCGCGGATCCGGGTTCTTTTATCAATCGAACTCTTTCGTTGTTACAAATTACCATGTCGTCAAAGATGCCCAGAGCATTGAAGTTGTTCCAGCACACGAGCGTTGGGGTTTGAGTGCAAAATTGATTGGCATGAACAAGCAGGCCGATTTGGCTCTCTTGAAGCTTGAGAATCCATGGCCAAAAGCGCGCCCATTAAAGTTTGCATCCAGCGGAAAAGTTCGGATTGGTGATGGAGTTTTCGCTATCGGCAATCCGTTTGGATACGGACACACAGTGACTTCGGGCATTCTATCGGCCAAAGGCAGAACCATTGGCGAAGGTCCTTTCGATGATTTTCTTCAAACCGATGCGGCAATTAATCCCGGAAATTCAGGCGGTCCACTCTTTAATTTAAAGGGTGACGTGATTGGCATTAATACTGCATTGCTTTCCGATGCACGCGGTATTTCATTTGCCATTCCAACGGAAGTTGCTCGTCCCATTTTGGATGCATTGCGCAGACCCATTGGGTTGTCGAAAATGGTTTGGTTTGGATTGGGGTTGAGCAATGTCAGACCCGAAGGAGCAAATTCCGAATCTGTTGGGCTTTTGGTAACTCATGTTGTGCAAGGGTCACCCGCACAAATCGCCGGAATTCAAACAGGTGATGTTTTGGTTTCCATGGACAACAAACGTGTGTTCGATGTGACAGATTTTCGAACCATTGTGCGACGGATGTCGCCAGGCAAAAAGCTCTCCGTTGGAGTTTTTCGCCAAAGCAAGACTGATCAACTGGAAATGACCATTGGTCGCATGCCCCAAGAATTTATTGCTGGTCGGGGTCGCTCTGATCTTTATTGAGCGCACGGATCTGAGCAACCGTTGCAGCGATGAGTGTGTCCGGATCGTTTTTTCTAGTCACTAAGATATCGTTTATACTTTTGTCTTTTAAAGCGTGAAGTGCATAGAGGGCGTTTCGTACAAGGCCACCATATTTTGCTCTTGTCATAGCAGTCCCGCCAAACCATTTTTCGTAGTTTTGTTGAGACATACACGCAACATCTTTCAGTGTGACTTCGGAAAAGTATTTATTGGTTTTGCGAAAACTTAGGATTGTGTTCAAAGGTATTGTTTTTAGATTGTAAGGGCAAACGTCCTGACAAATGTCGCAACCATAGAATTGTGATGCAAGATGCGGGAGGAACTCTTCGTCAATTGTTTCTCGATGTTCGATTGTCAAATATGAGAGACATCGCGTTGCGTCGAGAAACATTGGTGCTTTGATTGCGCCCGTTGGACAGGCATCGATGCATCGGGTGCAGTCGCCACAAGAGAGTTCGGAAATCGCTTCGGCCGCCAATGGTTTTCTTTGTTCAGTGTCAGCCAATGCATGAAATGGCGCGCTGACAAGAATATGAGCAACGAAGAAATAACTCCCCACACCCGGCCGAATAAGCATCGTGTTCTTCCCTATAAAGCCCAAACCCGCAACGCGTGCATGAGCTCGGTCGAGAAAGGGAAGAGAATCAGTTGCAACGCGCCACTGGACGGGGGCTTGGATGATGTTTGTGGCGAGGGCATTCTTCTGCCAATGCTGCATCAAAGCATCGAGTTCTTTTTTAATGACACGGTGATAGTCGGGCACTCGCGCGTACCGAGCGGTATTTTGAATAATACCTGATTCAAAATCATCGGCCTCTTGAGTTTTCTCCCGACGCACAGAATGGCCTGGCGCGTATGGAATAATAAGTGAAATAATGCAGGAAACATTTTTCAGAATTTTCCGGGGATCTTTTCTGACTTCGATATTTTTTTCAAGGAAATGCATCTTTCCGTGCGCATTACTTTTTAGCCATTCATCTATGAATTTAAAATCCATTTCAAATTCAGGGGGCGCTTCGCCCGCTTCCCAGAATTTCTGCCAATCTGAGGTATTCAACACCGAGGCCCAATCCAAGCCAGCATTGCGAAGTTGCTCTTCGAGAAGAATATGGGGTTTTGCGAATTGCAATGGCGGTGCTTTCTTCAGGTTTTGGTCGCGGCATGAAGTGTGCGGTGCACGCCGGGTGCAGTTCTAATTTTTCCAGGAGTGTCTTCTGCCGGATCGGCATGCACCACAACATCAGCATCAAACTTGTCTTCAATGCGCTTTTCAATGGATTCGGTAATTTCGTGAACCAACCTAAAATCTAATTCGGCAGGGAGGGTGACATGGAAATCAAAAAAGTATTTGTGACCGCTGCGTCTGCCTCGAAAATTGTGAACATCTATGATGAGTGCGTTGCATTCACCAATGACCTTTAGAACTTCTTCTTTGAAGTGGTCAGGAAGATCGTGGTCGAGCAATTCATTTATGCTTGTGGAAAGCAGCTTGAAGCCTCCCCATCCAATGTTGATAGCAAAGACTCCCGCAAGGAGAGGGTCGAGCCATGATTTCCCGGTCATGGCGATAGCTGCAATTGAGATAGCACTGGCAAGATTTGCGATGACATCAGTTCGGTAATGTTCTGAATCTGCTGCTAATGCTGGGCTGTTGTATTTTTCTGATGCTCTCTTCAATCCACGCGTGATGATGACACTGGCTGCGGCTGCAATGATAAAAAATGCGGCTGTCGTCCAAGAGTGTCCCATGGGTGTGGGTTGTCCATGAAGATCTTCCCAGAGCTTTTGTCCGCTTGAGATGATTATCAAGACAGCCCCCCCGAGAATCAGAGCGCCTTGCGCCAGAGCGGCCATCGATTCAGCCTTGCCGTGACCATAGGGGTGATTCGTATCGGGCCTCTGCCTAGCATAGTGAATGACCTTTTGATTCAGCGCACTGACGCACACATCAAGTGTGCTGTCCCAAGCTGAGAGCGCAACAACCATTGACCCAGTCATGAAAAACAAGATCAATTTACAAAGAGCGAGTGCTCCAGCACCAACTGCGGCAAGCAACGCGGCACGTCGCGCTCCACTCATAGATTGAGCCGCGGTTTGTGCTGCCTGGCTTTCGCTGCCGCTGTCTGGGCTCAATGGATGTTCGTGATTCAGAGCCATTGGGTTTGTCCCCGCTTTCCGCCGACGAACCCATGCGCCTTGTCGTCAGCCTTGAGGAGGAGTGAAGACACGGCGGTAGATGGGTAAATTTTTTCCCATGAAGAGTGCCTCAAAGACCGTGGTGTAGGGAAGAGGCTCCAGTCCTTGAGGTAAGACGTCCGGAGCGGATTCGCCCCATTTCAATTGAGTTGTGAGCTCTTTTACACATTGAAAATAATCTTCGCTGTCGGTTTTGAACCAGAAGAAGCCGTCTTTGGGGTCGAGTTTCTCTGCGAGCAATTTCAGGAAAGGTTCTTGGAGAAGGCGATTCTTTTTTTGCTTTTTCTTGGGCCATGGGTCTGGGAAGAAGACGCATAAACCTTTGAGCGAGCCTGGTGGGAGCTCGGCCAATGCTTGTCGCGCGTCACTGATCAGGATTTTTGCGTTGGTCATGCCCAACGATTTTATTTTGCGAGCGGCTTTAACGGTTCTTTTATAAGTGATGTCGATCCCAAGAACGTTCCAGTTGGGATTGTTTTGTGCAAATTCGAGAACGTTTTTTCCCATGTAGCAACCAACCTCAACAAGGAGTGGTTGGTTGGTGTCGGGAAAGGGATTAGCAGCGTGCTGCGCCCATTCGCTTCCTGTCATCAGGATCCCTTGGTGCTCAAGGGCTTCGTAGAGATAAGGATTGAAGTGTTTCTCTGGGGCGGCTTCTCCGTTTTTCATGCGCTCGACTAACATTCCCGCCTGTCTCATTACTTCTTCCTCTCTCATGTCTTCAATTGCGCATTGCTTTTGGGTCAAAAGCGCCGTGAAAGCTGAAAATTTTGCAGCTATGACGGTGTTTTGCAAACCGATGAGTCGGCAAATGCGGGGCGCACGCTGAGCGCCCAGAAGGGGAGCCATAATGAGGCTTGAAGACAGACTCAAGAACGGAATTCAAAACACACCACAAGGCCGCCAGTGGCTTTTTGGTTTTGCGCTTAAAGCTCTGATATTAATTACTATTTCATGGAGCGAAAATGGGCTCGCTTTTGTGAGCACTCCTGGGTGTGCGCCCGAAGCAATGAGCGCGCTCCCCGACCAACCTGTTGCTGTGACCCGTGTCGAGCGCTCAGAGGATGGTCAGGTACGGGTGATGTGGCCACTGCGCCTGGGCGCGGAAGAGGCTGAAATTGTTGCTCTCCCGCGCCAATTGCAGTCTGGTGCGGAGTTTGATGTTCTGCGTTGCCTGCCTCCTGGACGCTGGGTTGCCTTGGGCCAGGGTGAGGTCGTTTCGCGAAATGGTGAATTGGTGGAAGGGCTTTTGTCACTCTCAGGACGCGGTGTTTCGGTGGAGCGAGGGGTGAGAGATGAGCTCGTGTCGTCGGGGAATTTGCATCCGACGCCAATGGTCGGTGATTTGGTTGTCGTGCGCAGAAAAGAAATTTCTCAAAAGAGTGGAATCAGTCCGCGGGTGACAATTGCTGTGGAGTCGCTTTTTGGTGGCTCGACAAGTGGAACTGCCATCGAGTTAACTCAAATGGGCGAGGAATCGCTGCGTCATTTAATCAGCGGTACATTTGCCGAGGCACGAGGCCGTTTGTTGATTGAGGTTCATGCGCGTCGCAGTGGGTCGAGAACAAAACTCCGAGAAGAAACAGTCCAGAGAGCGAAAAGTATCGAGCGCTATCTTCGCTATGAATTTTCGCTCAACCCTGAGCAGGTTATATCTGTGGGTATGGGTTCTGATACATATGTTCCGGGTTTCGTTGCAGCAGACGAAGCGAGTGATGTTGTGGTCCTTAGAATGTTGCCAAGTAAAACCGCGGTTTATTGAATAATTATAGAAGATAAGTAGAAACGAAAAAGGGCGACAATCATTCGCCCTTTTTCGTTTCTACTCATTTAAAAAGCCGCATTGTTCAGATTATTTGATGAGTGCCAGAGCCTCATCTTCAGAAAGTTCCTTCCCCGTAGGAATGGAGTCGAGTTGGGCCGAAGTCATATCGATTATTGATGCTCCCCGCTCCGAGAATCGCTGCTGGATCGAGATGGGCAGCTCTTTGAGTGGCCGCTTCTGGCAGTTGGTAATAAAAAAGAGTTGAGAATAGAAAGAGATCACTTTGTGATTGAATTGAGCACACAGTTTTTTGCCATCTATTTTTTCCTTGCCGGAAATCATAGGCAAGGCCTCAATGTCTGCGGCAGACCGCACTGGCTTTGAACGGCCATCTGCACTTCCAAGCGTGCTCAAGGCGGAGTCGCCCACAATTTTATAGAGGGCACCGACTTCCTTCTCGTAACTACCATCAGTGGGCTTGCCCTCACCCAATTTCTCTAACTGCTCGGGTGAGACTGTGAGAACAGGAGCATTGCGCCTGTTGTGTGATTGAAGTTCCACATAACTTGAAAATGGCCTCTTCTTGCAGGCTTCAATGAAAAAATAATCCGTGCCAGTTGAGGTGACATATTGGCCGTTGAGCTCTCTGCAAACCTTTGAGCCAGTCATTGCCTGATTTTGTTGTGCCGCCCAGGGCTCGCCAAATGGTATGATCCGGTAAACGTGTGCAGGGACTTCTGCAACGGCTTTTCTTTGCTTATAAACCAAATCATTGAGGAGATCTGGGTCTTCGATAGGCCGCTGCACGCATCCCACGATGAGTGAGGCGGCGTCATAATAGGTCAACACCTTTCCCTCTAAAATCGCACAGGCCTCTTGTTTGGTTTTGATTGACTCAAATTTTTGAATTGCCCTCTGTTCTAGAGGAACCATCTGAATGAGCCGAGAATTCTTATTTTTTTTACCCTCTGGTGGCGGTTTGCTGGTTTCAATGATCGCTGAAGCCTCAGCGGTCGGTGAGGGAAGTGGGAGGTCTAATTTTTTTGTAGCGAGACCCTGCTCTTTCGCTTCGCTTTTTTCGGATTCGGTTTTGCTTTCGCCGTTTGCGGGCGGGTTCGTTTGCTGGGCTTCCGCAAACGACTTGGCTCGTTCCCAACCAATGCCCACACAGACAAGTGTGCTCACAACTGGTGCAAATTTTGGGTTCTTTCGGCTCAACTCTTTTAAAAAACTCACTTTCGACTCCTCGACAGGCGTCACACACGTTCCACTTGAGTCGGTTGCATTGGCGGCTGTCTTGAGCCCAGGTGAGTCACATGTCAGACTTCATCCAGTCATTCTCATTTCGCCCCTTCAAAAGGTTGTGAAATGTTGAATCAGGTCTGTCTCCAGAAAGTGTGGTGTTCAAATGCAATCCACCAATGAAACCGGAACTATTGTCGATGTTGTGGATTTTCACAAGTCGTACGAAGGTCGTTCGGTTTTATCGGGGGTGAATCTCACGGTCCATCCGGGTGAACACCTCTCTATTCTTGGTCCGGGCGGATGTGGAAAAAGCACCCTGCTTAAGGGTTTGCTTGGTTTGATTTCTCCTGACTCAGGCCATATTTCGCTTTTTGGGGAAAATATCGCACTGCTCGGACGCGAGGAGCGCAATGCGTTGCTGCGAAGAGTTGGCATGGCTTTTCAGCTCGGTGCACTTTTTGACTTCATGACAGTGCGCGAGAATATTCTTTTTGCCATGGAAAACATGACCAACCTGACGGCCTATGACATGGAAGAGCGAGTTCATCGGATGCTCGCCAGTGTGAATCTCCCCGCTGCTGCGCGTAAGTTGCCGAGCGAGCTTTCAGGTGGCATGCGGCGACGGGTTGGAATTGTTCGCGCACTTGCAACATCTCCTGATCTTGCTCTGTTGGACGAGCCGACGGCCGGACTTGACCCCGTCACTTCAGCGGTCGTGATAGACATGATTCACAAGTTAGCTGCTGAAATTGGAAGCAGTTTGTTGTGTGTTACCTCGAGCGTTGAGGTCGCGTTTACCTTCGCAAGCAAGGTGGCGATTTTGCATGAGGGTCGCCTTGTTGCAAAAGGAACCTGGGAAGAGTTGCATAACTTGCACGATCCGTGGATCACTCACTTCTTGGATGTGCGGGGATACAAACCCGGCGGCCGCACTGAGCAGGAAGAAACCAAATATGCCTAGGTCCACGGAAAAACGCCCTCCGGTCTCTCAAAATAACTCCATCAAATGTGATGGAGTAAAAACACACAATCTAAAGAATTTGAATTTAGAAATTCCCTTGGGCAAATGGGTTGCCGTGACGGGGGTCTCTGGAAGCGGCAAGAGCTCGCTTGTTTTTGACACGATTTATGCTGAAGCACAGCGCCGTTTTTTGGAAACACTCGGAACCTACGAGAGACAATTTCTTCAGGGTCTTCCCGCGGGCGATTTTGATTCAATTGAAAATGTTCCGGCTGCTGTTGCACTGAAACAAACGAATCGCTCAACAGATCCGCGCTCTGTGATTGGAACAAGCGCCGATGTTTTTGATCCGTTGCGAATTTCTTTTGTCACTCTCATGGATGAAAGCTGTGCGAAATGCGGCTCTGCAGCGGAAACCCATGCTGTTAGCGAGCTGATTGAAAAGTTGAATTCAGCATTTGCTGTGGACGCTTCTCGTGAAGTTTATAAAATTCTAGCAATTCCATTTCGACTTCCGGATGCGCAAAAGGAGCGCAAGTCAACTCTCGAAAGTTTTGTTCTCGAAGGCTTTACGAAAATAGTTATTGATGGCGGCTTGGTTGAAATTGATGAGCTCAAACTCGACGGGAAAGCCATCGAAAGATCGCCTTCAGAAATTCTTGTCGTTCTGGATAGAGTTGCCTCTGATACGGCTGCCGATGAACTGCGCAATCGTGCTGATTCGGTGTGGAGTCAGGTTCGTTTCTCAAATCGTTTTTCTACATTGCAGATGTTGAATTATGATCCTGAGACTGAAAAAATTTCGCCTGAGCATGTCTTCCGAGTTCAGCCGTTCTGCCAAACCTGCAACGAAACAACAAACTTAATTCAATCCTCTGACCTTGATTGGCAAAGCGTCTTGGGATCATGCCGAACCTGCCGGGGACTGGGAAACGTTCCCGTTCTTGATGAGGCAAAAATAGTTCCGGATCCTCGCTTGAGTTTGAATCAAGGAGCGATAAAGCCTTGGGCGTCCGATTCATTTGGTTGGATGAATGATGAGTTGCTTTCAGCCTGTCGCAGTCTTGGAATTCCGGTGGGTACACCTTGGAACAAGCTCAGCAAAGAGCATCGAAAAATTATTTGGTCCGGTTCTCCGGGCGATTCGAGCGAAGACAAAACAGCTCGGAAAAAATCAAAATTTGTTGCCATAGAAGACTTTTTTTCTGCTCTTGAGGCTGAAAGATACAAACAACAATCGCGTATCCTTCTTGCTAAGTACAGGCGCTATGTCACTTGCACAGATTGCATGGGTTCGCGTTTGGGGCCTGCAGGGCGTCAAGCCAGGTGCATGAGCACCAGGTACAGCGATCTGATGCATGGTGAAATCACTATTGTCCAAAGTTGGATGCAATCCGTGAACGGTGATCCACGATATCGGCACAGGCTTGTTGGTCTGAGAGAAATTTGGGGTGAGCTGCAAAGGAAGGTTGATCTTCTTGTGCGTCTTGGTTTGGGTTCGAGCACCCTGTCGCGTCGATGCAGAACATTGAGTGGTGGCGAGTACCAGCGGGTTCTTCTGACCCGCGTGATTGGCAATGGCCTCACTGATGCACTTTATGTTCTTGATGAACCGAGTGTTGGATTGGGGCGCGCCGAGATTCCTGAGTTGGTTGCATGTCTGAAGGATTTACGCGACCTGGGTAACACGGTGCTTATGGTTGAACATGATCCAGAGCTCATCCGAGAGGCGGATGTATGGATAGAGCTTGGTCCGGGAGGAGGCACTCGGGGCGGAGAACTTTTAGCGCAAGCCGACTCTGGTGAGCCCGAATCTGTTCATATGGATCCTGAGAATCTTTCGATAGCTGCTGTTGAGCGCCGGGAGATTTCTGTCGACACTGGGAAAGTAAAGGCAAAGCCAACAGCATTTTCCATGCAGTTGTGCGGGTTTTCTATGCACAATTGTAGGGATTTGAATCTTGATGTTCCGTTTGGTCAATTGACTGTCGTCGGTGGGCCCAGTGGCGCAGGCAAATCGACTTTAATTCATGCTGGACTTGAGGCCGCGATCGAGTGGCTGAATGAAACGGGTCAAAAGTCGAATGACCGAATAGATTCTGATGAAGGACGAGGGCTTTGGAACGAGCTTGTTGTTCCTAAGGATTTCTTTGAAACTCACGATGTCGTGAGTGTTGAACAACGTGCCATGCATCGGTCGATTACGAGTGTTCCGGCAACCGTGCTTGGTCTTATGGATATCCTTCGTAAGCAATTCTCACAAACCGCGGATGCCAAGCAAAAGGATTTGATGGCGAGCGACTTTTCGTTCAATGGCGCGGGAGCGTGTGAAGAGTGCGGTGGCAAGGGGTTCATTCGTGAAGATCTGTTTTTTCTTGGTGAAGTAGATAAGGAATGTCCCGACTGTCGCGGCGGAAGATACCGGCGCGATGTGCTTACCGTTCAATGGCGCGACAAAACAATAAAGCAGTGGCTTGAAACTAGCCTTGAGGATTGCTGCGCTGAACTCGGACGAGAGGCTGGCTTTGCAAAGCCCCTGCAAATCGCAGTGAGGCTTGGATTGGGTCATCTTCCTTTGGGAGTTCCCACCTCCTTTATATCAGGGGGAGAGGCGCAGCGCTTGCGTTTGTGCGCAGCTCTGACAAAAGGTTCCCGAAGACTATTCTGTATACTAGATGAACCGACCCGAGGATTGTCTGAAAAGGACGTGGGTCAGTTGCTCAAAACCTTGCAGGATCTCACCAGGCAAGGGCATACCTTTGTGGTGGTCGAGCATCACTCGGCCTTCCAAAATTATGCCGATCAGCTTGTGATGTTGGGTCCGGGAAGCGGGAGCGATGGCGGTCGTATTGTGAAACGAGAAGAAGCTATTGAGTCGGAGGGCTAAACATTGGCGCTGTTGGGTGGAAGCGAATTTTCATTGTCGCGGATTCTTGGAGTTGAATCGAAGCAGATCAGCGTCGTCGATCGCAAAAAGCAAGAAACCTTTATTGAAAAGGTTTATGGCGATGATGTGATGAAAGTATTTTACGGCCATCCTGCAGGACTTGCGGTCACCACGCGCATTCTGACCAACCGATTCCTCAGCAATCTCTATGGGGCCTACAACGACTCGGCTGCCAGCAAACACAAAATTGAAGATTTTGTTGAAGCGCTGGGTATAGATATCACTGAGTGCAGCAAAGATTTGGTTGAGTATGTCAGCTTCAATGATTTTTTTGCTCGCAAGTTGCGCCAAGGTGCGCGCGAGGTCACTCAAGAAGAGAAGGCCATTGCATCTCCGGGGGATGGTCGATTGTTGGTGTTTCCAAAGATCGACGATGAAACTGTTTCATACGTAAAATGGGCCCCAATTCCACTCTTTGAATTGTTTAACAAAAACCAGGAACTTGCCGACAAATACCGCAATGGTTCATGCGCTATTTTAAGGCTTTGTCCGGCTGATTATCATCGCTTTCACTTTCCAGTTTCTGGTAAAGTGGGGATCACCAAAACAGTTCCTGGACTTTTGCACAGTGTGAGTCCGTACGCACTCGAACAGGGTTTACCTGTGTATTGTCTGAACAAGAGAACGCTCTGCGAGCTAAAGTCGAATGAAGTCGGATCTGTGCTTCTCATGGAAATAGGCGCGCTCTTTGTTGGTTCGATTGTGCAAACATATCGCGCCGGAACACAGGTTCAACGCGGTGATGAGAAGGGTTACTTTAAGTTTGGCGGGAGTACCTGTGTCCTCTTTTTTGAGCAAGGTGCCATTCGTTTCGACGACGACCTTGTTAGAAATTCCCAAAATGGGCGCGAAACTTTGGTCAAAATGGGTGAGCGACTTGCGGTGGCAATGAGGTGAAGATGGAGGCGATGACAACCTGTTCATTCCATCGCCCTCCTCACCTGAATGTCCTAGGAGAAATTCTCGACAGCGCTTTTGCTGTGCGTGATTATCTCCACAACTTCCCACACATCTTTCTTCCAGAGTCATCAGCCTCTATTGCGCTCGCACGTGATAGTTCCCGAAAGATTATTGGGATGTGCAGCGTTGATAGCGAATTTTGGTCGGAGCCCGTTTTTTTGCGCGGAGCCTGCATCGGAAGTGTTGCGGTTCATCCTGACAATCAAGGAGTCGGTGTTGGAAGCGATTTGCTTCGCTGGGTCTGCGCCGAACTTCATCTGCAGCGCCGGTATGATTTTGTTTATTTATTTTCCGACAAACCATCTTTTTATGAAAATCTAGGTTTCACTCGCGTTGGCGAAGAGAGTCTTTTCACTCTGCGCCTTCCTTGCCTTCAAAAACACCTCACACAAGATGTTCGACTTCAGAAGCCAAGAGAAATTTCATCGCTAGAGCAAGTGCAATTAGTGAAAATATGGCAGGCATTAGAGCGAGGGCGAAAGTCAGGTGAAAGTCATGCAACTTGGTCGAAATTTATCGATGTCAGCAAAATCCAAGGACTCTTAGTCAGTTGGTTGGAAGATGCACATGGAAGAATTGTTGCAGGTGGCTTCATTGGTAAAGGAATAGACTTTCAGGGCGTCATGCATAGCTTTTTTGCGGATAACGATCATCGCGCACTCGAATTTCTAACTCGTTTCAGTTTTGAGTATCCCGATATTTCAGAGCACCTATTATTGGCACCAGGTTTATGGAATTCTCTCCTCAGTCCTTTGCTGCAAAAGAGGCAATCGCAGCCTCTTTGTCTGGTGCAGGGGCTAGAAAAATCGACAGAAGAAATTTCGAAGTTTTTCAACCTTGGACTTCTCTATCCTCGGTCCATTTTTAGCAGTTGACGCAATATTTTTTCGGCTTTCTTCTCCGCAAGAACAACAACCCTATTCTCGGTGACAATAATATCAACCGATTCATCGTGTTGTTCTTTGGGTAATGCATGCTCGCCCAATAGAAGCTGCGAGGGAACGCAGGCTACTGAGAGCACGGATTCTTTGTTGAGGCAAAGAAATCGATCGTAGAAACCCCCTCCATATCCAAGGCGGGTTCCAGACAAATCAACTGCAAGGCAAGGAGTTATGACCATCCAAGGAGAGTTTGGATTTGGATTGAAGTCTCTCAAAAGAGTTTCTTCGGGTGGGATGGGAAGTGATCTGGAATCTTTGGGCCACAATTCGACACTTGATGACCAGGAGTACCAGAGCAATGAACCGTCAGTTTGTGCTTGCGGGAGGTAGCATCCCTCCATGGGGCGATGTCCAAGCAGATTGAGCTCCGAACCGATGGGAAAATAGCCGAACCAAGAAGATGGCCACTCGCGAGCTCCAGGAGAGCTCGCAGGGAGCCATGTCCCAAAAAATTCACCGAGGCGGGCAACGTGCTCCTGCCCCCATGGTAAATTCTTTAATACACTGTTTTTCTTGTGGTTTTCTCTTTCTTGCCGCAAACTTCTGCGCAATGCTGCTTTGTCTGGCCGTTCTTGTCCGCCGGACTGTTCTACGTTAAGCCAGCAGTGCGTCTGAAAACCGCGAAATGAAGGGAAATTAAACATGACAGCACCTGCAGCTCTGGTGGAAAAAGCATTCGGCAACGGACAATACTATCTCATTGACGTTGAAACAGTGGTCACTGTGTACCGTGACGCGGGCTATGATGTCGATAACGAAGATGAAGAGGTTCCTAACGTCCTGACAGTTGATGGTCAGGAGTGTTTCTTCACTGGCGACCTCGTCAAGCGCAACAATACTTATTATGAGATCGTCATTGTTGCCAACGGATTTAGCTGGGAAGAAGTTGAGTCAGACGCCGACTTCGATGACGAAGAGTAATCTTTCGTCACTCCGTTCCGTTGCGAACAGGTGCTGAGGAGCACTCTGCATGCTCGAATTGGTATGGCCTGGAAAAGAAAAGTCAGCAGCACTGTGTTCCACTCCTGTTGAAAGGAGTTGGGACACTTGGATTTCTGCGTCATTTGATTCGAGCAATCAGGCGAAGTTTGAAAGTGCTAACCATCGAGTCATAGCCGCAGACAATCTTGATGCTTTGAAGTTGCTGCGTGACTCTGGGCATCGCTACGATGTGATCTATATTGACCCCCCTTACAATACTGGCAGCGCGCTCACTTATAACGATAAAAATCTATCTGGCGGCGCAGCCTCATCTGCGACTTGGTTAAATAGTATTTACCCCAGGATGATTTTAGCTCGGGATGTTCTCGCGGAAACGGGTGTTTTTTTTGTGAGTATCGATGACAATGAAGCATGTCATCTTCTCACCATCCTTCGAG
Organism: uncultured Silvanigrella sp.; assembly: GCA_903933385.1. GTDB lineage: Bacteria > Bdellovibrionota_B > Oligoflexia > Silvanigrellales > Silvanigrellaceae > RFOM01. The sequence goes on along the minus strand of CAIZJW010000090.1, from coordinate 9,666 downwards.
AGATATTCGGCCAAGAGAATCATCTCGGTACGATAAAATGGCGCCGCAAAAGGAAGCCGAGTTTTCTCGACAAACACATGAGTTCTTCGCTTGAATATGTTCTTGTTTTCGCCCGCAATGCTCGTCTTTGCCCGAGGTTGTTGGGCATGGAAACCGAAGAAAGCACACGGCCAGTTTTGAATGCCTCGAACAAGAACGTAGAGCGGCTTATTCCAGCGGGCATGCCTGCGCATTGCCCCGATGGAAAATACGCTCCTGGCCTCTATAAAAATCGGTCGCTCGGTTTTTCTCTCCTTGATCCACTCGTGGTTGCCCAGGGTGTTGTTTCAGAACAAGCGCGCATTGTTGGACAGTTCAGAATTCAGCAGGAGCTCTGGACTGAAACTGGTTTTATTACGAAGAACTTTGGCTTGCGACGTCGCGTTCTTGAATCGGAACGCAAGCGTCGGCATGCCGAGGACGACGGAACCGCGTGGCCAACAAACGAAGATGCGCAGGCCGAACTTAAATTAGTTTTTGGAAGTGAGCGGGTCTTTGATTTTCCGAAGCCCGTAGGCCTACTGACCGAACTTTTGTCGATGGTTTCTCACGATGAGAGTCGTCATGGCCCCCAGCGGTGTCTTGATTTTTATGCTGGCTCAGGGAGCTTCCTCATTGCGGCGTTGGAGCAAAGCCGCCAAGATGCAGTCGCTCGTTCCGTTGATCTGATTCAAAGCCGTGAGTCGGTGCGCGGAAATACAGATCATCAATTCTCCGACATCGCTGAAATTTGTGCCTATCGAGTGACAGTCGATAGTCTCAGGCGCGGATTTTCTCCGTCGTTCGCATTCGTGCAGCTTGCACAATAAGAATAGGTAAATGCTGCAGTAATTGCGAAGTTTCACTCCTGTTACCTTGAGGTTGGCGGGATGAGGAACTTTTATGGGCTGCCATATGAAAATACGAATGTTGTTGTGTGTGTTGGGGTCATTATTGATTTCCCGCGCAGCGCTTGCGTCGGGCGATTTTGTGATTCGCGGCGACCAGTCATCATCTTTGTTGTCGGAAGTGCCCATTGAGGTCTCACACTCTGATTTGTGGCTCTCGAAAAAGAGTGAGAGCGCAGCAGAGGAAAAATTGAGAAGCATTCTGGCAGATATCGAGTTGTTTACCAAAACAGATGAAAATCAGGTCAAAAATTCCCAAGAAGATCTTGTCAATTCTTCGAGTTTGTCTTCTGAGCCCAGAAGTGGAGATGCTCCATGATTCAGGAAATGTTCGAGCTGTTCCGTTCCCGTGAACCAATCCCTTATATCATCTTGGCGATCTTCGCCGTGGGTTGGGTGATTGTATTTGAGCGCTTCATTGTGCTTCAGCTGACGTATCGATTGAATTTTAGCAAATTCAATTCAACGATCCGACGCATGCTCTCTGCTGGCGACCTCGATCGCGCCCGGCAGTATTGTGCTGCATCTGGAAATACTGGCTTGCCAATGATAACTGCGAAAGCAATTGAAGCCTATGAGAATGAGAATTTTCGTGTCCGTATGGTAGTTTCAGAAGAAACACTGTCGTTCATGCCACGCATACGCCGTCGCATTTCACAGCTTCCTAACCTTGCAGCCGTTGCTGTTCTTCTCGGTGCCTTGGCAGCTGTGAATGGTGTTTGGCAAAGTTTTCAAATGGTCGATGGACTTGAGTTGGGCTTGAAAAGTTTCGCATTCAGCCGTGGCCTCAGCCAGGCACTGACACCCATTGCATTAGGGTTAGCAGCATCTGTGTTCTTAATGATTCCCTATGGAGTCCTGGACGCAATGGCAAGCCGACTCGAAGGCGAAGTGGAGCACAGTCTGACAGTGATACTCAATCTATTGGCACCGGAAATGCAGCCTGTTTTTGCTCAACCGGTTGGTGCTTCACAGGTTGTTGCGAGCGATGGTCACAGTGATTCAGATGGGCACGACGACGATGGACATGGCGTAAAGGGAGGCTATCAGGATGTGGCAAGTGCGGAGCGCTCAGACCCCGTTCCTGACGAGGAAGAGATCATTTGATCTCGCCTGGGGTGCTTGGGCTGGAATTCTGGCAGTGATGACAGCCGTGGGCGCAGCCCTTGCGGGTTCGCAAATACTGATGATGTTTCCTCGTGAAGTTCAAACAATCGTATTCAAATATCCGAGTCTGCCCAAAGCAGATTCCGCCTCACCGATGCAATTCGATGATGAGACTCCGGCGATTTTTTGGAGCAAGGATGGAATTGTTTTGGGGCGTATTGCAGACATCTCAGCTCCAGTCAGATCGGGTGAACTTCTTTTGAAAACTGGCGACCCGGCATCTCTCGGTTTGATGTTTGATTCAATTCAGGAGTGGTCAAGCCGCAATCTGAGAGAACCTGTGAGGAATATTGCAATTGGCCAATCGCTCAACAAGCAAAGCTTGAACTTCTCCCAGATCGCTGAAGTGATTGAGATGTTCGAGAAGATAAATTTGAAGCTATTTAATGCTGAAGGAGTGGTTCCTTCAGTTGTTCCTGTTGAATTGGCAAATCCCCTTTAGAGAGGATCGGATGTTTACCCAGGGCACTAAACATTTTGGTACGTGGAGGGTTGGACACCCGAGCCTGAATCGGCATACCGGTCGTCCCACACAGGCCATTTTGTTGGCTTATGGTTTCTGTGCCTTTCTAACGTGGCTGATATTCATTCTCACTCTGAAGATTCGTGGTGAGTTTTTTCTCATAGAAGGTTTGAATTTACCCTTACACGATTCTCCTGTTCAGTTCACAAAGCCGTTGCCTGTCCGACCTGTGGGATTGTCGTTGGCCGTGAGAGCCGCGCGCGAATCGGGAAAAGCACGTGTTGTTTTTGATACAGGAGAGTCATTTCTCCTTCCGGATGAAAAATCTCTCGTTGTTGTTTTTCTGGAGAAGAGAGCCGAGCAGATGGAGCTCTCGGCGATGCTGAGAAAGAAGATTTCACCTGGAATGAGTTCGGCAATTCTCTGGGTTGATAAAAATGTACCCCTTGAGAGCGTGCAACCCCTCGCGAAAAGCCTCGTGAATGTCGGCTTTGACACATTAAACTACGCCGTCACGGGGCAGCGAAAAAATCAGCAAATGGAGGCGCACTAATGCTTTCTAAGCGCTTCGGTGGATTGTTGCGCTCAGCCGCCGTCAATACTCCTGTTCTCAGAATTCAAGTGTTTCAGGGGCCTGCGTTGCAGTGTGAGTTCCAGACCCCTCTCGGTCGTTCATGTCGCGTGCGTCTCGGAAAGTCACAAAGTATTGAGCTGCCATTACCATTTTCAATGTTTCCAAATGATATTTTGCTTTTCTCTGTGACCAAGTGGGGAGCGAAGGTTTATCTCGACCCTCGCATTGATGGTTTTGTTTCCGACGGACAGCGTTTCGGAGAGGTTAGAGATTTCATTGCCCCGCGTGGCGCACTCAAAGAGCTTGCATCGATTCTTGAGCCACTGGAGGTGCCTATTCCCTTGGGGAGTCGGGGTGCCCTTGAAATCGCAGGTTACACGGTCGTTTTCAGGGTTGAAAAATTAAAGCCCCGACAGATTAAGGCAAAAATTAAAGGTGCGCCCAAGGCTCCATTTGCGCTTCCAGAGACTCAGTCCACGCTCGAAAAGACAGGTTTTCTTTTCGGAGTGCTTGCCACAATCATGGTGACGGTGCCAGCGGTTCAGTGGCTCAACAAAGCACCTTTGAAAGAATTCAAGTCAATGAGCGATCTTTCTCCTTTTCTAGCTGCAGAGATAATTCATGCAGATCATTTTCAAATCCTGCCTTGGGTTTTTGGTCAGGAATTCGATAGTCCACAGATTGTATCTCAGTCATTGATTTGGGTTGATGAGTTGAGAAAAAAGTGGGGTGCCGAGGACTCCGGATTGAAATACGAGACAACTTTACCGCAGATGCGGGGCTTCTCTTCTCCTGAAAATGTCGCCCTGCGGCGTAAGGGTCTGCAGGATGCCCTCGACCAGGAATGGAAGCAGGTGGCGCAGCAGCGCGACTTGGCCGCACCAGGAAATTTTATAAAGGGTCAGACATCCTATGCTCCAATGAAGGTCGTTGTAAGCGGTGGAGAGCGAGGTTCGCTGTCGGAAAGAGTGCGCGCCAAGCTTGAGAAACTCAATCGCACACACGCCGCAGTTGTGTCTCTGATTGAAACCGAACACGCCTATCTCAAGGGGCACTTCGGAACTATGAATGCTGAAATAAGCCAGATTTTTGATCCACCGAAGGAGCCTGGTTTGTTTTTCAGGCTCGCTGAAAAGTCGTTCAGTGTAGAACGTGAAAATTTTCATGCGGCGGAGAGCTTTGCATCTTTGGCACGCGGAAAACAGAAAACAAATAAACCTGATGCGAGTGTGGAAAGTTCTTCCAGTGAAAATGAAGCAGCGCTTGTTTGGTCGGAGGATTCTCTGACACTTCCTAGTGTGCTCAATTTGTCATTTGATCAAAATTTGTCGGGCAGCGAAGACGATTTGTTGAGAAATGCAAAGTTGTCTTTGGGGACGCTTGCTCCGCCACCAGTGCAGAAGCCAGTGCCAAAAATAGACATGCGTGAGGTAGAGGCATATGTTCGCGGCAGAAGCGCGGAAGTGAAAAGCTGCTATGATGTTGCCTTGAGCCGCAATCCACGCCTTGGGGGCGCGGTTATGTGGCGTTGGACAATTGCCGGCAATGGGCGGGTTGTTCGTGCGAAAGTTGCGAATTCGAGTGTTGGCGATTCGCAGTTCTTGAAATGTTTAGAAAATAAAATCAGGGCGTGGAATTTGCCACGTCCAGTGAATGGCACAATTACAATTTCGTTTCCGTTCCGTTTTGTTGTTCGTGAGAACACAGAAACCCTCGAGCGGATCGCAAGATAATAAAAGGTATTTAATGAACAAAGCATTTCAGGTAATTCCCCTTGGGGGATGTGGTGAGATTGGTATGAATCTCACTCTCTGGCGAGTTGATGACTCTTGGTTTTTTGTAGATTGCGGAACGCTTTTTGCAGATGAGCATCTCCCTGGCATGGATCTTATTTTTCCTTCTCTCGATTGCGTGCGTGAGCGCGGCATTAAGCCTGCAGCTTGGCTCATCACTCATGGCCATGAAGATCATATTGGTGCGCTGCCTTTTGTTTATAGCGAATTTCCGGCGCCAATCTATACAACGCAATTCACTGCCGAGTTAATTAAAGAGAAATTTAGAGGACTTGAACTGCCAGCTCCTGAGATTCACATTTGGCAAGTTTGGAACCGCACAACATTTCGCCAGGCGTCGGTCACACCATTCCCCGTCAATCATAGTATTCCCGATGCTTGTGGCCTTTACTTCGAAACAAAATATGGAAATTTGCTCCACACGGGTGACTATCGGGTCGATCGTTCTGCGCCGGAGGGTTCAGTCACGCTCGACAATCTCGCGAAGATCACCGCTGGTCGTGAAACGTTGCTGATGACAGGCGATTCAACGAATGTCTTCGTTCCTGGAAGGGATCGCGAAGAAAAACAGATTGCCGAAAGTTTGCTGAAACTTTTTGATGGTGTGAAGGGGAGAGTTGTTGTTGCGACCTTTGCTAGCAATATTTGGCGCGTCAAGAGCGCATTTCACGCGGCACATGCAACTGGTCGTAAGGTTGTTTTGCTCGGAAGATCGCTGATTAGAAATTATGAAATTTGTAGACGCCTTGGAATGATTGACGACATCGACGAAAATATTGTCATTTCACAGGAAGAATTGAAGCTCTATAAGCCGCACGAAGTCTGTGTGCTTTGCACTGGAACACAGGGAGAAGTTTTTTCGGGTGCTAACAGGTTGGCATTTGGAACGATGGACAACATACGCCTGGATGGTAACGATCTGGTTATTCTGTCGGCACGTTCTATTCCTGGAAATGAAAAGTCGATTGGGGTTCTCATCAATCAATTTTGGAGACTCGGCTGCAGAGTTCTCACGGGTAAGGAAGCAGATGTTCACGTCAGTGGACATGGTTATTCCCAGGATTTGGCAGACTGCATTGCACTTGTGAAGCCAAAAATGTTCATGCCATTACACGGCGAATATCGAAATTTGGTGCAGCATATTAACGTCGCAATGGCGTCGGGTGTTCCTGCAGAGTGCTGTCATCTCGTTGAGAATGGCGATGTTCTCACGGTGGCTCCTGAGGCTCTTGGTGTCACCGATCGCTGGGATGTTGGTCGGGATTTTGTGGGAAGCGAGCGGGTGGTTTCTGGTTCAAGCGATGTTTTGCGAAACCGTGTGATGCTTGCAAAAAATGGAATAGTGGAAATTTCCCTTGTTACAGACAACTCGCTGAGTCGGATGCTCGGGGAGCCTAAGATTTTCGTTCGTGGCGTCAATACGAGGCCAAATAGAGTTAAGGATGCTCTCATCGGTTCATTTCGTGAGTTGCAAAGGTCACAGCGCAAGTCGAACTGGACGGAAGAGTCGCTCTCTGAAGAGCTACGCATTGCTGTCCGTCGGGAACTTGAAGCCGAAGTGGGTTATAAGTGCGTTGTTACAATGTTTGTGCATAGAATCTGACCGCGTTCAGAGGAAGGCGGTGAGGAATGCTTCCACGTTGAGTCCGAGCCGTTCAACAAGATATCCACCTTCTTGAACGAGCATTGTTGGCTTGTTGAGCGATCGAATGATTTGTCCGAGGGAATGAAAGTTTTCTGGAAGCAGGCCAAAGTGTCCAAGAGGATCTTTGTCGGCGACATCGAAGCCACAGGAACAGACAATGAATGCGGGATCTGTTTTCTTCATTGCTGTGTCTATCGAAGTTTTGAACGCTTCAAAATATTCTTCTGGTCCGCAGTGTGGCTCGAGCGGACAGTTTAGAGTGAAGCCTGCCCCATCATCGATTCCGGTTTCGTGTGAGTAGCCCGTAAAATAGGGGTATTCTATTGCAGGATTGCCATGCAAACTGACGTAAAAAACATCGGAATTATCGTAGAAAATTGACTGCGTCCCGTTGCCGTGGTGATAGTCGAAATCGATCAGCAAAACCTTGCCATACTGAGACAAATATTGTGCTGCGATTGCTGCGTTGTTGAGGTAACAGTAACCACCAAAAAGAGCTGCTGCTGCATGATGTCCCGGCGGACGTGCGAGTGCGTAGCAGACCTCCCCCGTTTTCTTCAGGTGCTGGGCAGCCGCATAGGCGCCCGAAGCAGCAGCGATGGCCGCCTGCCACGTGTCGCTCATGATCGGTGTTCCCACGTCGAAGCAATAATAGCCGGCGGTAAAGACCGTCACCGGCTCATAAACAGGAACTCGTCTGTCGCAGGGGAAGACGTAGGGCCAGATGACTTCGTCTTTGGAGAGCATCTGAGAACTTTCGAGAAATCTGACATAGGCTTCATCGTGCACTGCAAGCACAGCTTCCATGGGAAGTGCTTCCGGCACGATAAATTCAAATTGCCCATTCGCACGCAGGTGGCGTCGAATGATGTCGATACGAGCCCTGCGTTCGTGGTGGCGAAATCTTTTGCCGGCAATGATCTCATGCGACAGTACATGAGTCTTTTGAACCGGATCGTAAAAAACTTTCATCTCTCCACCCATTATCTGCACAAATAAAGTGCATAATATACGCGGGTTAGCACGAGGACGCTCATCTATTATTCCGAAGCCTTGGCGCCGGGTCCATGACTTCGGGTCAAAAAAAACTCGCTCCCTTTGGTTGGCTCTTCTCCACGCCTTCGCAGGGCTCCAAGTGTGCCGCTGCAATTGGACGCTTTGTATTGTTGCCAGTTTGAAACCCCGAGCCAATGGGGGGACAGAGTGTTTTTTGATGCATTTAAAATTCTTGCAGACCTCAAGTGGGCTATGTCTGGGCCATTTGGGATGCTCTTTTGCTAGAAGCTTGCAAGAGCCAAAAGTTTACTTGATGCTCGTCGGCGCCGCTCGGCATTGAAAGGCCGAGGCAGAACCCGGAGCACCTTATGAGTCTTACTTCTTCCCATGGGGAGAGCTCTACGAGCTTTCCCGGAGAGAGAGTTGCGCGCTTCAAAAAACTCCTGAACGAGGAGCGTCAGGCGTTTCTTTTTGATGGTGGTGTTGCAACACAGCTTTATGAAAAGGGTATCTTCATCAATCGTTCATTTGATGAGGTGAATCTCTCTCAAGCTGATCTCATTTCATCGATCCACAAGCAATACATCCAGTCTGGAGCCCAGGTGATCACCACCAACACCTGGGGTGCAAACAGAATCAAGCTCAAGAACTATGGCCTCGACCAGCAGCTTTTTGAGATCAACCTGCAAGGCGCGCAAATCGCTCGTGCTGTGGCGGGTGATGTCGTTTGGGTTGCTGGTTGTCTTGGTCCGCTCGGAGTGCGGATTGAGCCCTGGGGACCAACCTCTTTCGATGAAGCAAAAGATTTCTTTTTTGAACAAGCCAAAGCCCTACAACAGGGTGGTGTCGATCTTTTTGTTCTCGAAGGCTTTGCCGATCTCAATGAAATTCACCAGGCGATTCGTGCTGTGAAATTGCTCGGCGACTACCCTGTCGTTGCGATGATGACCACCAACGATGAAGGTCAAACACTTTATGGCACTGAGCCTGAGTGGTTCGTGCGCAAACTCGATGAATGGGGAGCCGATGCCGTTGGTGTCAATGGGGGCAATGGTCCAGCCCCACTCCTTGAGCTTGCCAAGCGCCTCAAAAGCGCGACTGAAAAGCCACTCATTCTTAAGCCGAACGCGGGTCTGCCTCGGCAGGTGGATGGCCGTCTCATTTACATGGCGAGCCCTGAATATATGGGTGAGTTTGCTCGTCAGGCGTTGCTTCAAGACGTTAGAATTCTCGGTGGTTGCAGTGGAACAACTCCCCAGCACATCCGAGCCATGGCGGGCGCTGTCAGACAGGGAGCTGCTTTTCGTGGGGGCGAAGCGTCTGGCGGAGGCTCTCTGATTGAATTGGTCACAAGAAATTCAAGTCCAACTGTTCCCGATCTGTCGTCTCGTTGGAGTCGAGGAATTGCGGCCGGAGAATTTGTCGTTTCTGTTGAGCTGTTGCCCCCCAAAGGGCTCGACACAGAAAAGCTTCTCGAACGTTCGGCGCAATGCAAGGCCGCTGGCGTCGTGGCCATCAATATTCCCGACGGCCCGCGCGCCAGTGCTCGCATGTCAGCACTGGCAGCGGCTTGTCTCATTGAGCAAAAGGTAGGAATAGAAACTGTCTTGCACTATGCCTGCCGCGACAGAAATATTCTGGGCATCCAAAGCGATCTCATTGGTGCAGCAGGCTTAGGATTGCGAAATATCCTGTGCGTCACAGGCGATCCTCCAAAGCTTGGCCCCTACCCTACAGCCACGGCTGTTTTCGATATTGATGCAATTGGTTTGGTGAACATGGCCTCTCGCTTGAATTCCGGATTCGACCTCGGCGGAACATCCATTGGTCGTGCCACTGGTTTTTCGATCGGTGTTGGTGCCAATCCAGTGGCTCCCGATCTTCGTAAGGAATTTGAACGATTCCGTTACAAGGTTGAGGCAGGTGCTCAATGGGCTATCACGCAGCCGGTGTTTGACTCGGAGAGTCTGCTGAGATTTCTCGATTTCTCATCTCAGTTCAACATCCCAATCATCGCTGGCATCTGGCCACTGATGAGTGTGCGCAATGCAGAATTCATGGCCAATGAAGTTCCTGGAGTTTATGTGCCTCCCTCGGTGCTC
>CAIZJW010000089.1 GCA_903933385.1 uncultured Silvanigrella sp. | reverse complement strand
TCTCCAATGCCAAAATCCTCTCACTCCGTAACCTCAAATGTCCTGCGATTGCTAAACTCGAGGCAAGCAAAACTGCTGCGCACGAGGCTTGTTCATGAGTTCAACCAAAATTAAAAGATTCCGCTTGGCTGCATGGCATTTAGGTGTCCTGATCATGTTTGTCTTTCTAACCTTGATCATTCGCCATGCCCGACTGAAAGAAATTGATCCTTCGGCGGCAAGTGAAAGCTTCGTTGGCGTGGTTGATAAAACCATCTTCGACTTGCGTTTGCGCGCTCGAGGGACTCGGCCAATGAGCGGTCGGGTAGGAATATTGGCAATCGATGAAAAGTCGATTGCCAAATTCGGACGTTGGCCTTTTTCGCGAAACTCATATTCAGATGCATTTAAAAACCTGAAAAATGCGGGTGTTCAATTCATAGGGTTGGACGTTCTCTTTACCGAACCTGAAAGCCCTCTGCTCTCAGATGCCCTAGGGCCCATGGAATCAATCTTGAACCAAAGTCTTTCGCCTGCGGGAATTCTCGATCCCCAAAGGTTTGTTCAGGGAATTACGGATCTGCTAGCCACAAGCCCGGGTGATCTCTCCCTCAGCAAAGCAATTCAAGATTTTGAAAATGTGGTTCAGGCCGTTGCAATTATTTCTCCGGAAGAAGGCGAAGGAGTTGAACGCAACTGGCAAGAGGCACGCGATCTGCTGAGTCAATCAGCTGCTTCACAGGTTGTTCGCATAGGCGAAAATTTTGCCGAACGATCCGATGCTTTCTTCCCACTCATGAACACCACACTCATTTCCGGCGAGAAGCCTATTGTTGGTTTTATCAACAATTCTCCCGATGGTGATGGCATTTTCCGAGCAACGAAACTCGTTGAAGAAATTCCGCGGAGCATGAGTTCTAGCGAAGATTCCGAAAAAATATTTCTTCCAAGCCTCAATCTCCAATTGGCAGCTAAGTATTTGGATCGCCAAATCAAGGTGAGGTACTCGGATCATATTGAATCGGTTTCATTGGTCGATGGGAGTGGAAACTCTCTCAACATACCTCTGACTCGCAATGAAGGTGAACTTCTCCTCAACCACTACGGTGAGCATCTAGACTCCAAAAACAAAACAACGCCAGTGCGTATTTCCTTAGCCGATGCAGCAGACAACATTTTTCCCAAAGAAATTCCTGATATTCTGATTCTTGGTTCAACGACATTAGGCATTGATGACAAACGCCCTTCCCCTGTCAATGCAAGTGCAAACGGCGTAGAACATCATGTTGCTGCAGTTGAAAATATCATTCAAAAAGACTTTCTCATTCGACCCAAGACCTTTATTGTTGCTGAACTGGCAGTGACCATTATTATTGGCCTGATTCTTTGTTTTTTATTGAGCCGGTCATCTGCAATTATTTCGGTTGTTTTTCTTTTACTGAGTCATCTGGCAATAGAATTGGTTGACCAAAAATACCTTTTTGGGACAGGACGAGTTGTCAATCTTGGAATTTTTCACTTGCAGAACATTGCCATCTTTTTTGTCATGATAATCTTCAAATTCTTTGTCGAAGAGCGTGAAAAGAGAAAGGTGAAGGGAGCTTTTCAACATTATTTAAATCCTTCGGTCATCAATCAATTATTGGACTCCCCAGATGGGCTCAAACTCGGCGGTGAGAAGAAAGAACTAACCGTTTTCTTTTCGGATGTGCGCGGATTTACGAGCATCAGCGAGAGACTTTCACCCGAAGCTCTCTCCGGACTGCTCAACGAATATTTCACACCAATGACCAACATTGTTCTGGATTCAGGTGGACTTCTCGACAAATACATCGGCGATGCATTGATGGCAGTTTGGGGAGCGCCACTGAAACTACCTGATCATGCCGATCGAGCCTTACACTCATCTCTGCGCATGTTCGATGCGTTAGACAAACTCAGAGAAGGATGGAAAGAGCGTAACTTGCCAACGATCGACATTGGTTGTGGAATAAATACAGGACCAATGGTCGTTGGAAATATGGGTTCAGATCAGCGATTCGATTACACAGTTCTCGGAGATGCAGTGAACCTCGGTTCTCGACTCGAAGGCATTACCAAAGAATATGGCGTTCGTATCATTTGCTCAGACGCAACTCGATTGATGCTTCAACGGCCTGACGATTTTGTTCTGCGAGAGCTAGATTGGATTAAGGTCAAAGGAAAAAATGAACCCGTGACCATTTATGAGGTCATGCGATTTACTTCCGAGATGAAAGACACCGCGCTCGGCGCGAAAGAATTGTTCGAAAGTGGTTTGAGAAGTTATCGTCAACGCGATTTCGACACCGCCCAAGGATACATGTTAAATATCCTGAAAATTGCCCCCCAGGATGGACCCGCAGGAGTGTTCATGGAGAGATGTGAATACTTTAAAGAAAATCCACCCCAAGAAGACTGGGATGGAGTTTGGGTGATGAAGTCGAAATAAAAATATAATTTTACTTCTCTTTGACCGCGTTCTGCTCAGTGAGCGTCTTTTGCAACTGCTGGATGAACTCGGCATCATATTCAGCGGCCACGACTGAGTCGTCGACGCTCTCTCCAGACGCAAGGAACTGAACCGCAAGTTGAAGAAAGCGCCTATCCTGCCCGTCGCTTAATGACTGTGCGGTTTGGCGAAAAGGCTCCCAAGTGAGGGGCAGCTTTCTTTCAGGATCCAAGGCCAACTCTGAGCTCAATTGTGGGTCAACACACTCTATGAGTGTTGCTTTTTTACCCATTTCTCCAACGGCATAGTCGAACTTTGAATGACGTTTAAATTTGAATCGATTCGCAAAATCTTCGACGCCCAACTGAGAAGGAAGTTCAATTTCGAGGGTGCTACCCCAGCGAGCGAAAACAAATTGTGGAACCGTATTCTGTTCACCTGAAGCGAGTCGAGCAAAGAGAATGACTCTGGTTTTCATGAATGTGCCTTTAAAAGTTCAGCTGCAAATGTTGGTACTGCAGGTGCCACACCTGAAAATGAATGAGAATCTAACCAGTTGTTATCAGCAAACTTACTCATGTAATTTCTGATTCCATCTGGAAGCAATACGACAACTTTCGTTCCTTTTTTAAGAGTGGGTATAACTTTGGCAGCCGCCATCAAAGCAGATCCGCAGCTTCCACCGCACAGAAAACCTTCTTCACGCATTGCACGGCGCGCCCACACAAAGCTTTCTCGATCGTTTGTTTTAACCCAGGTATCGACGAGAGAGCGATCGAGCACATCAGGAATGAAATCGTAGCCGATCCCTTCAACGTGGTAAGTTCCCACATGAGTGCCTCCAGCAAGTATACTGCCTTCGGGGTCGGCCCCAACAATTTGAACATCAGGCCTCAAGGCCTTCAATTTGCGGGCAACTCCAGTGATTGTCCCGCCAGTTCCGGCACTCATCACAACAACGTCAGGCACACCGCCCATATCGTCAACAATCTCCATTGCCGTGCCTTCTTCGTGCGCGAGCGGATTCGACGGATTACCGTATTGGTCGAGAATGTGGGAATTGGGAATCAGTGAATTGAGCTTTTTGGCTATTGAAATATGACTTTCAGGAGCATCGAAAGCCGCCTCGGTTGGAGTGCGAACAATCTCAGCACCCAGCGCCTCAAGTGCAACCTGCTTCTCGCGCGACATTTTCATGGGCATTGTGATGATCACTCGGTACCCAAGTACAGCGCCCGCGAGGGCAATGCCAATCCCGGTGTTGCCACTGGTGGGTTCAATAAGAGTATCGCCTGGTTTGATACGGCCAGCACTTTGGGCATCAACGACCATTCTGTAACCGATGCGATCTTTTACACTGCCGCCAGGGTTCAAAAACTCACATTTAGCCCAAACATCAACGCCGCTGTTTTGAAACAACCGATTGACGCGGACGAGAGGGGTCTTGCCGATTGCCTGCAGAATGTTGTCTAACTTCATGGTACGAGCCTGCTCCCAGTGGACTTGTGTAAGGACATAGTCTGTTGGGGCGTCATAGCCGATTTACCGAACCGGGAAAAGTCGCCAGGGGGAACTTCGTGGCAAACAAGAAAACACAGGATTCCAGCAAAAACCCGACTCTGCGCCCCTCGCAGGCGCTACGCTTTCGCATCGATTCATCGGGTTCGCTGCGGGCTATGGTCTCGGCTTCGTCGGGCGAATTCAGCTTGACCCCCGAAATCATTCAACTCCTTTGTTTGCTTCAGCAAGGAATTAAGCCTGACGAGCTGGCTGCCAAGCTCAGAACAAACTTTAAGCAGCTGAATCAGGCGCTGCCCGACCAAAACGAAATTATTGGCCTCATCGATGACCTCATCGATGCACAGTGCATTTTGGCACCAAACTCGGACGCCGAAGGATCGGGGATCCAGGACGGCTTTGGCGACTCATGGATTCAATGGGCCATGCTCGCCGACGCTCCACGGTGCCGAAGCTACAAAAACGCTTTACAAAAGACGCTCAATGAACAATCGAATGTTCTCGACGTTGGCGCGGGAAGTGGTCTCTTGTCGCTCTACGCGCTTGAAGCGAAAGCTCATCGCGTCGATGCAATTGAGGAAACTGCTATCGCTCATTCACTCAAAAAACTGCGAAGTCAACTTCCCGAAGAGCTTCGAAAGAGGCTCACTATTCACAACTGCAATTCTTTCGATGCTACATTGCCGCAAAACATTACTCATGTTGTGAGTGAACTTTTTGGAAATGACCCTCTGCAAGAAGGTGTTGTGCCAACGCTCAGAAATATTTTTTCTCGGATTGAAAATAAAAAATGTGTCGGAATTCCTGAAAATGTTTCAATTTATTTGCAATTAATCGATCTTGTTGAGGGCCCGCTGCACAAGCGCCTGGCTCGGTTTTCGAACAAAGATGTCGAGAACGGAGACTTATGGTTCAAGTCAGTTGAAAAAATTAAAGGGACCCTTGATTTGAGCAGCATTTCATTTTCTCATCCGCTCCGTGTCGAAGACATAAAGCAGATGTCACCTCTTAGAAAAACAATTACAATTCAACTCGCACCACCGCCCTCAGAAAAAGCACAACGACCGCATCAGGACCTCGATGTAACAGCTTCTGCAAAAATGTCAGCACCAGCTCTTCTTCTTGGCTTTCGTGCAAAGCTTTCGCATGATCTGAGCATTTCAAACCTCCCTGGAGAGAGTGACTCCTGTGAACACTGGAGTCCAATTTTGGTTACATTGAACAGATGCATTGAGGCTGGGGAAACATTACAAATTAAACTGTCAGTAAATGAACTCTGGGATCGAGTGATTCTAAAGATTACTGATAATAACGGCAAAAGACTGGGTTCTAGAGAATGAATAAAAGAAAAGAGCAGCCTCCTCTCGTCAATAATGAGCGCCGCATTCGCAAACATATTCATGGCCAATTGCATACCTTTGAAGTTGATGCTCCGCCTGGATTCATTGATTTATGCGAACGTTGGACACAGAAAATTATCGATGGGCGAAAGACAACAGCTGTTGAGGATGTTGTCACGAAGAAAAAATCAGGACGGCTGCGTGTTGAAAAAGCTCCTTTCGAACTTTGCCACGATTTGCTTCTTAAGGGTTCTCCGTTCACAGACCTCAAAATTCAGATTTTGAAGAGCAGATGTTCGAGCGAGGACAAATTACAGGCGCTCCTCGAGAGCGTTCCGTGGGAATTATGGATCCCCAACAACAGAAAAATTGAGTGGGATATCCGGGTCGATTCTCTCAATAGCCGTCTTTATAATGAGGGGCGCATCAAAAAACTTGCGTCAGTGTTCCTGAACAAGAAGGCCGCTACAAAAATAGAGACACCACCCTTGCAGATTGCTATCGATCTCACCCTCGAACGCGAATCTTTGGAGATTTTTCTCTCTCTTGGGGGGCGCGATTTCTGGCAGCGTGGACAAAAGCAAAATTTACAGCACGCAGCACCATTGAGAGAAGACTTAGCGAGTTGCCTTGTGCTTCGATTGGCTGAGTTGAGCGATGCTTGGACGAACGGTATGAAACCATCTCTCATCGTGAATCCGTTCTGCGGTACCGGAACATTGCTGCATGAATCGGCGCTTCATTTGAGCCGCATGGGACAAACCCAGAGTCTCGAAAAGAACTGGTTATATCCTCATCTGCCTTTTTTCAAACCCGCGGCATTCGCACACAGCAGAAAAAAAATCCTTGAAGAAATCAAACAAGTTAAAAATGCACAGCCCGTTACATTTGTGGGAGAGGATAAAGATCAAATTCTTACAAAGGCAACTCAGTCTTGGTTCGAATCAATTTCATTCTCTGAGCAATCTCTTTTTGAAGCTAAGGTTGTTCAAAAGGACAGTTGCGAATGGTCTGTCGAAGACAAAACCTTGAGTAAAAATCAATTGGGCTGGATTCTGGCCAATCCTCCGTTCGGGATCCGACTTTCAAACACGAGTCAGGGCGGCACAGAAAAAATGTACACTGAGTTCGCAAAACGGATTCTGAAGTCAGCCGAGCATTCTTCGAAATCTTCCGCGCGTTGGACAGGTGTTGTTTTGTGTCCGGGCGCAGAAAGTTGGATGGCTATGAAAAAGGTACTCCAAGGGTGGTCACAAAAGTGTGAGCACTTTACCCTTGGCGGGCTCGACATCAGGGCGTTCTATTTTTCGAGTCCGGTGAAGAAAAAATAGATATTAGTTTGATTGAGCCGGCAGGGAATTCGCTGGCAGCGAATAGAGCTGAGAGAGAGCCGTACGTGAACGACCGGAGCCTCCATCTTGATCCCATGCTAAACGCAGGAGGTTTTGCACTGTCACGGATCGCCAGCGGGCTTGTGTGCTCTTCTTAACAATTGTGTCTGCGAGCGAATCTCGCTGCATGGCCATGAGCCGCCCGTACCAATACGCATTGCGAAGGATGATTGCGACATAGGTGCGGGTTTCTTTGAATGGAATGAGGTCCATAAACATGAGAGTGTTGGCTTGTGGGAACCTTTGCCGCCATTTGTCGAGATTTCTGAGTCCGGCATTGTAAGCAGCGAGCACATGCTCGACGTTGCCATCGTATCGCTTGAAGAGCGTTTCCATGTATTTCACTCCAACCCTGACGTTTGCACTCGGGTCGAAAAGCTCCTGCTTGGAATTCGCAAGCCACTTAGATGCGGTCGATGGAAGAAGTTGCATTAAACCGCGGGCATCTGCACCCGAACGTGCAAAAGGATCAAAGGCACTCTCTTGCCGAATTAAACTTAGAACGATGACGGGATCTACCAAGCCAGCTGAACTAAGAATTTGATCTGTATACGCGCGCGGGAAAAATAAATTCAAAGTATCAAGTGTCACTCCTTGGCTTTGAGTTTCTTTGAAGTAGCGCGTCAAGGTACCAATTGCTATTTTGTAAGCTTGGGCAGTGTCGTAACATTTAGAGAGGAAAAGGAGGGCTTCTGAGTTCGGTGCATCAACTGTCCGGGCCGCATATCTCGAGAACGTCGACAGATGAGTTGCCTCTTTTCTTGCAATCAAAAGTTCAAAAAAGAATGCGGCCAAGTTGTACTCGCTCCAGGTGACACCCACTCGACGCGAGACCATTGATTCTTTGTTAGAAATTGCATTGCTGAGTGGATCTTGGCTTAAACTATGACCAGCCACGACAGAATGAATTGTCAAAGGATAACGCTTCCGAAGCTGTTCCCAATAATCATTTGTCGTGTTTGTTGCAGCTCGAAGCCCAACATTTTCTTCAATGACGCCTAGCCAAAAAAGAGACCGAAATTCCTCTTCCGGATTCTCAGCATGCGCCGATAAAAGCAGACTTTGCTTTGCTTTCGTGGCATCACCCTGCATCAAACGAAACAAACCTGTCCGCAGGTGTGTGCGCTCGAAACCATCGTCGTCGGGTTCAAGACACGTAAATGCCGACG
>CAIZJW010000088.1 GCA_903933385.1 uncultured Silvanigrella sp. | reverse complement strand
GAGCCTGTTCGGATGGTTGGTCCGGGTCGTACGATAGAAGCCAGAGGACTGGAGTCGGATCTCAAAACACGCTCTTTCAAGTTTGTAGGGCCTGTGAAAGGAACAGAAACTCCGCCGGTGCGGGCCATTCGGGTTAAAGCCGAGAAAAGGCCAGCGCGAAAAGAGGGTCGGAGATCAGGGAGGTCGAATTAATGGACCGATCAGCACTAAAGCCACATCCGATATTATGTAGTTTGATCGCATTGGTTGCTGCACTCTTTGGCCTGCAAAGAGTGGCTTTCGCAGATTTTGACGATGCTCCCCCAGCCCCAGCATCTGATGCCACTCGTTCGCCAGTGAGTGCGCCGGCTCCAACTCCTGCGGTCACACCCACCGCAAGCAGTTTCGAGGCAGTGCCTCCGTCTTCTACGCCCCGCGCGGGTTCAGCAACTGGGTCGAGCAAATCCGGACCAGCTGGTAAGCCCGCGGGGAAATCCTCAACAACAGCGCCAACTCAGGCTGGGAAATCAGCCGATTCTGGCATTGATCATAACAGCGGCGCCCCGGTTGCCTACTCTTCTCAATCGTTGGAAGGCTCGCTTTCTCAAGGTCGAATTCTTCTCAAAGGAGATGTCGAAATTGAGCAAGGTGACGCGATTATGAAGTCAGATGTTGCAGAGATTTTTTCGCCAAAAGGTTCAACATCTCCAAACCGCGCTTTGGCCAAGGGCAGGGTCAGTTTGTTTAAAAGTGCAAGCGCACAAAGTGCTGAATTGCGGGCAGTCGCTAGCGAACTCGAGTATTTCATGTCGAGCCGCAAAGTGATTTTGCGCGGAAAACCTAAAATCTGGCGTGGTCGGGAACTTCTTCAAGGCGAAGTGATTGAGGTTTTTCTCGATACCAACGAAATTAAGGTTCGCGGCGCGCGCGGAGTGATGGACCCATCGTCTGGGGCATCGCCAGTTGGAAATCAGAGCGGCTCTGGCGTACAAACGGCCCCAACAAAGAAATCATCTGGACAAAATCGTCGCTAGTTCAGTGCCCACGGAGTATCTCGCATGTCTTCTCAAGACGGAATTCTCGCTTCCAAAAACCTCATGCGCAAATTCGACAGTCGAGTTGTGGTTGAGGATGTGAGTTTCCACGTGAGGAGAGGAGAGATTGTTGGCCTCCTCGGGCCCAATGGAGCGGGTAAAACCACCAGTTTCTACATGACTGTTGGGTTGCTGCGCCCCTCTGCTGGCTTGGTAGAAATTGATGGAATCGACATCACTGCGTTGCCTATTCACAAGCGAGCCCGGATGGGAATTGGTTATCTCCCACAGAATGCGAGCGTGTTTCGGAAATTGAGTGTTGAAGACAACATTACGGCAGTGATGGAAGTTTGGGGTATTCCCAGAGACGAGCGCAAAGCAATGCTCGAGCGTTTGATTGAACAATTTGGCATTGGACACATTCGCAAATCAATGGGGTTATCGTTGTCAGGTGGTGAAAGACGCCGCTTGGAAATCGCTCGCACGCTTGTGATGTCTCCTCGCTTTTTACTCTTGGATGAGCCATTCGCCGGTATCGACCCAGTGACTGTCGATGAAATCCAGAAACTGGTGGCACGATTGGTTCGCGAAGAAAATCTTGGAGTGCTTATTACCGACCACAACGTCCGCGAAACACTCGGAGTGTGTCACCGCGCTTACATTCTTGCTGGCGGAAAGATACTCGCTGAAGGCGACCCACAAGAGGTTGCCCGCATGGACCGCGTTAAAGAGGTTTATTTGGGCGAGAATTTCACCCTCTGAAACGCCTATTTTCAGGAATCGAAAATAGAACCAACAACCCATAAAAATGTAAGGGCCGGAGAGAGGTCCCTCTCTTCCGCCTGTGGCGCCCCATCCCTGGGTGAACTCCAGCCCTCTATTCACTTTTATTGGTTGTTTAAGTGACTTTTATAAAACCGTTAGCTGGCCGTCAAGTCAATTACCGGGTTTTGTCTCAAGATATCGTAATAATTGCGGTTAATTTTTCAGAGTGAAAAATCGGTTTGCCCTGCCACGAGAGCCAGCGCACGACCACACAGTGGCCGTGAGTAAACATTTCCGGGATTATCCAAGAGTGTTTTGAGTGGAATCCATGCGGCTTGTTTGACTTCATCGCACGGTGTGCGGGCTGGGGTGTTCTGGAGAAGAGAACCACCTTCGGGCAGTGTCAGGTAAACAAAGCCGCGAATCATTCCGTTGCTCCATTGCCTGGTCACTTCGAGTTGTCGCTCAATAGCCCATCCCAATTCTTCATTGAGCTCTCTTTTCAGGGCATCAACCGGATTTTCGCCAGGATCGATTTCTCCGCCAAAGGTGTCCCAGGCAAAGTCGAGATAGTTCCTTTGCATCAAGAAGCACTCGAATGCGTCTGGCTGGGCGCGAATGGCTGCGTGCTGTTCCGTTAAGGGCAACTGTAAAAATATCGACTGTTGCGCCTGATCGAGTGGTCGAACAAAAAATGCTGTTGAAAAGTAGGGCGGCTGAGCTGCGAGCAGCTGGGCTTTGAGCTCGCTGGCGATCTCTGCGTACAGAAGGTCGAGCGGTTGTGTGGAAGAAGTGTGGAAAAGTGCCTCGGGAGGAACGTCGGCCAACTCCCACGGTGTTTTCTGCGGATGCGTTTCATTGCTAAAGCGCGGAATTAAATGCCAATGCAAGTGCTCAACGACATTACCGAATTTAACCACGTTCATATGGTGTGCTCGAGTGGAACGGCGGATCGCATTTTCAATGGCGTAGAGTTCACTTTGTGTGTGGATAAAATGTGGATATTTGAGTTGGCCAGGGTCGCGCAGGTGGCGTTTGCTCGTGACCTGAAGTGCCCCAGGCCAGCGTTTGGAGAAGGGTCCCCGGGTGATCACAACATGCGGCAGCTCACAGATAAAGTCGGGGTGGTTCGCCTTCAATGCAACGAGTTGGCAAAGCGCGCACGAAGCGCCTAAAGATTGGGTGTGTTGACTGTGCGAAGAGTCCATTCTTCGGAGTCCTCTCTGTATTGAAGCCGATGTGCTGCCAATGTGAGGCCTGTGCTTTCTGAAACTTCCAACAAGAATCCGCAAAGCCAAAGATCTTTTTCTGAAACTTCCTGAGGCTTTTTCTGTTTGGGCGTGAAATAGCGAGGCATAGAGCCTGCGAGGGTCATCCCAATCACTGATTCATAGGGGCCCGTCATGCCCACGTCAGTGAGGAAAGCAGTTCCTTTGCGAGTGATCCGCTCGTCGCTCGTGGGAGTATGTGTGTGTGTTCCAATTAAGCCAGCCGCAACTCCATCCATAAACCAAGCAATAGCCTGTTTCTCGCTGCTCGCTTCAGCGTGAACATCAATCACAACGATGCTTTGGCCGCCTGAAACTTTGGCTTGCAAAACCGGACGCACTTTTTCCAAAAATTCGAATGGGTCGTTGTACTCATGTTTCATGGCAAACAAGCCCATGAGATTGATGACGCACAAAGAGCGCCGAGAGCCGGGAATTTCGAACTCGGGGATGAGTTCAACTCCCTCTAGATTTTTTAGATTTTGCGGCAGCACCATTCGGTTGCTTGATTTACGGATAGCGTGAACTTCCGGCTTATCGCACCAATGGTTGCCCATGGTGATGACATCCACACCGGCAGCCGAGGTGGTTAGTTCGTTGAAAATCTTTTGAGTGATTCCAAATCCACCCGCAAGATTTTCTCCATTGACGGTTGCAAAGTTTATTTTTGCACGGTGTTTTAGCTGTGGCAGAACGCTTTTTACAATTTTTCTACCAGGGCGTCCGATGACGTCACCCATCAAAAGAATACGAACAATGCCCTCCGAGCTCTCAGGAAGTAGAGCACTCGGGAGGGCCTCAAAAAAAGCATCTTTGCTTTTGCAGTGCAGGAAACTCATCAGAATTTAAACCACCGGTTGAGCGGTCTTATTTTGCCAGGTGGGTGACACGTTGTTCGCGAACCATTGTCACGCGCACTTGCCCTGGGTAATTCAGATCGCTGCGGATTTTCTTCGCAACCGAACGGGCCAATGCACTCACGGCACTGTCGTCGGTTACAGTCGGCGAAACCATCGCCCTGACCTCACGGCCCGACCTAATCACATAGGCTTGCTCAACGCCAGACATATCTGAAACGATCGTTTCCATTTCGCGCATGCGGCCCATGGATTTTTCCAGGTAGTCGCGGCGAGCACCCGGGCGGTAGCCACTCATGGAATTGGCAATTTGCACAACCACTGCGATTGCACCGACGCCCTGATTTTGTTCGAGATGATGTTTAGCCGCGGCCTCAATAATCTCTGCCGATTCGCCGCATTTCTGCAGGAACTGGGCGCCCACAGCTGCGTGATGCCCTTCATTTTCTTCGTCGAGGGCCTTGCCAATGTCATGCAACAAGCCTGCTCTCTTCGCGATACGCACATTGAGTTCGAGTTCCCCAGCAAGAATGCCTGCCAGCTGAGAGACTTCCACGGAATGTTGCAGCACCGACTGTGCGCCGCTTGTGCGGAATTTGAGTTTTCCGAGAGCCATGATCAGTTCGGGGTGCAATCCCTGAACACCGCAATCAAACGCGGCGCGTTCGCCAGCTTCGCGGGTCATTTCGTCGAATTCTTTTGAAACTTTGTTCACGATTTCGTCAATACGAGCCGGATGAATTCGGCCATCAGCTAACAAACGTTCGATAGCAACCTTGGCGATTTCACGACGCATGGGGTTGAAGCAGGAAATGAGGATTGCCTCAGGGGTATCGTCGATGATGATGTCTACGCCTGTGGCCTGTTCAATGGCGCGGATGTTGCGCCCTTCGCGGCCAATAATTCGGCCCTTCATATCATCAGAAGGAAGGCTAATGACGCTCACGCAAGCGTCGGTGACAAACTCATTAGCCATGCGTTGAATAGATGTTGCGACCACTGAGCGTGCTTTATCATCAGCAGTGCGACGTGCTTCTTCCTCAAGGCGGCGAATTTCTTCGGCTGTGTCGCGGCGCACTTCGCTTTCAATAGATTGCTTGAGCATGTCACGCGCTTCTTCAAGCGACAGTCGAGCCACACTTTCAAGCTTCTCCTGGCTCTCACGCAAAGCACGCTCGGAGTTTTTGATGGTATCTGAAGCTCTGCGCTCTTCGCGTTCAACATGCTCAGCAAGCTTTTTGAGATCCTTCTCTTTCTGTTCAAGCTGCTGCTCACGCTTGTCGAGGGTCTCTTCACGCTTCTGAATACGTTTTTCGACACGTTGAAGTTCGGCGGTCTTTTCTTTTTGGCTGCGGTCGTGCTCACGACCCTCTCGAAGAGCGAGTTCTTTAGCTTCACGCAGCGAATTCTTCACGATTTGATCGGATTCTTGGCGGGATTGGTTCAGGCGGCGTTCAGCATCGCTTCGTAGAAGCTCCAGCTCTTTAGATTTAGCGCGCATATTGACAGCATAAACAGCAACAAACGCGACCGCGGCAACCAGCAAACCCAAAGCTAGTATCAGGATAATTTCAAGGGCGGTCATTCGGGCAAACCTCAATTAGGACACAATGTTCAGCCCAAACTATAGCGCAGAAAGCAAAAAAAAACGACCCCAAATGGAGTCGTTTCTTACCCTTGAAGGAGGGATGGTGCGGATGGACGGACTCGAACCGTCATGCCTTGCGGCACACGCCCCTCAAACGTGCGTGTCTACCAATTTCACCACATCCGCAGTGGAGCGGTCTCTAGCGCAGGGGTTTGCCTTCGTCAACACTAGAATCCGGAAACACCAAAATTAGTTGTTGGTAGAGCCTGTCGAGCTGCCGGAAGTTGTTCCGGATGCGCCAGGTTCAGTAGATGTTCCGCTCGCGGGTTCGCTGGCCGCAGGTTTGCTCTCGGTTGAAGTGGGCTCTGTGTTGGTTGTGGCGCTCGAGCCACCAGGGTTGCTTCCCTTGTAATCGGTCACGTACCAGCCCGAGCCCTTCAGAGCGAAGCTTGTTTGGCTCACGAGCTTTTCGATGGGCGATGCGCACTTCTCGCAGTTCGTGGGCAGAGGGTCGGAGTGGCGGAGGAAATGTTCTTCGATATTGTTGCATGATGAGTTGGTGCATTTGAATTCATAAATAGGCATGGGCAATTCCTTGATTCTCATGGCCTGGGGCAGAGCCTCAGCCGGCCGTTGGAATGTCTCGGACCCCAACAGGGGTCGCTACGCCGGGAAAATGTGTCCGAGATGGTCAGGATGTCAAGAAAAACCTGGATTCGCTCGGTGCTAGCGGTGGTGATGCACTCATGCTACAGCTTGAGATGACGATAATATCGTTGAAGTGGGGGTGACTTGGCTTCGACGGAGAGAGATGAACGTCAGGTGCATGCAGGGGTTGGCAACAACACTCCTTAAACTGTTGTGGCAGCCAGAAATGGCAATGATTACGCTCTCGCAGCCTAAATAAAGGCAGCGCAGCAACCGATGGTGCGGCAGCACGTGCATCCCGGAAGCTGTAAAGTTACGTGCGGGTTTCGTTGGGTCTTCTGTTCGTAGACTCACAAAACCTAT
>CAIZJW010000087.1 GCA_903933385.1 uncultured Silvanigrella sp. | reverse complement strand
CGGCTAGGTATTCGAGAAGATTCACTCGTCCCAAGCCTTCTATCGAGCTCTGCACCCTCTCGATTATCTTGCTGTAATCCACAACGTTTTCCAGATTATCCTGAGTTTGCCGATAGGGAACCTGCACGCTGAGGTCAACTTTTAAATTTTGCCCCACCTTTTGCTCGTGAGGATTCGCACCTAAGTAAAGGAATGTGTAGACGTCGCGAATATGGATCCAGCAAAATTCAGAGTCGTTGCTTTTTACGTTCATGCTCTAGTTCCTAGCAAAGAAACGGGTGGTGCACTTTTCTTCACTCATATGCTCCGGTATTGATGTGTTGACAAGATCAAACTTCCAAACAGTGAACAGACCAATACAGGAAGAATACAATGGCAGAAATGAATCTCCCCCTCTCCGATGTGGGACGAGGCCATATTAGCCTCAACGATACTTATGGAGCGCACAACTATCATCCGCTGCCGGTGGTTTTGGCTCGAGGCCAAGGAGAGTGGGTTTGGGATGTAGATGGGAAACGCTATTTGGACATGTTGAGTGCCTATAGCGCTGTAAATCAGGGCCACGTTCATCCAAGAATGCTCGAGACACTCATTGAGCAAAGTTCTCGAATAACTCTCACTTCGCGTGCTTTTTATAATGATCAGTTAGGTCCTTGGTTGAAAGAATTGACCGAAATCTGTGGAATGGATCGAGCTCTGCCGATGAATTCGGGTGCTGAGGCCGTTGAAACTGCGGTGAAGCTTGCGCGAAAATGGGGCTACAAGACTAAAAAGGTGCCCAGCGAACAGGCTGAAATAATAGTCTGCGACGCAAATTTTCATGGTCGAACCACGATGATTGTGGGATTTTCTTCCGACCCACAATATCGAGCCGATTTTGGTCCATTTGCGGGAGGTTTCAAGATTATCCCGTACGGAGATTCTGACGCACTTCGGCAAGCGATAACTCCTAATACGGTTGGCTTTTTGCTTGAGCCAATCCAAGGCGAGGCTGGTGTTATTGTTCCTCCTCCAGGATATCTGATTGAGTGCGACAGGATCTGCAAAGAGAATAATGTTCTTTTTATTGTCGATGAAATTCAGACTGGTTTGTGCAGGACAGGTAAAACATTTTGCTATCAACACGAAAACTGCTCGCCTGAACTTTTGATCTTGGGCAAGGCTCTTGGAGGCGGATTCTATCCAATTTCTGCCGTTGTTGGATCAGATGCTGTGCTAGGCCTTTTGAAGCCAGGTGATCATGGTTCCACCTTCGGTGGAAACCCCCTGGCATGTGCACTTTCGAGAACTGCGCTAAAAATTTTACAAGATGAGAATCTCGCTTTTCGAGCAGACACATTGGGTAAGCGTTTTCGAACTCAATTGACTTCAGCGCTTCCTAAATCAGTTGTTAAAGAAGTGCGCGGCAAAGGCTTACTCAATGCAATTGAACTGCAAACAGACGCAGGTCCTGCGCGCCTTTATTCGGAGCAGCTCGCCTTACGAGGATTGCTTGCCAAAGAAACGCGTTCAACAACAATCCGCTTTGCCCCTCCACTCGTCATTAGCGATGAGGCAATGGATTGGGCTCTAAAACAGATTGAAGATGTTTTTTCAGTGCAAAGACGTCCGAATTAAATTGCAACATCGAATGTGTCTATCTCTGATTCAGATTGGTCGTTGTCTTCATTTTCGGTATTCAATCTGAATTCGCTCTTGTTCAATTCATTTTTTACCGCGGCCTCAAATGAGGCTTGAATATTTAATTTGTTGTTTGGTTCATCAATTTTAACCCAGTGTGCAAATGAAGATTGAAGGTTATTCTTTCCTTCTTCGGATTTGTTTGACTCAACATTGGAATCCCCAAACACAAGGCAAGGTATTCCTTTCAGACTCACTTGAATTCTTCTCTTTAAGCCAGTTGAAATTTCATTTGAGCAGATGACGTATTCGAAATTACCTTTGTGTAGAAGTTCAAAGAAGCCGTGCACTGTTGTGGCTTCTGAAACATTGAATCCCATTGAGCCAAGGGTATGAGTCAGAGTAGAACCAGTTTGTTGATGAACTTTTGAAATATTACCGAGAAGAACTTTACCGAGGGACGGTATAATGTCTCTCACGGTGTGCTTGGTGAGAAGTCCCAGTTTACCGACACTTTCTCTCACTGATTTATTCATAGTAAGAATGAATAGTTTTAAAAGCTCATCTTGCTCAACTGGCAAGGTTAAATAGGTGACAAAGCCGAGCCGTAGAGCTGTGATCGACTCACCACGCCGGGGTTGTTGGCTCAAAAGGATGGATGGAATTTGATTTGCACGCGCATGATTAATAACTTTTTGAATTTGCTTTTCTTTAAGTTTTTGACTGTTATTTATAAAAAGCAGCATACAAATGCCAGGAGCACTCAGATTTCTTTCTAGTATTTCTCCAGGGGTGAGCCATTCGCAATTGGTTTTATCCGCGCTTTCTAAAATAATTCGGACATCTTCTGGTAGAATTTCATCACTGACAACCATTAAAGTCGACGGAAGCTGTCGGTTGGATAGATCGAGTTCAAAGCTTTCGATTCTATTCATCCCAGCTGGCGCACTAATAGCAACTCTCAGATATTCATCTGAATCAAGTACATCTTCACTTTCTCCTTTGAGGGAAAGGAATGGTGAGTAATGTGATAGAAATAAGTTAATCGCTGGGTCACGTAGCACTGCACTACCGTCGTGCGAACGTATCGATAGGTTTAGAAAACGCTCGGACGATTGATATGATGCGCCAATAAAGATTTCTCTCACTGAGCTTGTTTCCTGGCATAACTGAAATATTCCTTTCAGAAATTGCCGGAGATGAGTTGGGTCACCCACTACAAAATTTGGTAAACTCTTT
The DNA here is from genome assembly GCA_903933385.1 of uncultured Silvanigrella sp. GTDB lineage: Bacteria > Bdellovibrionota_B > Oligoflexia > Silvanigrellales > Silvanigrellaceae > RFOM01. The sequence goes on along the minus strand of CAIZJW010000087.1, from coordinate 20,489 downwards.
TCGAATTCAACATGTAACTTAATGACACCATCAACAGAATCTTGGAGATCGCGAAAGAACTGTTGGAGGTTGAACTCGACCTTGTGAGAGGCGAGTGAAGGATTTATAGAATTTGATATTTCAAGAAGACTATGGATGTTGTCAATCAGTGCATCACACATGTGCAATATTCCATCTTCTTTTCCCGATACTGACTCCTTCAGCGCATGTTGTATTCGATGTATAACTTTTAGCTGGTTGTTGGTTTGTTCTAAAATGACATCTTCAATGGATTGATTTTGTCCAAGAAGTTGCTCGCGCACGAGAGAAAATACTGCAAATCGTTCGCCGTGATTCGAAATGGTTGAGATCGAGTAGCGAAAAGCACGTCTGCCTTCGGGAAGTTCAATCGAGCATGCTTGTGAACATACGCGAGGATAGGCTTGGTTTAAGACCTTATTCAATTTGGTTGCAATTTCTTCGTCGAGTTGGAGAAATGATGAGACAAATGCATGTGCGTTAAGATTTTCAACTAAGTCTGTGGTTATTCCAATTTCATCCAAAAATTCCACCATAGCCAGATTGACGTGTTTTAGTTTTCCGTTTGCACCGAAAATGGCAACTGGCTCATTGATTGTGTTAAAAGATTTAAGCCAATGAAGCCTGAGATTTTTTTGCCTGCGGTCTTGGTCTTCCAGTATCAACGCAATTTGTCCGAATTCGTCGCCATCGAATTGTTCGAGTGGGAATCTCGACTTCTCTTCAAGACGTTCAATTATGATTTTTGATTTTTGGGAATGTTTTACCCTGGCGACATCCGTAAGGCGTCGGTTGAGTAAAGCCTCTCTGAGCATTCTAAGCGGACGAAAAATGTAATGCTTATTGAAAAGAAAGAGCGCAATGCATGCCCCGAAGAGTACAAACAACAGCGTCGCCACAAGCCATCGGTGAAATTGAAATGCCTCCCTGGCAATTCCTAATTCAGGGTATTCTTTTTCGGAGAGCACGAGTGAAATGCCATTTTCGATCAACGGATGTCGGCTGATGATCCAGACAGGCTCACCGCTGGCTTGATTGGAAAAAGTCAGCTCACTTCGAGTTAAATAGTCAGGGAGCATTGACTTTGGAATGAGTCGATTTGGTTCGAGCAAAGCAGGAGCATTTTCGTCTGAAGTGTCTGCTAAATAGGGAACGAACCATTGCCCATGCCGGCTGGGATAATTTCCCATCCATCGATTGACGGCAACATTGGCAGCGTCAAGGTTGAATTTCTCTGCTTGCTTATTCGAAAGGTAAAAAAGGCTTCCGGTTCCAAGCAAGCCGAGTCCAATGAAGCACACGACAAGCGTGAATCTAAAACGGTCTTCCACCGACACTGCGAGTTGGCCTGCGGAGCGCCAAATGCTCCCACTGTTTGGGCGCGACCCTTTTTTCGTCATTGACTCTCCCCACCATGACACCAGCTGCGTTGGTGTGAGCTTCCTCACCCATTCCCAGATGGTCCCGAGGAAGGATCGGACTCTCCTGAATAAATATGAGGCAGAATTTAAAAACGGTATTGCAACTTCCTGAGGGCTGTTTTAGGAGTACCAGTGTGTTCAATAGATTGGGCACGATATTTCCGCCCCAAAGACGTTCGGGCTTTGGCCGCTTATTTTAACCCCCCTAAATTTTTCGGAATCTTCACATGGCTGACGATACCAAGCCTCTTGATGAGTTAAGCGTTGATGAATCTGGTGCAGGACGTAAGCGTTCGACCCGTCGTTTTGTTCGAAAAGACGAACAAGTGGCCGATTCTGCTGGATCTGAGGGCGAATCAGTCTCTCCCCAGGGCGGAAGCGAAGGCGATGCTGGAGCGGGTGTGACCACTTTTGTTCCACAAAAACGTGATGATCGTCGGGGCTTTATGCCACGCCGTGATGTTGCTCCGGGAGCTCCATCGCAAATCTCTCCCAAAGATCCTGGAATGAGTCCCATGCCAGTGCGCGAGCCAAATCCGGCTCCTCTTTCAGCGAGTACTCCACAGGCGCAGCCACAACCGCAAGGCCAAGCACAACCGCAACCACAACCGCTTCCGCAGGCCCAAGGGCAGGGTCCGACTGCGGCTCCCAACGGTGGCTTTCAGGGTTCTCCCAATCATCAGGGTCAGGGAGGCGGCGGGCACCAACAGTTTCGCCGTCCGGGCCATGGTCATGGTGGTGGGCACATGGGCCGACCGCAGGGACAAGGCGGTTTTCAGCAGCGGCAGGGAGGCGGTAATTTCAATCCCAATTTCAAGCGCTCTGACAAGCAACAACAAATGTCGATGGTCGAGGAAAAAGAGCCGGAATTCAATGCTAATGTTCCAGTGATGAATCTGAAGGAGCTGAAAGAAAAGCACATCAGCGACCTTGTTCAAATGGCACGTGAGATGGGCATCGAAGGCGCTGCGAATTTGCGCAAGCAAGATCTCGTTTTTGCGCTCCTCGGAGCACAAGCAGCGCGCAATGGCGTTGTTTATTCAGAAGGCGTTCTCGAGACTCTGCCTGATGGATTCGGATTCCTTCGGGCTCCCGACTACAACTACCTTCCCGGACCAGATGATATTTACGTTTCTCCGTCGCAAATTCGACGTTTTAACCTGCGCACCGGTGATACAGTTTCTGGGCAGATCCGTCCTCCAAAAGACAACGAACGTTATTTTGCGCTTTTGAAAGTTGAATCTGTCAATATGGAACCACCCGATCTGACGGGTGAGAAGATTCTTTTTGACAACTTGACCACAATTCACCCGAATGAGCGCCTTAAGCTCGAATATCATCCGGAAGTCTTGAGCACGCGAACAATCGATCTCATGTCGCCGATTGGAAAAGGTCAGCGGTCATTGATTGTTGCGCCGCCGCGAACCGGTAAAACAGTCTTGTTGCAGAACATTGCAACTGCCATTGCACACAACCATCCTGAAGTTGTCCTCATTGTGCTCCTCATCGACGAGCGCCCTGAAGAAGTGACGGAAATGGAGCGCACCGTGAAGGGCGAGGTTGTGTCGAGTACCTTCGATGAGCCTGCGTCACGTCATGTGCAGGTTGCAGAAATGGTGATTGAGAAGGCAAAGCGTCTGGTTGAACATAAGAAAGATGTTGTGATTCTCCTGGACTCAATCACTCGTTTGGCGCGTGCCTACAACTCTGTCGTTCCACCGAGTGGAAAAATTCTGACAGGTGGTGTTGATGCAAATGCGCTTCACAAGCCCAAACGTTTCTTCGGTGCAGCTCGAAATGTTGAAGAGGGCGGAAGCCTGACAATCATTGCAACCGCATTGATTGAAACTGGTAGCCGAATGGATGAGGTCATCTTCGAAGAATTCAAAGGAACAGGTAACATGGAACTTGTTCTTGACCGGCGCCTTGCTGAACGTCGTGTGTTCCCAGCTATTGATATGAATAAGTCGGGCACTCGTCGCGAAGATCTTTTGTTGCCTAAGGAAACGCTCAACCGACTCTGGGTCCTCCGTAAGGTCGTACATCCCATGAGCCCGATTGAGTCGATGGAGTTTCTTATCCAGCGACTTGAGCGCACTGAAACAAACGATGATTTTATTAAAAGTATGAACGGATAAACCAACAGCCATGGGATAAAGTGATGGACCTTCCTACGGAATTCTCACTCTCCGACCTGTTGGAGCTGCCGCAAACCGCGGCAGCTTCTTCTTTGTCGGAGCTGCAAAAACTTTTAGACGAAGAACGCAATCGTTGTGCTCAAGTGATTGCTGTTTCTCCGGAAAACTTGACGGAAGCTCAGTCGGATGAGGTGCGAGTGCGATTCACCGGTCGTAAATCGCCTCTCCAAGATTGGCTCAAGTCTCTGCGCAATTTTCCTGCCGAAGAAAGAAAAGACGCTGGCGCTAAAATCAACCAGCTTAAATCGTTCTTGGAAGGTGAAGTTGAACGATTTGTTCTTGCATGTCGTGCGAGCGCGGAAAAGCTAAGACTCGAAAGGGAAAAAGTTGACCTAACTCTCCCGCTTCCAGAATTGAATCTTGGCTCAAGACACCCGGTGTCTGCAGCGGCACAGCAGCTTCTGGAACCTTTGCGTCGGTTGGGTTTCACGGTCATTGATGGACCGGAACTTGAGCGTGAGTTTTATAATTTTGAGGCTCTCAACATTCCGGCAGAACATCCTGCACGCGAAATGCAAGATACATTTTTCGTTGCTTCACAGTGGGTTTTGCGCACGCACACGAGCAGTGTTCAGGCTCATGCAATGTTGGAGCGCGGAGTGCCTCTCCGTGTCGCTTGTGCGGGCTTTACCTACCGAAACGAACTCGATCTCACGCACGTTCCAACCTTCCGTCAAATTGAATGCCTCGTGGTTGATAAGGGTATAACCCTGGCAAACATGCGAAGCACATTGGACGCTTTTTTTGCGGAAGTGTTTGGAAGACCAGTCAAACTCCGACTGCGTTCCAGTTATTTTCCTTTTACTGAGCCGAGTGCCGAGATTGATGTGCAATGCCAACAGTGTTTTGGCTCAGGATGTAGAAGCTGCAAGCACACGGGCTGGTTGGAAATGGGTGGTTGTGGCTTAGTCAACACGCGTGTTCTTGAGAGCTGCGGAATTGATTCAAAAGTTTACAGTGGCTTTGCCTTCGGGATGGGCGTTGACCGAATTGCGATGAGCAAGTTCGGTATCGCTGATCTGCGTTCACTTTACGAAGGTGATGTTCTTTTGTCGCGCCAACTGGCCCTGCGTTGAGAGGGAAGAGCCCGTGTTAATTAGTCTCAAATTAATCGACGAATTGTTTTTGAAATTGCCTGTCAATAAGGCTGATAATACGGGAAAAGCTTGCTGGGAAAATTGGGATGTCTCCCTTTTTTCAGAGATTTTCACTCGGCAAGGATTTGAAGTAGAATCAACAGTTCTTCGTGGCCACAACCTGAGCAAGGTTGTGGTGGGACAAATAAAAAGTGCAGAAAGACATCCAAAGGCAGACAAACTGCAGGTTTGTCAGGTGCAGACTTCAGCCAGTGAAACTCGGCAGATTGTTTGCGGCGCTGCCAATGCACGAGCTGGTCTTTTCGTTGCGGTTGCCCTACCTGGAGCAGTTTTGCCCAATGGTCTTGAGATAAAAACTTCAAAAATTCGTGATGTTGAGAGCCATGGTATGCTCTGCTCGCGAGAAGAACTCGCTTTGCCTCTGGACGAAACTCTTGATGGTCATGGGATTTGGGAACTAAATCATGAGCCTTCGTGTGGTTTGCCCGAGTCAAAACTCGCAGGAGTCGTTGGGCAGTCGGTGATGATTGCACTTGGTCTCGATGATGTTTTGCTTGAACTCAATGTAACCCCCAATCGTCCGGATATGCTCTGTCATGAGGGGGCTGCCCGCGAGCTCCAAGCTGGTCTGAAATGGGCCGGTATTTCGGATTTCGAATGGAAGAAATGGAATGAGGCTTGGTTATCTGATGTCAGCATTCAGAATAGCCTTTCAGACGTCTCGGAAACTAAACATCTTGAAACACGAGCTGGCACGTTCACTGCGTATAACGATCTTGGTGCACCCGTGTTTTTTGTCGGACTCGATAATGTAAAAGTCACGACCTCTCCAGGTTGGATGCGCAATACCTTAGAGGCGCTGGGGCAAAAGAGTGTCAATTCAGTGGTTGATTCTGGGAATTTGATATTGCTTTGTTTCGCCCAGCCAAATCATGCATTCGATGTTGCAAAAATATCAGAGCAAAATGATGGAATGAAGAGCTTGCGTTTGCGTTTTGCAGCTGCTTCGGAGGAATTTCTTGGCCTTGATGGGAAAGAAAGAACACTCGTATCAACTGATTGCATTGTTGCAGACAGCAAAACACCCCAAGCGCTTCTTGGCGTCATTGGTGGAGAAAAGTCTAAGGTTGACTTCTCTTCCTCAAGCTTGGTTCTTGAATTTGCAAATCCGCATCCCGTGCTTGTGCGAAGAACTTCACGCCGACATGGTCGCAAAACTGACAGCAGTTTTGCATTCGAAAAAGGTATCGATGTTTTTCGTCGGTATGAATCTGCGCAGAAGCTTGTTGGGCTTCTAAACGCGCTTCAGGGCAGCACCTCCAACTCCGTTAAATTTGTTGGCAGTCTCTTTGCTCGAAGCAATTCTCAAAGACATAGTGACGCGGAATCATTTTTCCCGGTTGATGGCGGTGGGCAAGATCCTGCTCTCAGACAAGGGGATGGTGAATTCACGGTCCTCTTCGGCTCTGATGATGTCAAACTCAGGGTTGGTGATGACCTCGTTGATTTCGATAGACAGCTTTCAATTCTTGGCTCTCTTGGATTTGAAATAAGTCAGACATCAACTGCTGGCAAAGTTGCGGTTGTGGTTCCGAGCTGGCGTCGTCTCGATGTTGCTGGGGCAGCGGATCTCGTTGAGGAAATTGTGCGTGTTGTTGGAATTGATAATGTTCCGGCTCACCCGCTGTCTGCGCCCGGTAAATTGGTCGCCGATGATGAGCATTTAGCGTTGTTTGAAGCGACTGCACAAAGGCTCGTGAGCCTGGGATATCATGAGGCTGCTGGATTTCATTTCATGCGTGCAGATGATTGGACACGTTTGAATCTGCAAGGAATCAACGCGTGTGGTGAGCCAGTCGCGCTTCTAAATCCAATCATAAAGGATGAGCCTCTGATGCAGACGACTCTTTTGAGTGGTCTGCTGCGGAAAGTTGCTCACAACCTTAATTACGGAACGAAGCGTGGGCAGATTTTTGAAATCTCAAGAACATTCCAGAATGCAAGCTTGCGAGGGAATCGGGTTTTTTTAAACAACGGTGACGCTGTTGGAGTTGCCAATGTTCTCAGTGCTGGCGTTCCAAAGTCACTCTACGATTACGCTCCCTCCTCGGCTCTGCCATTGAGCCGTGAGGATACTGCTCCCGACCGTCCAGGGGAAACTCCGAGGGTGTGTGGAGTTGTTTTCGGAGTTGAAGAAGAGAAAGAATGGTTGAACTCGGGCGAGCGTTCCTGGACCTTTCATAAGGTGGCTGCGCATGTTGCGGAAACCTTGAACGTCTTCGGTTTGCAGGTCGACTTCTCTGAGCTTCCCTCTGATCATCCCATGAAGGGAGCATTGCATCCCGGACGAAGCGCGGCCGTTGTTGTGCGAGAAAGTGCCAAATCTGTTCAGATTGGTTGGGTGGGACAAATGCACCCAGCGGCGCTCCGTAACTTTGACATCGATGCCGATTGCCTTGGATTTGAATTAAATCTTGCTGTTGGTGTTGAAAGTGTTTCGGCTCGAAAACGCCTTGCGACTGCTGAAACTAAGAAGAAGTTCTCTGCTCATAATTCGACCGGGGCGCGTCTTCCGAGCGTTGAGCGTGATTTTGCATTTTTAGTTGCTGAATCTGTCTCTGCAGAAGTGCTCTTAGATTCGGTTCGTCGTGCGATTGAGGAGGATGCTCTCAGCAAGATGAATATTCCTGCACGGATTGTAGGTTTGAGGATTTTTGATGTTTATCGAGGGCAAGGGGTTGCCTCTGGACAAAAGAGCGTTGCCCTCCGCGTGACACTGCTTCCGACGGAGCGAACTCTTGTTGATTCGGATATTTCAACGGTTGCGGAAGCTACGATTGCCAGAGTGACTAAGGATTGCGGAGCTCAATTGAGAGGATGATGTTGGTGGTCGAGTGAATAATAGTCGTTGACCATCCGGACAACCGTCGGTATGCGGAAAAAACTTTTAATAAAAGGGGAATTCCATGGAATTGGTGGCTGCTCTATTTGCATCCTTGCTTGTCGTTAATGCTGCTTCCGCTGACTGGTCTACTTCAACCGGCGGCACCCCGAGTGTCCCCCAGGTCTGTATTTCCAATTCAACTCCATACTCAGTTGATGTGTCAGTGAATGGCCAGCGCCTATACGTGAGCCCTCATTACACAACGCGAGTGCCTAGTTATCAAAGCGGAGCGTTGCTTGTTCAGATGAATACACGGCAGTTGTCTGGGCCATATAGCAACCCAATTTGGGCGCAAACATATGTTTACCCTGCCTATTACGGTTGTGGCAGCCAAAACACAGTCAGTATTTACATCTACGGTAACGTTCTGGGATTCAATTAAGAGTTCAGAGCTGCAATTCGTTTTTTGACAAATCGCACACATATGCGCGCGGGAGATGTTTTAAAAAACCCCGCGCGATTTCTTTTATTCCACGCTGAGAAATGGTGGTTGAGGCAAAGTCATTGCTGCTTCGATCTGAAACAATTGGTGCATTGTCGTATTTGGAATTCTCAGCGAACGTTCTAAGAACTGGCAATACTCCCCCCAATTTGTCTGCCCACTTTTGAAGGGAGATTTCATCATTTGCCGTAAAAGGAAGTGCGGGAATCGGATCTGAATCCTGATTGATGCGCTGCCATCGTTCAGCAAGATTATTTTTGGCGTAATTGAAGAAAGAATTGTTACCAACTTTGGGTGCTCCAAAGGTCCAGACGGTGTGGACTTTGAGATTACTTTTCTCGAGTAGGATTGCGCTGAGGAGAGCTACGGCTCCACCTAAACTGTGCCCGGCGAGTATGAGTGGTTTACCTTTTTGTTGCGCGCGCAAAGCGGCAGTTTGAACATGCCTCCATACTGCGTTGGCACCCGTTTTGAAGCCCCTGTGGACGAGTAAAGAGTTTTTTTCCACACTGAGGAATGGTTCAAGTGTGACAGAGATATCGGTGAGTATGTCGCCTGGTTCCTGAGTGCCTCGAAAAGCTATCAGAAGAAAGTCAGTATGCTCAGCCCAGTAGCCATTGGTGCTGCTTTGCGCATCATCGAAAATTTCAAAATCTGAGAAACCCCAAGCGGAAAGAATTCTTTGTCTCTTTCCCGGCCAAAAACTGTAGGCAAGATAACTCGCTGCCATCATCATGTACGCGTTGTCTTGGGTTGCGCGGTTGTGCAACGTGAAAGTTCTGCTTTGTTGTGTTGGAAGGCATGGGAGGTCATCGTTGGTGAAACGGCGTGTTGACCAAATTGAATCCTTTTGAAATTCTGGTCGAGTGTTCGATGCATCGGCGGCAAAGCAGACTGCAATAAGCAGAGCAGAGTAAATAAGGGTTTTTGTATGTGTCCGAGCCGCCATCAGCGACCTCCCTTTTTGCGCCTCAATTGAATGGCAAACCGCGCATGCGGTCAATGATTTATTCAGAGATCCCTATTTTGAATAATCCATAAACATCAGCTTGTTGTCTAAGATTCGAGAACTATGTAGCTTTTAGTTGGCCTAGGGTTTGCTTTTGCCGCAGTTCAGTCCGCGGCTCACTCGGGGGCGCAAGGGGGTTTAACCATGAACGCAGCGTCACTTTTTCCTAAACTAAAATATTTGGGGCTCTCGGGAGTTGTTGCGGTGGCTGCTGCGACTGCCTGCGGAAAAGGCGGTGAATCCGATTCCTCGCTTCAGTGGGTTGCTTCGCCTGGAATGTCTTCAGCTGAGGTTGAGCAAGCGTTAAATGCAACCATGGCTGTTCAATTGAACCTGAAAACAAATCGAGCCACGCTTTATAAGAACGGCACTCCTCAGCAACAATGGAACATCGCTTCGGCAGATGTGAGTGGTGCATATCATGGTGGTGATGCCAAAATGACTCCCGAAGGAGTCTATGGGATTGAAGATATCGAACACTGTCCTGTTTGGAGACCTCGCGATCCTGTGAATCCTTCCACAGGAAAAGTTGCTCAATCAGATGCAGAGCGATGGAGTATTTTTAATTCTCAGCCAGAGATTTATGGCCCCTGTGGAGCCAGAAATCCCTTGGGTAAATACGTTTTTTGGTTCCAAGGACCTTACGGGATGCATGGGAACTCGGCCGAGGAAATATTGCGTTTGAGGGATCCCGACGAGCGGCGCGTTTCGGGCGGTTGTGTTCGAAATCCCAATGCAAAAATAAAAGAAGTGTTCCATCTGGCATTGGACGCATTTCCGGAACTTGTTTCGTTCAAAGAAAAAGTTATCGCGATGGAAGCTCAGCCGAGTCAAAACAAAAATACTCTGACTCAATCCGTTCGTAATATTAACATGCGAGTCGTTGTGGGTCGGTGGTTGAGCGATCCGGTACTTGGCGGAGACAATTCCAATCCGGATTTGCCGGCTGCAACGCCAACACCTCCCCCAACTCCGACTCCAACACCAATTCCTGAGCCGGTGGGCCCGGCGATGTTGTGTAAAGCAGTCGTGACTGATCCGAAATCGGGTGTTGCGCCGGTTCACATTCGCTTGCCAGCGACCCCCAGCAATATTTCGGCTTTCTACCGATTGAATGATCCGGTGCGAGTGATGGGAATTATTCCGGGGACAACTTATTACAAAACTGCCAGGGGATATATTGAGAAAGGTTTTATTGGTAGTTGCAGTGATTATTGAGCTTACAGGAGTGTAAGAAAACAAATGGCGACGCTGATAACCCAGCGTCGCCATTTGTTTTGAGGAATTTTATTGTTCACGAAACCCAGAAAAGCGCTCTGTGAAAATTACTCCTTGGAAGCGAAAATAGACTCCATTTCCTTGCGAATCAAAGCCATCTTTTGCGCGCGAGTTTCGGCAGGAACTTGGTATGGATTCCGGAAGTAGCTCGTTTCGTCGAGATCACTGCGCACAAACTTCGTTTGATACGTGAGGTTTCCGGGATTGTTGTCGTCAGTTGTCATGTATTGTTTGAGTATGTTTGGTGAAATGAAATCACGGACCGAGTTGATTTCGTGATCCATATAGAGTTTTCCACCGTCTTTGGCTCTTGTGAAGCCGCGAACGACATAGTCACAGACAACGACATCGCTCTCAAAAGCCTTGAACATAAAGTCGAGTGCGTAAAGTGGAGTGATGCTTCCACACGTCGCAATATCAATATCGACGCGGAAAGAACAAATTCCGTTTGGATCAAGACTGTCTGGATAGGTGTGAGCGCAGATATGGCTCTTATCTAGGTGGATGCTGACTGTACTTTGCGCCATTAAATTAGCGTGCTCGCCTGCCTTTGCGTCGCTCATAAGAAGCACAACGCTCGCACCCCATGGGTCAAAATCTTTGCTGGAAACATTCAGCACAGTTGCGTCCATGATTTCGGCAATGCGAATCAACATCGATTCAATTTGTTTGGCGCTATAGCGTTCGTCGACATATCGAATGTACGAAGCTCTCTCTTCTTCGTTTGTGGCGACGGCAAAATCGTACAGGTTGAAACTCAGAGCTTTTGTCAGGTTGTTGAAACCAAGGATTTGCGACATCTGTGCAGTCCCAAACAAAAAAGTTGAAGAGGTCCGGTCCACTGGGAGGAATTTGCCGGAGGGCGTGTGGTACCTCAGGAGGCTGTCGGGTTCAACACCTTTGTGCTATGCTCTCCATGGAAACACTTGTTGTTTTTTGAGGAAAAACTGACAATGGAATCTGATGCCAGTCTATTTTTGGTACTCACAGACGATGCAGAGCTGGTGTCGACGTTGGTTCACGTGCAGCCTCGTGGAATGCTTGTTCGGGTCTGGTGTCCTTCCAAGGCCTCAACACTGCAAGAGGAAATAACCGAGGCCTGTGAAGCCATTGGTGGTAGCGCCCTTCTTGCAAAAGGGGAGTTGGGCAAGCCAGCCTTCTACAAGCAATGGACCGATTTCGATCCTATCTGTGTTGTTCTTGCCTTTCGGGATGCAGACGAGCATCGGATGGCACGGCGGCATATTCTTGATGAACTGCCTGGTGCGCTTATTCTTTCACTCAAACACGGTCATCCAGAAGAAAGCCCGCGCAAGCTTGCAGGTGGGCGGGAGCTCATTCTGACCTGGGCCGAGCTCTTGAGCAGACCGGTCGGTGCGGAACTCAGGCACATTCAAACAACGCATCTTGTGAAAGCTGTGCGTTCGGTTCTCGGCGAAGGCGATCGCATTGCGTTACTCGTGCAGCCCGATCCCGACCCAGACGGTCTGGCTTCAGCTCTCGCATTGAGAACTATTCTAGGACGCAATAAGGTATCGACCCCAATTGTGAGTTTCGGCAAGGTCACGCGTCCCGAGAACCTTGCAATGATGAGACTTCTCGATATCGAGGTCCTGACGATAACTCCAAAAGAGCTTGCTGATTTCGATCGGGTTGCAATGCTAGACACCCAGCCTGCGCACTTTGGCTTTGCGCTTGAACGGGTTGATGCAATCATTGACCACCACCCGTCGACTCAAGCCTACCCGCAAATTCCCTTCGTTGATATTCGTCACCAATACGGTGCAACCTCCACGATTCTCACGGAATATTTGCGCGCAGCTGCCTGTTCAATTGGTCAACGCCTTGCAACTGCATTGTTATATGGCATAAAGGCGGATACGCTCCTGCTAAACCGTGAAGTGATTGATGCGGACTTAGATGCATTTGTCTCGCTTTATCCGAGCATCAACTACAATTTGTTGCGCCGGATTGAGAAACCTGAGTTGCCCATGAGGTTCGCTCCAGTTTTGGCAGATGCATTGCGGGATATGGTGTGCGAATCGGGAGTGGTTGTGAGCTGTCTGGGACAAGTTGAGCGCGAAGATCTCATCCCCCAGGTCGCGGATTTTCTGCTTCAGTTCGAGGATGTGGAATGGGTCGTTTGCGCAGGGCTCTTTGATGGCAATGTCGTGATGAGCGTGCGCAACGTGGGTTACGTGAAAAACGCCGGTGATGTTGTCAAACGCGTCATCAATGGTTGGGGATTGGGCGGTGGCCATAGAACAATGGCCAAAGCTATTTTTCCCCAGAGTGAATGGAAAAATCGTTATGGGAGTTTGTCCTCTCAGGCGATACGGGATGTGGTTTTGAGCCTGTTTCTTCAGGAGGCTGTGTGATGTATTCCTCGGACAAGGGAACGATTAAGGACAAGACGAAAAATACGCTGCCGCGTTCGTCTCCTTTGCGCCGTAGGTTGACGTCTCGTTTGCAGCCGCTTCATGGTGGCTTGGGTTTCGGTGCCGGCGCTATTCGGGAACGAGCACTGATTGTTGCGCGACAGGCCTCCCAGAGGAGTACCGGAACTCTCCCTGTCACCGGACAAAGTCGTCCAGTCCTTGGTTCTACAGGGCAGGGGCTCCAATTCACTGAAGAAAAAACTATCGTTCGAGAGTTTGAGCAAATTCAGTATCTTCTAGAAGAGGAACTCTCAGAACCTCCTAAGACTCGCCGTGATTCTTTAAACGATCAGGTGCGCCGCACTGCCGCTGTACAATCTCTCACTGCCCGGAGTGCGTCGGGTTTAACAGCGACTGGTGTTGCGCCGGTCCCCTCAATCAAGTCGTTTATTGCCACTTCAAAAAGAACATCTGCACCTTCGATGTTTCAGGGGTTGACCGCTTGGTTTTTCGATGCGCTCGTTGTGGTGGCCTGCCTTGTTCTGGCGTTTACACTTTCAGCAAGTATACCTTTTGTAACTTTGCTGGCGCAGAAACTGCCTTTTTTAGCAAAGTTCGTTGCAAATGATCCCGCACAAGGCGGTGCACTTGGTTGGCTTTTTCTGCTGGCTCAAACACTCGCACTCGCATCATTTCTACTCTTTGCGGTGCAGGCATTTTCAGGGTTTTTCCTGGCTGCCTCAATCGGCCGTGCGATTGCCAATGTTCGTTTGGCAACTTTCCGCTCTCCTTTGGGTAGAGCATTTAAAATCGGCATTGGCGAAGTGCTTCAATGGCCATTGGCGTTTGGGCTTTTGAACGTGATTGTGTCACCAGAACACAATTTTTTGGTGCGTTCGCTCCGCTGGTCGCGTGGTAGCGGCCAAGACTAAATTCAAGTTTCCCTTATCTCAAGCGTTTTTACTCTAAAATCGGTGCGCCTCGGCTTGTCACACTTTAGCCCTGTGCTATTGGAACATCGAGTCACCGAATGTCTTCAGAAACGCCTTGAACAACCTTGAGTCTTCTCAGTTGGAGGGATCGATCTATGGCTACTGGTAAAACCACACCGCATATTCCGGCTGTTCGCACTATTGAGCGTCCGAGAAATCTCGACGGTACACTTTCACGTGTGCCTGATTTCTACGGTTCGAACGTTTTTGATTTGCGATCAATGGCTAAAAAGCTGAGCTCGCATGACCTCGATACCATGAGCAAGGTCATGAAGCTGGGCGGTAAAATCGATTCCACGTTGGCTGAGCGGGTTGCTTCTGCTGCACGTGAGTGGGCAATTGAAAAAGGCGCAACTCACTATTGTCACTGGTTCCAGCCACAAACAGGAACGACAGCTGAAAAGCATGATGCTTTCCTTTGGCTCGATAAAAACGGTCATCCTATTGAGCGCTTTACAGGTAAAGAATTGCTCCAAAGTGAGCCGGATGCATCGAGCTTTCCATCGGGAGGCATGCGATCAACATTCGAGGCTCGTGGTTACACCAGTTGGGATCCTAGCAGCCCAATGTTTATGATGGAAACCGAAAACGGCCGCACTCTTTACATTCCTTCAGTATTTATCAGTTATCACGGCGATGCTCTCGATTTCAAAACTCCTCTTCTTCGCTCAAATGAGTCTTTGAATAAGGAAGCGGTTAAGACGCTTCATCTCCTTGGTGAAAAGAACGTGACCAACGTTGTCACCAACGTTGGAGCTGAGCAGGAATTTTTTGTCGTCGCTCGCGACCAAGCAATGGCTCGTCCTGACATCCGTTTGAGCGGCCGTACTGTCTTCGGTAAGCGCCCAGCAAAAGGTCAGGAACTCGAGGATCATTATTTTGGTCATATCCCAACTCGTGTTCAGGCATTTATCAATGAGCTTGAAATTGAGCTCTACAAAGTTGGCGTGCCAATCAAAACTCGACACAACGAAGTTGCACCTGGACAGTTTGAAGTTGCTCCAATTTTCGAAGGCGCCAACATAGCAGCTGACCACAATCAGCTTCTCATGAAAGTGCTTCGTACCGTTGGTGCACGCCATAATTTTACCGTTCTTTTGCACGAAAAACCTTTCGCTGGTGTGAACGGTAGTGGAAAACATGTGAACTGGTCGATGTCCGACTCCACAGGTCGAAATCTGCTTGATCCTGGCAACACTCCGCACCAAAATTTGGTTTTCTTGACCTTTCTCTGCGGTACAATGCAAGGCATCTTCGATCACGCGAATGTTCTCCGCGCATCGGTTGCCTCAACAGGAAACGATCACCGTCTCGGTGCCAACGAAGCTCCCCCAGCAATCATCAGTTGCTTCCTTGGAGACACTCTCGACAGAATTCTCAATGCAATTGAGGCCGGCAAGGCTGACAATGTTTCCGCTGAGAAAGCTATGTTGGACCTCGGTGTGAATCACCTCCAGCACGTTGCACTTGACAACACCGACCGCAACCGAACATCGCCATTCGCATTTACTGGCAACAAGTTCGAATTCCGTGCCGTTGGTTCAAGTGCCTCGGTTAGCTTCCCGACTGCCATTCTGAATGCAGCGGTGACTTCTGGTTTGACCAAGGTCAACGCGAAGCTGGCGGCCCGCGCAAAGAATGGCACAGTGAGTCCCGAAGCGATCTTTGAAGTTCTTCGCGATGTCATCCGAGACACTCATAACATTCGCTTCGAAGGCAACGGGTATTCTCAAGAGTGGCGTGACGAAGCTGCTCGACGCGGTCTTGGCAACCTCGCTGACACACCTTCAGCCCTCGGCGTTTGGACTAACAAAGAGCAAACAGGCTTTCTTGTTGAAACCGGTACTCTCACAGGTTCAGATCTAGAAAGCCGCGCGGCGATTCAGTGGGAACGTTATATCAAGCAACGTTTGATTGAATTGAACGCTGCAATTGAAATGGCTCAAACCGGGATCCTGCCTGCGGCTCTTGGTTATCTCGGCGAACTGGTGAATCTTGGAGAGGCATCGGCGCGATTGCATATTTCTTCGCCGGCTCAGAAATTGGCAGGCGAAATTGGTCAGCTCACTGTGCGCTTTGAAAACGCACTGACTTCCTTGCGCACGAGTTTGGAGCGCGTGACCTCTGGCGATGCACTTGAACATCACGAGTTGCCCAAGACCGCTAAAGAAATTGCTGTTCAACTCTTGCCGAAACTTGAGGAGCTTCGCTCGACTGCAGATCTTCTTGAGGCTGTAGTTCCGGCGTCCAAGTGGCCTTATCCAACCTATCAAGACATGTTGTTTCCAGCTGACTAATGGTCTTTCGGCACCCGCAATCCAGACTTTTTACCAAAAGTCTGGATTGCGGCCGATGATGATGGCCGCGAGCACTTTGGGAACGTAATCCTGAGTTTCTTTTGGGAGATGCTCGCGCAGATGCCAGAAATCAGCTTGTCTTGCGCCTTTAATACTCTCGTTGATTTCGTGCCTTTTGATTCTATTCTGACCCGCATTGTAGGCCGCTAAAGCGAGAAGGTAGTGGCGGTTTCCAAATTGTTGCAGAAGTGAGTTCAAATACCTGGCCGCTGCGTGTGTGCTTGGTTCTAGGCTGCGTCGTTGATCGTTGCCGTCGCCTGTCAGTGGAGCTAATCCGTATTCACTTGCCGTGCTAGAAATGAATTGCCATATTCCGACTGCACCTGCGTGACTTGTGGCGCCTGGGTCGAAGGCTGATTCAACCCAAGCGATATAACCAAGCTCGGAAGGCAAGCCGTGAGTCTGAAGAATTTTTTGAATTCTCTCCCAAACAAAATCTCTTCTCTTTAGAAGTTCCACATGGCGATTGTTCTTCGTGTAGAACTGGATCCAGTTTTCAACTTCTTTGACGAACCTGGAGTCCATTGCTGATGGGGGGACTTCTCCAAAGCGTTGGGAAATATTGATAATTTCATCCCAAACGAAGTTATTTGCGACGAGCGGTACATCCGTGTTGCGCTCGTCCTTTGAATTTTTTTCGATCGCTTTGAAGAAGTTTTCAGAGCTCAAACTCTTATCAACTGAAAATGATTTTACGGCCACGCTCTCGGGCATGGGGATCGTCCGTGCGAAAACACTGCTAGGCGCATCATAGGCTTGCCAAATTCCAAAGCAGACACCACCGATACAAAATCCAGCAACGGTAAACCACAGCGGTGCCGTAATAGAAAAGGCCTGCTGCGACTGCGATGTCCCCTTGGGGATGAGATTAAATCCGGCCGAGAGACTTGGTGGTAGACTCGATTCAAGAGTTTGCCATGGTTGCAGTGAACAAACTGTGTTCAATCCGATTTGGAGACTCTCTCCTTGGCGCATTCGGGCCGATTTTTTGAAGCGTTTTCCGGAGATAAATGTGCCATTTGTGCTTCCTAGATCTGTGATTTCAAGACTTCCTTTTTCGTTGAGCTGCAAACATGCATGTCTTCGGCTGACAGTTGGATCACCATCGATACGAATGTCCGATTCTGCTTGTGATCCAACGACGTAGGCTTCACCTGGAAGAAGAGTGAATTGACGATTGGTCATCGGACCTTGCGTAAATCTAAGTATGAATGGCTGATTGAAATTCATGACTCACCACATTGGAAGAGAAGCTGAAGATCGCCAAGACGAATGACTGAACCATGACCTATGACACGAACGCTGCGAATTGGACGCCCATTCACAAAGAGCTCTCCTTCGGAAAGATCCTGCAAAACTGCTTTGTCGCCCTGGATTTCCAATCGTCCATGCTTTCGCTTGACGTTGAGAGGTTGGAGCCGGACGTCGCATCCCCATCCTTTGCCAAGAAGTGTTGAATTTTGTCGAATTCTATATTCGCGGCCCCTGTCTCGACCGTTGAGAACAACAAGGAGTGGTCCCTGACTTACGTCACCCCCCAGTTCGTTCTCTGGAACCTGGGTTATTCCTGAATTGAGTCGGTTCATGTGCCGGATTGTGACAGCAATGCCTATTAAAAAAGAGGTAGCTAACCATTCAAGCCAGGCATCGAATGCAAGGGCTGATTGTCTTGTGAGTGGGATCAGTCGCTGCGGAGGTTGTAGTACATTTTTTATTTGTACCGGCGGGACCGACGTTGAGCGCTGTGCAGGAGATTGAGAAATAACCACAGACTCAGAGCGGAAAGTTGCTCCATGATATTTCGCGTGAAGAGTCAATTGATATGCAAGTGACGCAGAATTCTCTGGCAATTGAGCTGTCAATACGTATTCATGATCAAGCGAGGTTCGAAGAGTTTGAATCGCGCGCGATGCACCGGGGAGATCCACAACTCTGAAGTTTGAGCCAGCCTTCGCAACTTCGGGATGGTCTAGCCACGTGCGTTTTGAAAAGTTTTCCATCCTTGAAAATACGATCTGTTGAACTGAAACATTCTGCTGAATGAGTTGCTGAGTGCATTCATCAATTTTTAATTTTTCAGCAGCAGAGAGAAGGCCTGATCCGCCCATCAAGATAAGGTGTTTTTGGTCAGTCGTTTTGAGCCCTTGTTTACTCCACTGTGAAAATTTTTGAGCAGCGATGCAAACTGACGGGTCTCGGCTTATGAGATTTGGATTTGTTCCACTTGGATCAGCACTGAGTTGTCGTTGTAGTGCCGTGATATTTTCTTGTCGTATGGGATCAAGAAGCACACGTTCAATTGTTTTTCCTGCAGCGACTCCAAAAATTGCCAGATAATCTGCCTGAAATTGAGGGAACTCTTGTGCTGTTAGGGTTCTCAGTTCTCTGGTGAGTCCCTTGATGCTTTTCACACCTGCAGCATCGTAGATCCAAACGACTGCGCGATTGTTCCACCGTCGCGTTGTGTCGAAGGTCGTGAGCGAGAGGTTTGGATTTTGTAATCGATTCCCATTTAGAAAAATTTGAAACGAATTTTTGTCGAGTGTTGTGATTGGATATTTTTTTTCTGAATCCTTTTCAAAGGCAGAAAAGCGCATCTTAATGTGATTTTCGCCATCACGCTCAACGCTTTTTAGCTGTAACTCACGTTCAGGCTCAGCTGATGCTTGTGCACAATGCAAGGCTAAAATCAAAAAAAACGGAGTGAGAATTTTTCTTGTTGAAATATCTATTTTCATTTTGCGAACGCCACCCTGATTGAGCGGAACATAAACTCGCGCCGCCCGAGGCGAAGTATGTCTCCGTTTTGGAGGCCGGTTCCGGTGCTAGGGACCCCGTTGACAAAAAGCGGTTCGGTGACTGAGACGGGTACAATTGTCCAATTTTCTGCGTGTCTTGTAATGACCGCATGTCTTGGTCTTATGTCGGGGTCGAAGAGAACGACCTCCAAATCAGCTTGGCAGCCGATGCGATTTTCGCCAGGGTAAAGCCTGAAATCTCGACCCTCTCGATCGCCTGACAATTCAACAAGCCATCCGACGGTGCATAAACCACCCGCTGGAAAGCGCTCTTGGAAGACAAGCGTAGTTCGTTCGTCTGCTGAGCCGGGAAGCAGTGCTACATAAGCAAAACACTGCTCACCCATTCGGATGACGTCCCCATGACAAATGGGTGAAGGGGTGCGGCATGGCGTTTCGTTTACGAAAAGTTCTCTTTGTGTCGAACCAGGAATCAAAAGAGCTGATTCACCAGAAAGTACGTCTATGATTGCGTGTTGCCTTCCAGTTCCTGGCGAGGTGACAACTACGTTGCACCTTGCCGATGCGCCAATAATGTTCGATCCAGGATACAAGCGCATATCTTCGCCTAAATGCACACCGTTTAGCCCAAGAAGCCAGCCAGATGTGGCAAGCGGAAATCTCAAACTTGGATTTTGTCCGCGTGAACACGCAAGTGACTCGTCGACCATGGAATATGTCGCATGAGCGAAGTTCAGAACCGAACGATTTTGAGACAAATGTGTATTCATGAGGCAATGCTAACCTAACGTCGGCGGGAAAATCCTGCCTGAGGGCCAATTGGTTGAACTGGCTTGCTTGTTTTGCAGCCTTCTCTCGGTGAAACTCAAAGAGTTCGGTTATGTACGCAGAAAATTTGGAGAATTGCCATGACGTTGATGAAGGACGGTCCCCTCCCCACGTTCAATAAAACAATCCGATCCGTACTTGTGAAGTCTATTCAAGAGACGACTGGACTCTACGGTATCGGTGTGCAGGACGAAGCACAGATTGTCCGTAAATCAATCTCAATCAGTGGTGATTACCTCGCAGGAATTCGAGTTTCAGGTGCTTCATTTCAGGGAGCAGTCACTCTTTCTATGGACAAGCGCATTGCCAAATCATTTGCCGACAAGATTTTTGCTGGCATGCCGGCAAAAACGGATGATTCAATGCTTTGTGACCTCGTTGGAGAGGTTTGCAATCAGATTACCGGAGCTTTTCAGAGAGAGATGGGTGCACTAGGTTGCAAACTCAAAGTGAATGCACAAGAGACCGCACAGGGACAAACATCATTTGATTCAGGATCACATCCAGACGAATGGTTGCTGATTCCCTTTGTCTTTGAAAATGGCCGTGCTGTGTTGGCGTTTGGATTTGTGGGTGAATTGGGACTCGGTTTGGAAGATACCACCGAGGAACTATCCGAAGCTAAAAATATCACTTTCTTTTGATTCTTAGATTTTTTTAGCGTGTTGTGCTTTGATATT
Source organism: uncultured Silvanigrella sp. (assembly GCA_903933385.1). Classification (GTDB taxonomy): domain Bacteria; phylum Bdellovibrionota_B; class Oligoflexia; order Silvanigrellales; family Silvanigrellaceae; genus RFOM01. Next base: position 88 of record CAIZJW010000087.1, on the reverse strand, counting down.
TGCAAAGCGTTTCGCCGTTGAGTGAGATTTCGTTTGCCAATGGGCCGAATCCACGAGCACCGGATACGTCATTGCCAACGGTTGCAGT
>CAIZJW010000086.1 GCA_903933385.1 uncultured Silvanigrella sp. | reverse complement strand
GCGCAAAAGCAATTTATCGATCGCTTTCAAATACAAACAAATGAAGCCACGAGTCATGCCTCTCTCTTGGTTTGGGCAGCCGGAGGGCTCTTCCTCGCACAGGCCCTTCAGGCGCTCTGTAAATATCTTTTCGTGAGAGAAAGCGCCTTTGTTCATCGTGCCTTGTCCGAGCGCATTTACGAGCAAACTCTCGCCCTGCGCGGAGAGTCGCGGTTTCAAATGACTGTGGGTGAAACTGTGAGTCTTTACGCACAGGATGTCAGCGCTGTGTGTTCATTGTTTGAGGAAGTTTTACCACTCATCGCAATTGCCGGAGTGCCGATTCTTGCTTTCCCTTTTGCACTTCAAGAAATGCACGACTTACCCGCATTTCCACTTCTACTCGCAGCTGGAATCAATCTATTCATATGCATTTTCTTGGCTCAACGCCAAGCGCATTTGTTTCGTCGTTCAAAGACGGCCACTGCGGCGCGTGTGGCAATTATCAACGAATGGCTTCAAAACATGAGAGCCGTGCGTATGCTCGGCTGGATCAGAAATTTCGAAGACAGAATTTTCACCGCGCGCGCCACAGAAACCAACGCCCGCCTGCGTCAAGTGAGCAATGGTTCAGGCATGAACGGCCTCATGCAAGTGGCCCCCTACATTCTCAACGCAGTTGCACTTTCCTATGCCGCCACGCGCCCGGATATTACTCCAGGAAGCCTTGTGGCTGCGCTTTGGCTGTGTGGTGTCTTTATGGTGAGGCCTCTGCGCAGCATTCCCTGGACACTTGTGAGCAGCCTCGATGCCTTGGCGTCGGCGCGGCGCTTAGAAAATTATCTTTCGCTCGAGCGTGAACCAAAGGACACAGGCGCAATCAGTCATTCAAACATTCAGAACCGGGGATCAGCGCTGCGCGTGCGCGGACTCACGGTTGTGCAAAATGGACAAACTCTGCTCAGCAACTTGAATTTCGATGTTGAGCATGGCGAATGCGTGGCCATTGTGGGTGCCGTGGGTGCAGGCAAGACAATTCTTCTGCACGCCTTGCTCCGCGAGATTCCCTGCGAATTCAGCTGTTATGAAATTTATGGGCAAGATGCACTACAGCTTCCTTTGTCGCAGCTTCGCGCTTTTTTCGGCTTCGTACCGCAAGATGGTTTTGTAATGAGTGCAAACATTCGAGATAATGTTGGCTTTGCTTACGAAACTCCGAGAGAGCAAGACAACAAAACTCTCACCCAATTGCACCTCAGCGCTTTCTCACCCGATCTCGCAGCAATGAGCGATGGCCTCGACACAGAAATTGGCGAACGCGGGGTAAACCTCAGTGGCGGCCAGCGACAACGTTTGAGTTTAGCGCGTGCCATGGGCCTTGGACGCGATATTTTGTTGCTCGACGACTGCCTCAGCGCCGTTGATGTGGCTACAGAAAAGGCGTTGGTGAATAATTTACTTCTTGGTTATTGGAGAGAAAAAACACGTTTGCTCGTCACTCACCGCATGTCGGTCGTGCCCTTCTGCGACAGCGTCTGGACTCTGCACAAAGGAATTCTGTCGGTGGAGAAAAAAGCATGAGTCTGAATGCTTCGCTTCCTCCCAAAAGCCATTTTCTTGAAAAAGAAGTTCAGTTTCGAGGGCACTATAAATCACAGGTTTGGCAAAGCTTGTGGGAGGCCTATGCGCCATGGCGCGCCGCAACTCTTGCAACCCTTCTCATCGGCATTGTGGCCCGTGCCTGTCTTGTAGGCTCAGCCAATGTCGTGGGTTGGTGGGTGGATTCACATTGTAATGGCTCGAACTGCTCTTCGAAGGATTCTTTCTTTAAGTCCTGGGCGGCATCCGATTTTGCAACATTGCTCGTGGTGATGGTGGCCTGTGCATTGTTACTCAACTTAATCTTTCGAGTTGCCATCGCTCGCCTCGGAACGCGCGCGGCCGGTGTATTACATGATGAAGTGGTGGTGCGAGTTTCACGTTTTCCCATGAGCTTCTTTGATCGCACCCCGGTGGGGAGGGCCCTCACCCGCTTCTCGAGTGATTTTGAAAGCGTGCTGCGCATGACAGGTGGCCCTATGGGCGAGTTCATAAGCTTGAGCTTTGATGCCGTTTTGAGTTTGCTTTTCATGGCTGCAACAGGAACCCTCGGACTTCCCGCAGCAGCACTTGTGGGGAGTCTCTATGCTGGCATTTATCTCACCAACCGCATGGATATTCGAACCGCGCGACGCAGCGTCTCTGCAGCGCGGGGGCCTGCGATAGCGCATTTCGCGGAAACAGCTCAAGGCTCACGCAGTGTAAAGGTTTATGGTAGGCAGCATCTTTTCACGCGACGCTTCAATGTTTTGAACTGGAATTTGCAACGCGAACGAATTTCCCAACAGCGCAAAACTGCAAAATTCTCCCTACAAATGAGCTCAGCAACGGCAATATCTTTGTTAATCTTTGGTTTGGCAGGGCTTTGGCTGCAAAAAAATGACTCCGTGAGCCTCGGGCAGATCGTTGTTGTTCTTACTCAAATATGGCTCCTATCAACCACCCTTCAACAATACTTTGAATACGTTCTTCAACTCGAAGAGGCTCTCACGGGGGCAGAGCGTCTCGACGATTACCTGCGCCGGCCAATTGAACTCAACACAGCGCTTCCAGCCCCGCGTCTCATTCAAACAACACATCCCGTGCAGGAAGACGCAACTGCCAGCATGTCCTTACCCGATCTCAAGCGAGGTATAGAAGTTCAAAATCTTTGCATGCGCTATCATCCTGAAAAAGCGCGAGTGCTCAACAACGTCACTTTCACTTTGCCTGCAGGGCAAAGCTTAGGAATCGTTGGCCGCACAGGAAGCGGAAAAAGCTCACTCGTTCAAGCTCTCTTTGCTCTCTATCCCATAGAAGATGGCTCCGTTCAGATCTGTGGATTGGCACCCAGCCACGACACTTGTGACGTTGCACAACTGCGTTCTTTGCTTGCTTATATTCCTCAAGAGCCAACTCTTTTTCGCGGCACATTGCGTGAGAACTTAAGCCTGCGCGACGACCACGATCCTGAACTGATTGCCACACTCGAAAAAGTCGGTTTGGCCTCACTTCTTGCGAGAGAAGGTGGGCTAGGCCAACCCGTTCACGAACGTGGTGCAAACTTCTCGGCTGGGCAAAAGCAACTTGTCTGCTTGGCACGTGCAGTTCTGCAAAATGCACCACTGATTGTGATGGATGAAGCCACAAGCGCCGTTGACCCAGCATCAGAGGAAAAACTCGAATGGGCTGTGGCAGAACTTCTCAAAGGCAAAACCCGCGTGCTGGTTGCGCATCGGCTCACAACACTGCGAGCCTGTGATTGGGTTCTATGGATGGAAGCAGGCGTTGTAAAAATGTTCGGACCGCGCGAGGAGGTTCTCAACAGCTATTTAAAGAATTCGCACTCAGAGCTCAACGCCAGCGCGCAACCCTATGCCCCAGGATGAAAACGAACGCGTCACTTTGTTCGTTGAATTAAGATTGTAAGAGATCTTTGATGTTGAATAGTCTGCAAAAACCTGACTCTCCCAATCACCCTTTTCTACGGCCAAACCCAAGCGCAACAGGTTTACTTTTTGCTTTTGCTCTTCTGGAACTTCGGAGGGAACAAGCAGTTCGGGGTCAGCGCTTGAATAAACCTGACCTTGCACAGCATCGACCTGGAGCTTGTGCGCAGAGCCCAACTTATACGAAAGACCAGCACCGAGCACTTTGAGCGGCACAACCCGGGCATCGGCAGATCCTCCTAATGGAAGAAAAGTTGCATTATTACTCGCGTTTGCCAGTGGCAGTGTTGAGGCTAGTTCGTTTTTGGCGACGTTATAAAAACCATATTCTGCAAGAAGTGCAACATCGCTGTTGAGAGCATATTGCAACGCTGCGCCTGTGTATCCCGGGGAAGAACTCACTTTACTCTCGGCTTGAATTTCAACTTTTCCACTCACAGGAGTTTCGTAGCGGAGTGCCAATTGAAAGGGTGCAGAATTCACAAGTGCACCGGCAACAATCCCAAGGCGACTTCCAGAGTAGATAACCCTTTTTTCTGTGCCTTGAGAGAAGTTGCCAACAACATCGCCACGCACCGACTGTGATCGCAAGCCAAATCCGAGCTGCAGATTATTCAACAAGTCGAATCCCACTCGAGCCACAGCTTCGCGCAATAGAAACTCTTCGTAAAGAAACATGCCAGAGGAAGCGTTCGACTCCCGAGCGTTGCGAGCAGAGTTGAGCTCCTCGTTGAAAAGTGCCGAGAACCAGATGCCTGAGGAGGGCGAAACTGCGAGCCCCAAATTACGTTTTTGAACTCGCGCGAGAGTTGATGTTTTCGCACTCTGGCCGCTCGTTGTTACATCGGAATTCGATTTCAAATCCGTAGTGCGCCACGAAAAGGGAATTTGCAGGCCCTTCGTTTGCGGCCCGGTGGCTTGGGGTGTGAGTGTGCGCTGAACGAAGTGTTCACTGGGTGTGGGAAATTCAACTGGAAACCACATAACCCAAGCTCCTTGTATTTACGATTTCAAACGCGTGAGCGCAGGAATGGATTCTAGGTAGGGGCGCTTGTTCAAATAGCTCGTCCCGAGTGTGAGCTCCAGCACGCTCCCTCCGAGGTGCACCGGACTCAATTGAATCCCAGAAGACGACTCAAGCCCCGTGTTAGGATCAACATTTTTCGCGAGCAAATCTGCATCTGTTGCACCAACGGCACGCCCCCCCGCCAAGCCACCTCCAGCAAGAAGAGCGCCGCCAACCGGCCAGTGATCGCGACCTGCGCGGTCGTTTACTTTGGGCGTTCTTCCAAAATCAGAATAAAGCACAACCAAAGTGTTGTTGAGCAGGCCTGCAGCCTTCAGTTGCGAGAGAAAAACCGCGAACAAAGCGTCGAAGTTGGTGAGCATGGGCATGAGCGAACGCTCTTGGTTCATGTGAGTGTCGAAGCTACCAAATCCCATGTTGATGCACGTGACCAAATCGTTTTTCAGAAGCTTCACAGCAAGAGCAAAACTATCGATCGTGCCGCTCATTGTTCTTTGCGAATCACTTGCGAGTGCGCTAACGAATGCAGCCTTATCGGCATCAGCGAGGCTGAGTTGGCGGCCCACACCGGCATCGATTTGTGATTGAATTTTGCTCCGAGCCGCTTCAACAGTCGTGAGTCGATCGTTGCTTCCTGCCGAGCCCTGCAGGCGCAAAAGTGAACGTCTGGAATATTCAAGAATCCGCTGACTTGCATCAAGTGCAACATCAGTTTGAGGGAATAATCCTTGGTATAAGCGCAAATCGTCGGCTCGAACGACCGATAAGGGCTTCAACAAGCCTCTGTCGGTTCTCGGGGTGTCTGCACCACTGAGCTGAATGAGTGGAATGGTAGCCCCACTCTGCGATGCAACAATAGCAGGGATACTTGCTGCGTTCACATTGCCACTGTTTGAGAGAACTCCTGTATCAGAATAAACGGTGCCGGCATCGTGAGAGGTTGTTCCCATAGCAAGACCACGAACAAGCACGAGATCTGATCCGAGCCTGGCAGTGTTGTTCCACCAACGCCCAAGTCGGATGTCCTGCGTCGCACCAGAGAGCTGTTGCGCCAAACTATAATCGTAGGTGACGTCGAGCTTCGATGTTGATTGCGTTTTGGGATCAACCGTTTCCAGAATGTCCCAGCCTCCACGCATATGAATCCAAACCAGCTTTTTGAGCACCGGGTAATCTTCTGCTCCCGTCTGCGCAAAAGCAGCATTTCTGCCAAAGAGACGAGAGAGTGCGAATGTTGCACTCAGGCTCACTCCGGTTTGCAGCAGCCGACGACGTTCAGAATCACGACACATGATCCGCCCACCTCATTATGGATTCTGTTGAAGCCAACAGCGCACAGCTTCCTTCAGATTATAAACATTTCCAGCGACAGGTGCTCCCTGCAACCCTGGCGGCATTTGACCGACACTCATCATCGAGACTGCCTGCGTTCCCCACGCTTTCCATTGTGCCGATGTTTCCAAAGCCTGCCGTGGAGAATTTGCTGAGTGACATGAGGTGCATTGCGAAATCAGCGGCTGAATATGGGTATTGAAATCGATGGTTGTCGAGCACGCCGGCAAAGAGGGCTCGGGCACTTTTCCAATCGCTGGTTGCTCGAGTGGATCAGTGATGTTGGCATCGGAGCGAGTATCAACAACAAATCCAGGATGGGTTGCAATCGCATACATTAATTCTTTAAAGCTATAGGTACTGCTCACAAAATAATCGGTGAGAGACTGCCGCAAGGTTGATTCTCCCTGCCGAAATTTCCGCCCCATTAACCACTCGAAAGCATGATTGACAGTGCAGGTCGCAAACGCTTCGTCAGCAGCGATGATGTTCGATAAATCTGCAAGGCTGCTGCCGCTTTTACCTATGAATGAGGTTTGCTTAGCGGATCCTGGCGAACTGTATAAACCTCCACCTTCACCCCAAACTGCGAAGAAGTCAGCGAGCGGATCGAGTGTTGCATGACAGCCGCTGCATCCGGGGGTGGTGCGCAGATTTCCAGGATCTTGCGGGAAAACGCGCGGCAATTCGGAAGAAAATTTTCGACACATGAGTCGCTCATAGAGTTGATTGGCTCGTGTTCGATTCTTCTCGTAACGGCGCAGCCATCCGAAGGTGGTCAGCACGCCTGCCGTTTCATAGGAGTCGCCGGTGTAAACCAATGTAAACTTCGACTGACTTGCAGGAATTGCTTCGAGTTGTTTCATCAAAGAATCACTCAAATGCAACTTCTCGACATCAACGAAAGATTTTTGTTGGAGAAAAACCGAGAGCATGCCGTCGACAGCGGTGAGGCCTGGCGCGAGGATTTTGGTGTACGGATAATTTTCAACGGCAACTGCGGTTGCAATGCCTGCCGCTTGGCGACTCAAACTTTTTAAGACACTGCGTTTTGAATCGAAGACATCGGTTGTGCCAGCCTCGGAGTAACGCGCCTCGTTTGAATTCGGAAACTCTACACTGCACTTACTTAAATTCGCACCACAGGCGTACGTCACACTCGGACAAACCCAAAGCACAAGTCCTTGCTTCCAATAAGGTGCCACTGGCTGTTGCTCGGCTGCCTTGCAGCTTGCCGTGGTTTTTTTGTCTGTGTTCTTCCATCCACACGAGAGTCTGTTCGTGGGAAGTCGCGTGCAATTGAGGGTCGCTAACTTCTGCGAAGTGTTATCGATGTCGTCGCGCTGGAGCTCCTCGAGGTACTCAGAAGGCAATCCAACACCGAATTGCTTTTCATGATAGCGCAGTATGGCATCATAAAAACCGTTACTTGAAATCAATGATCGCACAAAAGTACGATAACCAACATCGCTTGCTGTTGCTGTGCTGAGTTCGGAATCACTTGGCATACGCCCACCAAGCAATTGAGCGGCGCGTCGCACCGAACGCCCCGATGCAGCCTCAGCAGAGACAAAAGGGGCGAGTGAAGATACTAAAAGGCACAAACGCGCGAGTTTTTTGTTCACAGCAGCAATGCCTCCGCATCAAGAGCCACGGCAGTGCAGGCGGGAACATAACTTTGAGCGACGACAACACCCTTGTCTGCAAATGCATTTACGATCTCGACAATCTCCGAAACCGCGGTTGCATTCAGCGCCGACTCCTGCAGCCCCAGCATCTTACGCATCAAAAATTTTACGTTGGCCTGAACATTGGCCGGAGCCTCTGGCAGCACCGAATTCCAGCCCGGATGAAGGGAAGAATCAGGAGTTAACAACGACTCACAAATTTTTTGCGCAACTTTCTGAAGGGCAAGAAGTGATGTCGCGTCGTAGCTTTCCTGAGGTACGGTTCGGAAGTCGTCGCTCGCGCCACCAAGCATCAATCTGTACTGCTCAACCTGACCGAGTTGCCGCGCAAGAGTGTTGCCGTCGGCTCGAAATTGTTTGAGAAGGCGTCGTGCATAGAGATCGGGATCGGGGCGCACTGCAGCGGGCGCCGATTGCATACTTGTTGCATGAACGCCCGCCAAAGAAAGGGAATTTTCACTTCCTGCCTTTGCAAAAGGAATTTCTTCGAGCTCACTTGAATCTGATGAGTCAATTAAACTGCTCTTGAATCGACAGCCTGGGGGCACTGAAAATGAAAATCCAACAAAAGCAAGCAATAGTGTGCTTTTTTTTATTAATAATGATGATGCTCGAACTTTCATTTTCATGATTGCGTCCTCAAAAAAGCACCCCCGCCTGCACCGATACAATGATGCGGCGATAGTGGGCATTGAGATCAGGCAGACTCTGCGTGTCAGTTCCATATCCAAAGAGCGCATCGAGGCGTGCGTTCAAATCATTCCATTTCAATTCATCACGAATGAGGAGGGTCCAAAGAGGAATCGATTGTGGTGAAACATTGCCCTGATCGGTATAGCCTATCGACTGATATCCGAGCCCAAAACTCATTTTATGCGAGCCCGTGTCGCCGAGGCCTAAGAGACCAGAAAGTTCATAGCGGCGCCGACTTCCATCATCATTCGTGGTCCCGGTTTTTGGATCACGGATTTGTGTTTCACCTACCCCGTGAAGGTTCACATCCAAACTCAACTGTCGCGAATTTTGCAGCTGGGCAACAACACCTGCAGACCATTGTTCGTCGAGCGCAACATCTTCATTGAATTCCGTGAATTCAGACGCTGCGTCGCGCCGAAATGAACGCTGACGAGTTGCCTTCGGCCGCCAACCGAGGCCTGCCGACCATCCAGAGCCATTCTCTTTGCTGAACATGAACTCTGGAGCGAGTAGGTTGTAAGGAGAATATTCCGTGCGTGCCAGTTCTTGGGCAAATTCAAAAGTTTCAACCGCCGCAGGACGCAAAACCCATGTTGCACCACCACCCACTCGCAAGCCATCATTGAGCGCAAAGCGCGCAACTGCGGCAGCAACCAATTCAGAAGCCGACTCCGACTTTTTCCAGCCCGAATTCTCAGTCACTTCTGTACTTGCAATGCTGCGCAAGGCATTTGCACGCATATCGAAGCGAAGTTTTTCACCGACGTTAAACGCTGCCTGGGCTGCAACTCCCAATGCTGCAAAAATACGCTTCTCTGTTTGCTCATTGCTTGGTGTTTCCACAGCATCGACTCCCACCGTGGAAAGCAAATGCGTATTCAGAAACTGCCCAGTTCGAGCTAAAGACCTCTCCGAAAAATGAGCGCGCGGGAAAAGCTCATCTTGCAAGAGCATAAAGGCTTGCGCAGCAGAGGCGGCACTGAGTGCCACAAGTAAAGCTGCAGATTGAACAAAAACTCGCAAGCTTTAATCTCCCCGCAGTAGACATATCTTTCACAGAGAGAATACTTCCCACAAAGCGCAAAACGAACAAGCAACTAGAACCAATTCTGTGACTGTTTAGAAAAAAACTTGCGAACATCCCGAGTCAGAGTTGCAAAAATTTAAAATTGGATGTGTAGTTTTGGAGGCTTCTACACAAACCGTCTTAAGGAGGCGATGTGAAACTTCACGTTTCTGTTTCTGTTTTGTCGTTGGTTTCTTCTTTGGCTTTTGCTGAAACCGCACCTGCAGCAGCACCTGCAACAGCAGCACCTGCAACAGCGGCACCTGCAACAGCAGCACCTGCAGCAGCAGCACCTGCAGCAGCGGCACCTGCCACCAAGGTTTCGATGCGTGTTCAACTCGATCCGTTCTACAAGAATTTCAACGATTCAAGTAAAACGAACAAGAATCCCAAACTCGACGCTTTCCGCTTGATGTTCGAGCGCGATTTGGGGCAAAACACTAAAGCTGATGTTGAGCTGCGTTTGAATGAACTCGAAAATAGCAAAGCAACTGCTTCGAGTGACGGCAAGCTCGTCATCAACACTGATGTCATCAAGTATTATCACTTGCTGTTCAAAGTTCCGGGTGTTGATGGCCTTGAGCTCGGTTTCGTGCGCGAAATCGAACCAGGCCTTTATGGCTTCACCGACAAAATCAAAGGCTCGAACGTCACAGAATCAGTGGCATTCACAGGCCACTTGAGTCGCGTGAACGGATACCGCGCGGCATACAACACAGGCTGGAGCGACCTCAAGCTCACCTACCACCTTGCCCGCAATCCTCATTTCGATAACGATACATCTGCGAAGCAACCAGCAGGCACAACCTGGTACCATAAGCTCACTTCCGATTTCAAAGTGGAAGGCACTCCCGTGCAATTGGGACTTGGCTCGCAAGGAAAGTTCCTGGCTCTCAATACCGGCAGCAAGCTCAAGTACGATTCATTTGTGCATGTTCTTGCAGAACACAAAATGGACGACATGAAAATCAAAGCCGGCGTTGCATACGACACATACGCCACTGTGAAAAAAACCGATTCTACAGCAGCAACAAATGTTGCGACAACTTATTTGCTTGGAACAAAGTACGAACTCCTTCCGAAGGAGTTCTCCGTTTTGGCTGAGTTTAACTACCGCACATTGAAGGCTGCGAACTCGGACCTCACAAACTACTCAGTTTCTAAGACAACTAAATCTGGCAGCAGCAAAGAAACCGCATTTACGCTTGCGGGACAATACATGCTCGACGACAAACTCAGCTTCATTCCATCCTACAGCTATTACCGTTCCGATCTCTCCCTGCTTTGGGCTGACAACGCAACTGGCGGTGCCTTCGATTCAGGAAGAAAGGAGCTAAAAGGCTCAAATGGGAAATCTGCCCAATTCCAACAGGCCCTTGGCTTGCGTGTTCGTTACGATTACTGAGGACTTTGAGATGTTGAATTGAGTTTAATTGCAATCAACATCTCAGCCAAAAAGCCTCGAAAATATGAACACTTGTGAGAGTCGGCCGTGCTGCCGACTTTTTCTTTGTGTTTTCTGAATTGACTGCTATGTTGCCCGCCTGATCAGGAATGTTGCTGCAATAGGCAATTCCTTTTAACGATCATGGGAGCAGTTCAAATGCTGAGAAAAAAGTCGGTCACCCTCGTGCATTTCGGTGCAGCAATTTCACTTGCTGCGATCACCTCGTGTGGTGACTCACAAGGAAACGAGGTTGGCAAAGACCCCCGCGTTCCGCTTGTTCTCAAACAACCCATTCCTGAAAGTCCCGCTCCCGTTCAAACTGGCGCAGGTTCACCCCTCGATGGAAATGAACCGAAGAGTCCTGGAGTCGATACAGATTCCGGAATTTCGAATCCAGGTGCAACGCCACCAAACCTAGGAACCGGAGAACCATCCACACCGCCCCAACAACCAACGAGTGCAGCTCTCACGGTGAAAATCACCGGACTCCACAGCGAACGCGGAAATATCTGTTTATCGATGTTCAACTCTGCTGAAGGTTTTCCCGACTCAGCGAGCAAAGCTGTACTTGCAGAGTGCTTCGCGGTTATTGGCCGATCGTTTGATATAACGATTGAAAAAATACCAAATGGCACATACGCAATCGCACTTTGGCACGACGAAAATCGCGATGGCAAACTCAATTACAATTTTCTCGGCATTCCGAAAGAAGGCCTTGCGTTTTCTGAAAATGGCAAACCTCGCATCACTCCACCGCCGCCCGGCCCCCCAAGCTTTAGCTCAATTGCCTTTGAAATGAAGGGCGAGCCTCGCTCAACGCCAACGAAAATGAGCTACCTTCTCGACCTCCTGTGAGGTCTTTTTTTTGGCTTTTGATTTATTCAACGTCGATCATTCAAAATTATAAAGAACATCGATACGCGCGGCTTGCAGGGCAAAGAGTGGAAGCTTGGGTCCTGTGAGTCGCAAAACAGGAAGTGTAAAGCCAAGATAGTCAGCTGCAATTGAGAACTTTGAATAAGACCAGAGTTGTCCAAAAGAAACATCCACACCCAGCGAATCGCTTCTCACCTCGATTTGGGGAATTTTTTTGTCGATTCCCTTTGTGAGAGCAGCAAGCGGTTCTTGCGCTGATGGTTTGTCGAGGCGCGAATAACTCAACCCACTCTTAAGCCAAAAACTGTCGGCCAACTCCCAAGCACCCCAAACCGCGGCTCCCTGAGACTTAAACGCACCGAACAGAAATTTTGAACTTCCACGAGAAATATCAGCACCGAAACGAAAATCATCGTCAAGGTAAATTGAACCGGTGATTCCAAAAGCCGGAATCGTTTGTTGAAGCAAGGAGCCATAAACGCCAAGGTATCCTTCCGTCGCGAAACGATCGTCAATATCTTCCGAAGCCGATGAATCGGGAAGTGATGCATCGGCTGATTCGGGAACCGACGCTGCAGGCTGAACCGCATTCGAGCTAGGCTGTACCGACGGAGCGGCGGTAGCACCGAGGGCAACCGAAAAGTGAGAGACCAATCCGAAAGCAGCCCCTACCACACAATAAAATCCATTTGATTTCAGCAACATATCAGCCTCGAAGCGAATATTTTGAAGGTAGGTAAAATGAAATAATTGACCACCCGACCGTTCTACTCTACCACGACCTCAATTCTTCAATAGGAGCCTGTTCGACTAT
>CAIZJW010000085.1 GCA_903933385.1 uncultured Silvanigrella sp. | reverse complement strand
TTTTTCAATATTCGCAACTCCGGCTGAATATGGAAAAATTCGCTCCTCAAATAGCGAAGAATCATTCGGGCTGTCGCCTATCGTCAGAGTTGTGCTGGCAGGAGAGTTTGCCAACTTGAAATGTTGCAAAAGCCACTGCACAGCTGAACCCTTCTGCTGCCCCGACGGCATGATGTGCGCATGAATGGTTGACCAAGTGAATGCGCAGCCAAGTTTTTCCACTTCAGCTTTGAGTTCACCGAGCTTATCAGCGCTGAGACCATCCACATGAAATGTAAAATCACTCAGTCGATAAAAATTATCTTCGGTGACCCTCAAATGAGGATGATTTAACCGAAGAGCGGCAAAAACGAGCTCTAGCCGCTTGCGATTGTCTTCGCCCGACAACTCTTTGTAGTTCCCAGTCAGCTCTTGTCTGAGGAGCGGAGGCTTTTCGGCTCCTAAAAAAATGACTCCGCCATTTTCCGCAATAGCAGCATCCACCGGAAGATAAGACACCAAACCCTGAACCCAGCCAGAAGGCCGCCCAGTGACAAGAATCAATTTCAACCCAGCCGCCTTAAGCCCATGAAGTGCTCGCAGAACCTCTGCTGAAAAGACACCAGATGTGGTCAGTGTGCCGTCGATGTCCATGGCAACCGCTTGAATGTGATTCCAATCTCTCGCCACTCTCCACCTCGCGTCAAAAAAACCATTTATTCCGGGACTTTATTAAAGGGGACAGAAAATCGTTGACTTGACCTGCATCCATTCCTACCAGTGACTGGCTGGTCGGCTAGGGCTCTTGTGGGTCCAGCGAACACAACACACTTCTCGGTTGTTTCGGGGAATCGTAATGAAAAAAAACTTTCTGACAACTTTGTCCATTCTGAGCGCTGTCTCTTTGGCTTCAATGAACATTGCCTGTCAGGGAAACTCAACCCGACAATCGAAAGTCAAATTCATCAAATCAGGAAATGAGAAGGCGTTTCTGGAGAAGCGCGACCTCGATGACACCTTTCTTTTCGGTTTGAACGTCATCGACACAAAAGGATTCTTCAGCACCGCATTGAACTTAAACTTTCGACCTGTTGAAAGTCGACTCGTTCTGTCTCAAGGAAGTCAGGGCCAAACTCAACTCGTTGTTGCAACTGAGAGTAAGAATGGCCTTGAAAAGCTCCTTTCATTTGACGTGAGCGAAACTTCAGACGGAAAATTGGAAGTCGATTTTGCGACCGCCGGAAATGAATTGAACCTATGGAATGGCATTGGTGGCGCAACCATAGACGCCGATGCTGGCCCCGACGCAGGAAGCTGGCAAACCGTTGCACAGCCCAAAGTCGTAAAGGTAGAACAAGACTCTGACACCGTTGTCGTTGATGTCATTCACAGCGTCTCGTTCTCTCTTGCCAAGGCTCCCGCAGAAGGAGAGCAAACACGCAGTGGAGAGGTTAAAATAAGACTCTTTCTGAAACGTCAAGACAAAAAACCACGCATTATTTCTCGCACTGCCGCGTTGGCTCGAACTCAAAACATCGGATTTTTTCCCGCTGAGCGTAAACCTGGAACTGACAACAGTCTTCCCATTGCTCACTACAAAATCGACGTTAAGAGCAAGAAGCCAGCTCAACAAATTATCTATTTGAAGGGTTTTCCCGAAGAGTATGTTGATGTCGGCAGACGTGCGATTGAAAGTTGGAACATCTCATTTGGATTTGCTGCATTCAAAGCCGAAGTTGCAAACGAGAATATCGACCTAGGCGACCCGCGATACAATGTTGCCAAATGGATTGACGGCCTCGATGAAGATGTACCTTGGGCTGGATATGCACCAACAATGGTAAATCCAGTGACAGGTGAAGTTGTTTCAACTCAAATTCTTATCAATGGCAGCACCACGCGAAAGGGTTTTGAGGAAATCTATAAATATACAGCCGAGGCATCCCCGCAATTTGGCAAATTATCTGGAAAGATTGGCAACGTTCCACTCGTGGAAGGCATTGGCGAAAATCCGGTTGTCTCGTTCTTTGCAGATACAAATTCAAAAACTTCTGATGAGTACATCAAAGGATATTATTACAGCGTTATTATGCACGAGTTTGGACACTCACTCGGCCTGCGGCACAACTTCGCAGGTTCCACGAAGATCGACTCAAACGGAATATCTAGTTCTGTGATGGATTATGAACCTGGTTTTATTACCAACATTAGAACAATTCCCGGTTCATATGACACAGCAGCGGTACGTTGGGGCTATTTTGGTGAAGTACCTTCTTCGCCACTCAAGTTTTGCACAGATGAAGATATGACGAAGCGCTTTGATTGCAACCAAGGCGATGTTGGTTCTCCAGTGGATTACGTTGTTGCGGGATTGATTCAAGGAACCACTGTTCTTGAGAACCTCATCGTTCCACTGCCTGACATGGTTCAAAAACCCATGCGTGGCATGCTCAAAACAGCGCTCAAAATTCTTGAATTGCAGGAGCAGATTCCTGCAAACAAGCGCGCATCAGCTGCAAGCGAAATAAATCGAGCCCTCGAACGCGTCCGAACGGCTGCTCCAGCTGCAGAGCTTTCTCCTTTGGAACAATCTGTCGCTTCGGCCAACCTGAAAAAACTCGCTACGTCGTACGCTGAAGTCTTGGCACCAAAGACATCCCCTGTCGCATTTATTCCGGGCTTGTAAGCGCTTCTCGGAATTCAAAATCAGCAAGGAGTGGCACGTGATCGGACAATTGAGTCCATGGCGTGCCACTCAAGCATTTGACCGCACGACAATCAAGCCCGCGTGAATAGACGCGGTCGAGCGGTAAAAGTGGAAATGTACTGGGAAACGACCGAGCATAGCGACCATGAATGAACTTATGCGCCTCGGCGACTCCGCAGCCCTGTTCGAGATGAGATGAAATGATGCCACGCCAATCGTTGAAATCTCCCGCAATGACAAGCGGAGTATGATGCGGAACGGTTTGTTCAATTCGTTCTACGAGACGATTGACTTGAGCAAGCCGACCTTTTTCATGCAGATCGAAATGTAAGCAAATAAAGTGCACAGGTGGGCGCTCTGGTGAAACAAGCACCACAACATGAAGTAGTGATCGCTTCTGAAAAAAAACATTCGAAATATCAATGTTGTTAGAATAAATGATCGGAAATCGACTGAGCACGGCATTGCCATGGTGTCCGTCGAAGCCATCCCACGTCCTGCCATAAACTTTGTAATCGAAATGGCCATCT
>CAIZJW010000084.1 GCA_903933385.1 uncultured Silvanigrella sp. | reverse complement strand
GGCCTTGATTCTGAAATGCTCGGGCGAGATGCGTTTCTTGTTCAGGAGCGGGGCTTTCTGCCGGAGCTGTGTGATCCGAAATCTTGGTTCGTTGCGTCAGTGCGACTCGATCCCTGCCGCGTCAGACACGGAAGGGAAAACACCGATCGAGAAGCACTCCAGAGCTGTTCGCAAAATGGCAAGTACAGCGAAGTACGATTCGTTCTTCAGCCCGTTCTTAAGCACGACCGTGGTCATTTTTTTCCAGATGCTGCTCTGCATCTTGCCTTCTCGCTGAATGACATAAGTCAGGTGGTTCAGTTGTGGCAGGATGTTGTGAGCAAAGGTGCGAAATCCAACTGGATTGGAGAGCACGGCATTGTGCAGAAAATTCGTAAGCTGACTCGCCCTCATGATGTCTCGGTATTTCTCTCTGGTCCGGGCCTTGAACGGTGGACCTTCGCGCGTCTTGTTTTTAAAAATGGCGAATGGATCAAAGATGCTCTCCCGCATGGGGGGAATCATGAATCTTTGAGCGATGCCGAGCTCAACTCACCTGGCATCCGAACTCCACGACCCGCAGCTGAGCACAAGTTCACGTCAGCTGAATTTCTCGATCCTCTCAAAACAACTCCCTTGCAGGGAAGTTGCGTGGGCTGTCATCTTGCGCAAAGCAATCGCGCTGCGCGGGCTTTCCGTCAATTTGGATGGGGATTGTCGGGTGAAGTTGTGGTTTCGGAAAGAACACGTGCCGAGGCAGCCTTTGCTGCCCGAGAGCTGATTGTTCTGACTCAAAAAAGCCAAGGCAAATGAGTTTACTGCTGACACTGTAAAATCCTTTGACAGTGAGAATTTAAAATTCCTGAATGGTTACGGGTGTTGCTGGGTGGCATTTGAATTGCTGCCTTCTGTTTATGCAAACAATTGAGCAGAGGGAGCCCGTCATGAGTATAAAAACGATTGTTGCTTCGATTCTTTCTGCTTTTGCGCTGGTTGCCTGTGGACAAGCAGGAGAACCAAGCTTGGCTCTGACGGCGGAATCTGGCTCCGTGGAATCTTTTATCGTTATTGGCAGCCAAGACACTTTTTTGAAAAAAACAATCGCTGATTCAGCAACACTGGCTTTCAATGAAGAAAAATGTGTTTTGCCGTCAGGCACAAAAATTAAGCTGCAAACTCAGCCTTCTCCTGAAGGATCGCATCTTCTTGTTAACACCGCAGAGATGCTTCCCGAATGTGAATTCAGTCGGGGTTACGTTTTCCGCGCTCATGTCGAGAAGTCGAGTCTTAAAACGATATTTTCTGCAAACATGATGGCATTTCTCGACACCATTGCCTATGCCGAAGGCACCAATAGTTCCTACGATTATATTTTTAGCTTTGTAAAATTCTACAGTTTTGCTGGACACCCACGTCGCACAATTTGCTCAGGCGGATACTGCTCCGATGCCTCGGGGAGGTATCAAATTAAGTCGACAACTTGGGATGAAGTGCGTCGGAATTTGGGATTAACCGACTTCTCTCCAGAGAGCCAAGATCGTGCCGCAGTTCAGCTGATCAAATGGCGCGGTGGTTATGATGATGTTGAGCGTATTGTTGGAATGAACGACTTCGATAATGCGGCATATACTGTGCGCTATGAATGGGCCTCATTCCCACACAGCCCTTATGGGCAACCCACCCACAGTGTTTCCAAGCTGTGGTCGAAATTCAAAGAATTTAAAGCTCGTTATTGAGAATAAAGAGACGCAGGAAGAAAAAAGGGGATTCTGGTACAAACCGGAATCCCCTTTTTCTTAATGTGCTTTACCGTCGTGCATTGAAGAGCTGAGATACTCTTTGAAGCTGCCTTCATAGATCTGCATTTCGCCATGATCGATTCTAAACACTCGGTTGGTAATTTGTGAGAGAAAATGCCTGTCGTGGCTAACGATAATAACTGTACCCTCAAAATCTTGGAGCGCCTCCATGAGGATCTCCCGTGAACGGATGTCGAGGTGGTTGGTGGGCTCGTCGAGAATAATGAAATTGACCGGACGGATTAAAATGCAGGCCAGCACCACGCGGCTCTTTTCTCCACCGGAGAGAACAGAAATTTTCTTGTTCACATCATCATCGGAAAAAAGAAAAGCGCCCAGCAATGTTTTGAGTGTCCCAATAGATGCATTGGGAGAAACAGACTGCAGTTGTTCGAGGATAGTCCAGTTTGGTTTCAAGACTTCAAGCGCGTGTTGGCTAAAGTAACCAACCTCAAGACTCGCACCCAAAGAGCATGCCCCTTCGCTGGGCTCAACTTGGCCGGCAATTATTTTGAGCAAAGTACTTTTTCCGGCACCGTTCACTCCAACAAGTGCGATTTTGTCGAGTCGGCGCACAAGGCCAGTGACTCCTGAGAAGACCTTCTTGCTGCGGCCATCCGTTGAGTCCCAAACCTTGCCGACTGTCGATATTTTCACGACATCATCACCACTGCGTGGTGGTTTGTTAAATTGAAATCGAACCATTTTTTCTTCGGCTGGAATTTCAATGCGATCGATTTTGTCGAGTTTTTTAACTCGGCTTTGTACTTGTGCTGCATGACTCGCGCGTGCAGCGAATTTGGCTATGAACTCTTCTTCCTTGGCGAGCATTTCTTGTTGGCGTCTGAATGAGGCTAGCAATTGCTCTTTGCGAATTTCGCGTTCTCGTTCGTAGAAGTCGTAGTTTCCAGAATATGTCGTGATGTTGCCGTGTGCGATTTCAACAATTTTATTGACAACACGGTTCAGAAACGTTCGGTCGTGGCTCGTCATGATGAGAATTCCTTTGAATTCCATCAGCCATTCTTCAAGCCACATGATTGATTCGAGGTCGAGGTGGTTGGTGGGCTCGTCCATCAGGAGGGCATCGGGCTTGAGAAGGAGAATGCGTGCAAGTGCAATTCGCATTTTCCATCCACCGCTAAATTGTTCAACTGATCTTTGAAAATCGTCGATGGAAAAGCCGAGGCCGCTGAGTATCTCTTGAGCACGAACATCGAGATCATATCCGCCGCGCGCTTCAAAGGTTGCCTGAGCATCGCCGTATTCCTCGAGGAGCGAACTCATGGCGTCGTCGTCCATGGGTTCACCGAGCTGCACTTCCATTTCGGAAATGCGTGCTCTCAGTTTGGCAAGATCTTCAACACCTGCCATGGTTTCTTCGAGAACCGAGCGACCATGCATTTCGCCAACATCCTGAGAGAAATATCCGAGGGTCAGCGCCGTTGGGCGGATGATCTGGCCATTGTCGACAGATTCTTCGCCAGTGAGAATTCGAAAGATAGTTGTTTTGCCGGCACCATTCGGACCAACAAGGCCAATGCGGTCGCCTGGCTGCGCTTGAAAACTTGAATTGGAATAAAGCGTTCGGCCGCCTTGATTTTTGGTGACGTTAGACAAACCAATCACGGGATAATTCTCCAACAGGAATAGCTGCCTGGGTTATTGAGGCTTTTGCCTTTTAGGTCAACTGCTTGTTAGATAATTTTTTTTAAATTTTCTTTAGGAAATCCGGCACCTTCTCCGTGGCGAGCCCATGCAGATGCTCGTGAAAGGCCGCAGAGTTTTCAGTTGGTTCCAGATTGATACTGACCGTGTGCGCCCCCGCTTTGCGCGCAACGGCTGCAAAGCCCGCGGCTGGATACACGTTTCCGCTCGTGCCGATCGACACGAATAAGTCGCAGCTCGTGAGTTGCTCAATGGCATTCTCAACGCCATGAGGGCGCTCTCCGAACCAAACGATATCCGGGCGGAGCAGATCAGAGCAGCATGGCGACAGTGGTATGCCTTGCGGGTTTCTGCGTGGCATTGAGAGTAAGTTTGTCAACGATGGGTTCGACCACAGATGGTCGGCATGACGCTCTGCAGGTTGCTGTTCTTCGTTAAAATACGCCCAGCGGTCTGAAAAAATTTTGTTACATTTCGTGCAGCGCGAACGGGAGAGCGTGCCATGAATGTCGATGAAATTTTTGTTCGGGAGCGCTCCAAAGGCCCGTTCATGAAGGGTATCGACGTTTTGAGTGATTAAAAGTGCACGAACGGAAGCTTGCTCAAGGGAATGCAATGCGTCCGCAAGCGCAACGTGAGCTTTGTTAGGTTGCACCTCACTCGCTTGGAGTCGACGCAATGAATAGAACTTCCAAACAAGCGCCGGATTTCTCTTGAATCCTTGCGGACTGGCAACGTCTTCAACGCGATGATTTTCCCAGAGTCCATCTGTGTCACGAAAGGTGCGCACACCACTTTCAGCAGAAATTCCAGCTCCCGTGAGAAACACGATTTTTTTATAGCGGAATTCCATTGGGTGTCTTCCTCCTGAAACGGTCTTCCGATATTTTCACAGTCGTAGAGGTTTTCAACTCACCATAGGGATACGAAATGACT